>DRQF01000029.1 GCA_011369445.1 Planctomycetota bacterium | reverse complement strand
CGACGCGCTTTCGCGAAGGGCCTCCGTCCCTCTCGCATTTGTACCTGCAGTACCAGGTGTTTTGGCGGATGCGAGAGTTCCGGAAATCATAGAGAATTGTTTGCGCGGCCATGGAATCGCGCAAGAACGGCGTAGCGGGCGGAGTCCTCGACCGCTATGATGGGGGTCGCGCCCTGACATGTTCGCCCCCGACGGAGTTTCGCCATGCCATCATTCTCCCGTGCTGCTCTGGCCCTCGCTGTCATTCTCCTCCCCGTTTCGCTCCTGGCTCAAGGCGGAGGGTTCGGCCCGCCTCTCACGGTCACCGCCCCGACCGACGGACCGATGAGTGTCGCCGCGGCTGATCTCGATGGAGACGGCGACCTCGACGTCCTGTGGGCAGCCTTCTTCGCGAACACCGTCGCTTGGCAGGAGAATGTCGGAGCCGGGTTGTTCGGCCCGCCCCAGATTATCGACTCTCAGGCGGATTGTGTCGTGGCGGTGTGTGTGGCCGACTTGGACGGGGACGGCGACGCCGACCCGTTCGCGGCCCTTCGTGTCGGGAAGATCAACAGGTACGAGAATCTCGGGGGTGGCGCTTTCGGTCCACCCCAGACCATCAACACCCTTTCTCACATGCCGGAGGACATCGAAGGGGCGGATGTGGATGGGGATGGGGATATCGACATCCTCATGGGGGCGGGGAATCGACTCGTGTGGTACGAGAACCTCGGCAACAACACCTTTGCATCTTTCTTCCATTCGGTCGGCAGTCTTCTCCAGTTTGGAACTCGCAGCGTCCACGCCGCGGACCTGGACGGTGACAACGATTTGGATGTGATGGCTGCAAATGGGAATCAGTTCGTCTGGTTCGCCAACCAAGGCGGCGGCACCTTCAGTTTCGGGAATGTTCTTGTATCTCAGGACTTTGGCGCCGCTGGCGTATCGGCTGGCGACGTGGACGGTGACGGTGACGTGGATATCGTATCGTCCGCGACGTTCGGGGTTGCGGCAGCCTGGTATGAGAATCTCGGCAACGGCTCGTTCGGCCCCCAGCAGGTCATCTCCCTTGAACCCGACCACCCTCACGATGTCCATGCCGTGGATTTGGACGGGGACGGCGATGAGGATGTCCTGTTACCTTCTGCCGCTGATAGCACGGTGTCATGGTTCGAAAGTCTGGGCGGGGGGAGCTTCGGGCCGCGGCGTGTGATTTCCAATTCCGCAGATGGGGCCTTCAGAGTCGTCACCGCGGACGTGGATGGAGACGGTGGATTGGACGTCGTTTCAGCCAATCTCTCCGGAGACGACATCACCTGGTATCGCTCGTTTTTCCAGCTGTCTGCGTCGAAGAACGTACTGGGAAACCTCTCCCGCCCCGGTGAGGGCCTCGGAGAGGCCGTGGCGGCCCCCGGAGATCTCGACGGAGACGGCAAGCCCGACGTCGTGTGGGGAAGTCCAGGATGGAATGGCGATCGCGGTCGCGTCCGAGCCTGGTCGCCGACCACGGGGCAGGTGCTTTGGACCGTCGACGGCGCGCAACCGGGGGACCGGCTGGGGGCGCGCCTGGAAACCCTTGGCGACGTCGACGGTGATGGCGTGGCGGATGTCGTGGGCGGGATTCCGGGAGCCCAATCGGGCGCGGGAGAATTGAGCATTCTTTCAGGGGCCACGGGCGCCACGATTTCGAGTGTCGTCGATTCCGGTGCCGATTCTGGATTCGGATCGGTCGTCGCCGCCGGTGGTGACTGGAACGGTGATGGTGTTCCCGACTTCGCCGTGGGCGCTCCGTCCTTCGATTCTCAGGGCGTCGTCGACGCGGGGCGGGTTCGCATCTATTCCGGGCTCCCACCCTCCCAGGGCACGACCGCCGTTCTCTTGCAGACCATCACGGGGACAGCGGTGGGGGAGACCTTCGGACAGGGTCTCAGTTTCGTGGCCGACCGCGATGGCGACGGCAAGGATGAGTTGATCGTCGCGCATCGGCTGGCGGGGGGAGCGTCCCGGGGGTTCTCGATCTTTGCCGGCGGAAGCGCGGCAAGCTTGGCCACGGTCGCGCCCTTGGGGGCCGGGCCCGACTTCGGAAGTGGTTTCGCAACGGATCGTGACCTCAATGGCGACGGCGTGCCGGAGATCCTGGTGGGCGACGAGACCGCCATCGGCGGCGATGGCCGCACATGGCTCTACGATGGGGCCACTTTGAATCTGATTCGCATGCGGTCGGGCGCATCTGGTGCGGGACTCGGTTTCTCGCTCGCCTTCGTCGGTGATTTGGACGGGAACGGATCGGAGGACTACGTCCTCGGGGCGCCCCGGTTCTTCTCCATCGGAGGGCAATGGGCCGGCCGGGTACTCCTCGTTGACGGAGCCACCGGCGATCTCCTCAATGACGCACTCGTGCCGCAGGGGCTTAGCCCCGAGGCCTTCGTCGGTTCCCTGACTTCGAGGCTGGGGACGTCCGTGGCGGGACTGGGCGACGTCGATGGCGACGGTTTCCCGGACTTCGCAGTGGGCCTAGGGGTCGCCAGCAAGGGGTGGGTCTTCAGTGGTCTCAATCCGAGAGCGCTCTTCTCGGACTGCGCGGACGGCACGGCGGGTGAGGATCTCCTCTTGATCGACGGTTCGGCCGGCGGCGGCCAGCGTCGCGTGTCGATCCCGGTCAACACGCCGTATTTGTTCTCCGTCGTCCAGCCTTCGGTGAGTGGCTCCCCGGCGCCCTTCGTGATCGCCGGCTATCTCGCGGTGCCGACGACGGCCCTGGAATTCGTTCTTCCCGCCGGCCTGGGCTCGCTCTGCCTTCCGCCGGTCGGCTTGGACCCGGGATCGTTTCTCCTCACGGATAACCTCACGCCCTCCACGCCGCAGCTTGTGCCCTCGACGCCCACGCCGTGGACCGTTACCAATACCGTGGGGCTGCCGTTACCGTTCGCCATCACGTTTCAGGGCTTGATGCTGGTGCAGCCCGGCGATCTCCGGGTGACCAACGCGATCATCCTCGACATCACGCCTTGACTTTCGGGCCCGGGTATGCCGCAAATCGCAAGGGAGGGGACTTCGGCTACGACGAAGCCCAACGAGGCGTCGCGAAATGGAGCGGTGCCTTCAGCCACCGATTCCACGGTGCTTCCCCTCCTGCGCGGCACGCGCGTGCCGGGAGACTCATGCGAGGCAAGGGATGGTGATCACGGCGCTCAGACCTCGAGGAGCTCGGAGAGATCGTCGGCGTCGAGGGCGGCTTCGATGAGGCGCTTCAGGGTTTCGGGGGACGCCCCTTGGATGCGGGTTTCCAGAGCCTTGGGAATGTCGCCGAACCGCCGCCGGAGAATGAGGCGGAGCATCTCCGACCTCTCCTCGACACGGCCTTTTTCGATGCCCATCGCTATCCCTCGCTCGATGCCTTGCTCGACGCCTCGTTCGATGCCTCGTTCGATGCCTTCTTTGAGCCCCTGCTCGCGGCCCTCGATGCGACCTTCCTCTCTGAGTTTTTGTCCTGTGGTCTTCAGCATGATCTGAACCTCCCATGAGCGCCGCGCAAAGGGAAGAGCTTCGATGTCTCCCAGGCCCACGTCGGAAACTTCCAAAAGATAGCATACGCAGGCCTGGATGCCGTCTATGCCTCCATTTTCATCGAGCGCCGCCGCGAAGTGGCGGTCCCACGAAGGGATCTTACTGCCCATCTCGGGCCGTCGCCCATGCTTCAAGACGAGCGCCACCAAGGCGAGGAGCCCCGGTCCCAGGCGCTCCTCAATCTCCTCGTCGCTGATGCGGGCGAGGTCGATGAGGTCAATGCGGCAGGTGAGGTGCGAGGAGGGAGCCCCGTCCTTGTCGATGTTCAAGGACAGGGGGCCGTTCCAGGGTCTGTCGCCGTGATACAGCACGACGATGTGGAGACGGGGCAGGTCCGCCCTTGGGCCGTAGGTTTGACGGAACTCCCTCATGATATGGGTGGCGTACTCGAGGGCACGCAGCGGCATATCGGAGTTGGGTGTGCTCTGGTGTTCGAAGAGGACGCACACGCCGGGCGTCCCGTCAGTGGTGGGTTGACCGGCGAAAACGAGGTCCGCCTGACGGCGCTCGAGAGAGCTGTCGACAAAGGCGGACGACAATCGTACAAGCTTGCCCAACTGTCCGACCCAGGGGAGAGGCGGTTCGGGCAGACGCTTCAGGAGGACTTCCATCCTTCTCGCATCGCTCAGAACGTGTCGAGTCAGCCCATCATGAGGTTCGTCCACCATGACTCCCTTTCTCCACGCCTCGAAGGAACACCTGACGCCACCTATTCAGACGTCAAGGGAGGGGTGAAGGAGACGGGCAATCTCGAGAGATCTTTCCGGTCGGAAGGTCCCGGCACGCGGGTGCCGGGGGACTTTCGGCATCGATCCGGGGAATCGTGCGCAGACGCGGCGAATCGTCTTGGGGGTGGGGCGCAACGATTCGCCGAGCGGCGGCGCCCTCGCCGCCGTCGAGGGGCACGTGTTTGCACACGCCGTGGGATGTCGTGTCGCGGGTGTGCTGCGTTGCCGCGAGGGGACTCACGCCCGGCGATCAGCGGGGCTTGGTGCGTTCGGCGGCGATCTCTTTGCGGACGGTTTCGAGGAGAGCCTTGGTTTTCTTGACCCCTTCGGTTTCCGAGAGGCGCCCGCCTTCGTATTCGACGCCGATGCGGCCGTGGTAGCCCGCGGCGAGTACGATGCGTAGCATCTTCCGATAGTCGGTGTGGGTCTCGTTGCCCGACGCGTCGAAGTCGTGGCTCTTGGCGCTGACCCCCTTGGCGAAAGGCATCAATTCCTTCACGCCCTTGTAGCGGTCGTACCAGGTGTCGCCCTGAATGTGAAAGTTGCCGAAGTCGGGGAGCGTCCCCAAACGGGGATCGCCCACGCTGCGAATCACGCCGGACAGCCACGAGCCGTCCGACGAATAGCCGCCGTGATTCTCGACGATGACGTTGAGG
>DRQF01000028.1 GCA_011369445.1 Planctomycetota bacterium | reverse complement strand
TACCCGCCTCCCGCAGCCATCGCGATAAGGTGCCCTGGGAAACTCCCACCTCGAATGAAAGCGCATTCGCGCTGATCCTTTCCGGGCCGGCCATTCGTTGAACCATCCTGGCCTTGAACCCGTCCGTGTAACTCGGCATTCCGATCTCTCCACCGCCCCCTGAGAATCGATCTCAATGCCGCGCCCCCTCGGGGGCGTCCCGCCTGCGGCGGGAAGGGCCGAGCCCATCGAGAAGCTACGCTTCTTGCTGGGTCCCCTCGGCCCCCAAACTCGGGCGACAACTACGCTGACACCGGGGGGTAGATGGGTACTGGAGGCGAGAATACCCCTCCACCATTATTGATTGAATAGGAAAGCTGTGTGCATCCAAAGCTAACGATGTCGTCGTCGCCATCGCCATCAATGTCGCCCACGCGGTCAAAGCAACTGGTTGCTGCCATAAGCGACTGAGGGGACACCGAGAAACCGTTTTGCGCTTGTAAGACCGTGCAGGTCAGGAGCACGTAGAAGATTAAGTCGACGGTTCTTCGCATGCTGATCTCCACATTGTAGCTTTTCAGACGAGGAGCTGGTGGCCGATTTCGCTCTGACGGGCGGCATCCCTGGCTCGGGGACATATAGGCAAGCGCGTCTCGAATGAGTCTCGCCTCGCGTCGGCACGTGTGGTCGACCCGGTGGACCACTTCCGAGTGACCTCGGCCCCGCAGGCTGAGCATCAGTGCCATCCTACACCCATTCACATGTGCCATGGCGAGGAAAGTGAATTTAGCTCGGGGGGTCGATTCGCGCTTCAGACCTCGAATGACGGGAGATTCCGCCCACAGCCCATGATAGCCGGGCGGCAGTTCGGAGCGGCTGGCGATCGAATTCTGAACCTACGCCGGGTGGGATCTGATCAGAGGCATGAAGCGGTCGCGGTGTTAAGCGATTTGCGGGGGAATCGGGGGGAAGGAGAGAGTTGGGAGAGAGTTCGGGCGCGGGGTCGAGGAAGACGGGGACGGGGTTGGTGGAGAGGGTTGGAGTGGACGGAGGTGCGAACGGGGCTGGGTGGCGGGGCGGGGAACCCAAGGCTTGGGGTGCTGGGAGGTTGGGGGCGGAGGGGAAAAGAATGAGGCCGCCGAGGTGAATCGGCGGCCTTGGATGATCGCGACACATCTTGGGTGTCGAGCTCCCCGAGCTGGATTCGAACCAGCAACCAAGTGATTAACAGTCACCTACTCTACCAATTGAGCTATCGGGGAATGTGTTGTCGTGCAAGGCTTTAGGATCGAGACCCTTGAGCCGTGCGGAGCAATTCTAAGGTCAGGTTTCGGCGGGACAAGTCCAAATTCTTTCGGGAATCCCGGAAGAGGTCCCAGCGCCCCGCTTTTTCCATGGGGGGCGATGTCAGGGGGTCTTCGCGGCTTCCTCGCCCTCGGGCGAGGGCTCGCTCTTGTCGCCTTCCCCCGTGTCCGTCCCCTCCTCCACCGTCTCGGTGTCCTCTTCTTGAGGCGGAAACGAGGGTTCAAGCCACTCCGTTTGGACCTCCCCCTCGGCATAGGTCCAAAGATGATCGAGGAAGTCCACAAGAGAGCTCCTCAAGTCCTTGCGGTGGATGATTTGATCCAGGAATCCGTGAGGAAGGAGGAACTCCGAACGCTGAAAACCGTCGGGGAGCTGCTGCCGGAGGGTCTCTTTGATCACACGCGGTCCCGCGAAGCCGATGAGCGCTCCGGGCTCCGCCACGATCAGGTCCCCCAGGGCCGCGAAGGAGGCCATCACCCCGCCGGTGGTAGGGTTGCTGAGGACTGAAATGAAAAGCCCCCCTTGGGCGTCGTGACGAGAGATGGCGCAGGATGTCTTCGCCATCTGCATCAAGGAAAGCGCTCCCTCGTGCATGCGCGCGCCGCCGGAGGCGGAGACGACGATGACGGGCCAGTTCTTCTCCGTGGCCAATTCCACGGCACGGGTGACCTTCTCCCCCACGACGCACCCCATGCTGCCACCGATGAACGTGAAGTCCATAACGCAAAGGACAACAGGCTTGCCTTCCATCGTACACGGCCCGTAGATAGCGGCCTCGTTCTGCCCCGTCTTCTCGACCGCACGGGCCAGTTTGTGGGCGTAGGGCTCCCGGTCGACGAACTCCAACCGATCGATCGGGTAGAGGTCAGGACTTTGCTCCTGGAACGACCCCCCATCCGCCAGCATGTCCACCCGCTCCCGCGCCGTCAGCGGGAAGTGGTGCTCGCACTGCCCACAGACGTTGCCATTCCGGATGAGTTCCTTCTTGAAGAGTGTGGCGCGACAGCTCGGACACTTCACCCAAAGTCCGCTGGGCAGGTCCTTCTTCTTGCGGAATCGTTTCCATGCCATGAGCTATCCCTCCTCCTCGATCGCCTCCACGGCGACGCGCAAGGCGTCGATGGCCGCCTTGCGATCTGCCTGACCAAAAACCGCCGATCCCGCAACCAAGACCGTGGCGCCCGCCTCCAAGGCCCGAGGCGCCGTTCGAGGCGAAATCCCGCCGTCGATTTCGATCTCTCCCTGGAAACCCATGGCCCGCAACTGCGGGATCTTCGGCAAGACCTCCGGCATGAAAGACTGACCGCCAAACCCTGGATGCACACTCATCACGAGAACGAGGTCCAACCGGTCCAGGTAGGGCGCAAGCGTTGCGACCTCCGTCTCCGGATTGACGACCATGCCGACCTGGCAACCCTTGCCTCGGATCTTCTCGATCACCTCGTCGGGTGCGTCCTCGGCCTCGATATGGAAACTCACGAGATCACTGCCCGCGTCGCAGAACGCCTCGACATAGCGTGATGGATTCGAGATCATCAGATGGGTGTCCAAGGGGAGCTGAGTCGCCTTGCGCACGCTGGCCACGAGAGGCGGACCGAAGGTGATGTTCGGAACGAAATGACCATCCATCACGTCGAGATGGAGCCAATCAGCCCCCGCCGACTCCACGTCGCGGATCTCCCGCTCCAGCTGGGAAAAATCGGCGGACAACAAGGATGGGGCGATTTTGGCGGTCAAGTCTCGATCCTCCAGAGGAATCCTAACCCGTGGGACTCGCCGCCGCGACCCGAATCAGCCGTTCTCCGGCTTGTCGGTCAGGGCCGCAATCCCGGGCAAGGTCTTCCCTTCCAACAGCTCGAGCGAAGCGCCTCCGCCAGTGGAAACGTGATCGATCTGGTCGGCCAGCCCGAATTTCGCCACCGCCGCCGCGGAATCGCCTCCGCCCACCACCGTGAATCCGGTTGTCTTGGCGCACGCCTCGGCGACCGCGCGGGTCCCCTTATCGAATCCCGACCACTCAAAGACTCCCATGGGACCGTTCCAAACCACGCACCCTGCCTGAGCGACTTCCTTCGCGTAGAGGTCGCGGGTTTCCGGCCCGATGTCCAGCCCCATCCGATCACCGGGGATATCCTGCCCGCAACTTTCCGGCTTCGTGTCCGGTGAGAATTCAGCCCCCACGACATGATCGATAGGAAGCAAGAGTTTGACCCCCTTGTCCCGTGCAGCTTCGAGCGTCGCCTTGGCCAGATCCCTGTGCTTCTCGTCGACCATCGAACGACCGACGGCATGTCCTTGAATCTCGAGAAACGTATACGCCATGCCGCCACCGATGAGAATGACGTTCGCGAGATCGAGGAGATTCTCGATCACCTTGATCTTGTCGCCCACCTTGGCGCCGCCAAGGATCGCCACGAAGGGGCGAGGCGGCGCATGGAGGAGTCGATCGAAGACCTCCATCTCCTTTTGGAGCAACAGGCCCGCGGCGGCGGGGAGAAGGGCGGCGACGCCCGTCACGCTGGCGTGAGCCCTGTGGGACGATCCGAAGGCATCGTTCACGAAGACGTCGCCCAACCGGGCCAGCGCCCGGGCGAGCTCGGGGTCACCCTCGGTTTCGCCCGGCAGGAACCGAACGTTCTCCAGAAGTACGGCGCGGCCGTCCTCGAGCTGATCCACGACCGTCTCAGCCTCGTCCGAAAGGGGATGCGCGATGAGCGGCACATCGAACTTCAGATGACGAGAAAGAGCCTCGGCGACCGGAGCCAAGCTGCATGCGGAGTCCGGTTTCCCCTTGGGACGGCCGAGATGACTCATCAACACCAAACGACCACCCCGGTCGAGAATCGTGCGGATCGTGGGCAAAGACGCCACGATCCGCTTCTCATCCGTGATCCGTCCCTCGGCATCCAAAGGGACGTTGAAGTCGGCGCGCATAAGGACCCTGCGCCCCTCCAACTCCAAGTCATCGATCGTCAGTTTGGCCATGAACGGCTTTCCGGTTCGAGAATGCGACGTCAGAGGGATGCCACGCGAGCGACGAGATCGCACACCCGGTTGCTGTAGCCCCACTCGTTGTCGTACCAGCTGACGACCTTCACCATCTTGTCGTTCAAGACCATGGTGGAAGCCCCGTCGACGAGGGAACTGAATGGCTGGCCGACCACATCCGTCGAGACGATCGGGTCCTCGGTGTAGCCGAGGACGCCCTTCATCCCCGATTCGGAGGCTGCTTTCATCGCGGCATTGACGGCCTCGACGCTGGCCGCCTTCTCCACGTTGACGACGAGGTCCACGACCGAACCGTCCGCCACCGGCACGCGCATTGCCATGCCGTGCAGCTTGCCGTTCAAGTCCGGAATGACGAGACCGACCGCTTTCGCGGCCCCCGTTGTGGTGGGAATGATGTTCTGAGCCGCCGCCCGCGCGCGCCTCGGATCCTTGTGCAGGACGTCCAGGATCTTCTGATCGTTGGTGTAGGCGTGCACGGTCGTCATCAGGCCCTCGACGATGCCGAAGTTCTCATGGAGCACCTTCGCAATGGGAGCCAAGCAGTTCGTCGTGCATGACGCATTGCTGATGATCTTCTGATCCGCCGCAAGAGACTCATCGTTCACCCCCAACACTACCGTGTTGTCGATGGCGTCCTTGGCGGGCACGGTGAGAATCACCTTGGGTGCGCCCGCGGACAGATGCTTCTCGCAACCGGCGCGGTTCGGGAAAAAGCCCGTGGACTCGATGACGAAATCCACGGAGAGGTCGCCCCAAGGGAGATTGGCGGGGTCTCGCTCCGCCATCACGCGAATGGCGCGACCATCCACTGTGATGACGCCCTCCCCCACTTCCACGGTCCCGTTGAATCGGCCGTGGACGGAGTCGTAGCGGAGCAGATAGGCGAGCATCTCGGCGTCGCCCAAATCATTGATGGCGACGACCTCGAATTCCTCGCGGCGCTGGTTCATGATACGGAAGACATTGCGGCCGATCCGGCCGAAGCCATTGATTCCGATGCGGATAGGCATGGAGCCGACTCCTAGGTTGGTTGACCCGTTCTGGGGAGAAATGAACACGCCGAGAGGCGCCCCGGCGGAGGGAGTTTAGAAAAGGGCGCGTCGCGCATCAACGCGGGCTCAGAACCTGGACGACGACGACGAATGACGCAATCATGCTTCGAATCGGCACTTACGGCAACGATTCGCCGCTGGCTCCCGGAATGTCCACGTCCCCGGCTGGGGATCGCGGTCTCGGGGGGGCTGGATTCGATGCTACTGCTGGAATCTGTGGGGCGAGGGGTGGCGGCGGGTCGGCCCTGGCAGGTGGAGGTCCTCCACGTGGATCACGGGCTGCGTACCGCAAGTCAACGGGACGCCCGAGCCGTGATCGCCGCGGCGTCCCGCTCCGGGTTCCCGTGTCGCGTCGCGCGGCTGGATCTGGGGGCCACGGGGCGTTCGGGCTCGTCGATGGAGCACGCGGCCCGCGAGGGCCGCTACCGGGCGCTGGCTCGTCTGGGGGAGGAACTCCACCTCGACGCCATACTCACGGGTCAGCATCGTGACGACCAGGGCGAGACCCTGGCGTGGAAGCTTTCTCGGGGACATGGGATCATGGGGCTCGTGCCGATGCCCGAAGCGCGTCGACTCGTAGCCGGGCAGGGGCTCCTCCTCCTGCGGCCCTTCCTTCCCTTTCCCCGGTCCGCCCTCGCCGCACAGGCGCGCCGTTGGAGCCTTTCGTGGCGCGAAGACGAGAGCAATGGAGATCTGCGCCACCGCCGTAATCTGCTGCGGCACGTCCTGATCCCGCTAGCGGCCGAGGGGCAAACGGAGGAGTTGCTCGGTCGTCTGGCGGCACTCGGATCTCGGGCTGCGGCCACCCGGGATCGCACCCTTCATCTCGCCCACCACCTCGTGGCGAAATGGGCCACATCCGACGTCAACGCCATGGAGGGGCTGGCCGTGGTGCGATTTCCTCTGGCTCCCCTCCGTACTTTGCCGTTCGAAGTCTCCCATGCTGTCATCGCGCTCCTGATGCGAAGGGTGGAAAGTGCGCCAAGCACGGCCTCCCTGCCCCCTTCCGTCACGCGAGCTGTTCGGGCCTCGGAACCGGCGGCGGGCGGGCCTCGGGAAATCCGCTCGGGGCTGTTCGCTCGCTGGGATGATGGAGCGACGCTCGTCGTGGAGGCGCGCCATCGCTCTCAGGCGAGCACATCGGCGAAGTGGCCCGCCAAGCGACTCGACATCCCAGGCATCGTCACCGTCCCTTCATGGCCGTGGGCGATTCGCGCCGGGGTTGAGAACGCGACGGGGAATTCGAGGGCCAGGACGAAACAGACCCTCCCCCAACGGGTCACCTCGGGCCCGCTCCATCTTCGCCGTTGGGTTCCCGGCGAGAAGCTGCGCCCTTTCGGATTGGGAGGTCGCAAACGGGTCGTGGATCTGCTCCACGAGGCCCGCATTCCATCCCACCGGAGGCCCTGCTATCCCGTCGTGGCGGACGACGAGGGGATCTTGTGGATTCCGGGAGTGAGGGCGGACGAACGATGTCGCATCCGAGGGAATGACGAACCGCTCATCAGCTTGGAAATGGTGTCGAAGCGCGGGGCAGGATGACGGGATCGGGGTGGTCTCGTCCCCCCCGATCCCGGGTGTTTCCGACTACTTGAAGGCGAGGACGTAGCCGTCACGGGTGAGGACGACCAACTCGCCTGTTGCCGTGTTGGTGGGGAAGAAATCGAAGTCGTCGAGACTCCATTCGTTCTCCACCTCGCCGTTGTCCCACTTGCAACGCATCACACGGCCACCGCGACGGAACAAAAAGACCCGCTTGCCGTCGTCCGCGAGGAGGCGGTCGCCGAGCTCGAATCCCTCGGCGGGACCGAAAATTTCGTCTCTTTGGTAGGCATCCTTGTTCTTCGCCGAAGCGGGATACCACAAACGCTTGCCGGTCTTCGCGTCCACGCAGAAGAGACGATCGCGATTCGTGGCATACACCCGGCCGTTGCGCACGGCGGGGCGGCCGACAAAGGCCGCATTCGATCGGACGATCCAACGGGAACGTCCCGTCGCCGGATCGACGCCATAGAGCCAACCGTCATCGCAGGGAGCAATCACGAGCCCTTCACCGGGCGCACCGTCGGCTCCGGGCATCCAGACGGAAACGATGTCGCCGCTGGGGCTGCCGTTGAGAGGTTTCACCCATTCGGCCTCGGAGGGCGGACCCTCGGAGTAGCTCCGAGCAGGCAAAGCGTAGAGGCGTGCGGCGTCGGTGCCGTAGATCACCAATTCCTGCGCCAAGCCGTGAGTGAGGACGGGAGCCCGATTACAGGTTCCCTCGCCCAGGAAGTCCCAAGCCTTCACTCCGTCGTCGCCGGCGACAGCAGTGAGCCGTCCGGAGAGCTGACTTCCGAGGTAGACCGTGGCCCCGTCGCTTGTGGCGGGACTGGACGGAACGATGCCGAGCTTGCTGCGAATGCGACCGATGCGACTTCCCCTCATGTTGTCGACGACGATGAGTCCACCGTCATCCGCCGTGAGGAACGCCGTCGTTCCCCGCCCGACGTAGGGGGCGCGATCGAGATGATGTTCGCCCAGTTCGAGAATCCAGCGCAGCTTGCCGCGCCGAAGATCGATGCAGTGGATGATCCACATCTCGTCCTGATGGTCATAAGCTTCGCAGAGCAGCATGTCACCGCGAGACCAGCAACGGTGGATTTCCTGAGCGCCTCCCAACTTGAAGCCCCAAGATTTCTCCGCGCCCAAGTCGGCGAGGGCCGCCTCGAGAGAACGTTGCCGTGCGATCACGGGATCGACGCTCATGGAAGAGTGGTGCTCTCCCATGGTGCCGTGATGGTGGTTGTCTTCCGGGCCAGGGGAAGCGCAGGCGCCAAGTGTGCAGACGAGCATCACGAGGGCCTGAATGGCGTACCTCTTCGTCATCGTGTCGGAATCTCCGAATCCTTCTCCGGACCCAACGAAGGGTCGATTCCAAGGCGGCGACACTGGTGTCGCGGTGGGCTGTCACTATATTGAGGGGCCTTGCCCTGTCAAGCTTTCCCAAAGTGGGCTCCCCTTGGAGCCCCGGTCCCAAGGATATTCGATGCAAGGACTTGGAGAAGCAGCTTTCGAAAAGCTGTCCGCGAATCTTTCCCGCGTGCGGGAGAGGATGACCGAGGCCGCCCTGCGAGCGGGAAGGCGCCCGGATTCGGTCGCCCTCGTCGCGGTCACGAAGAATCGGCCGGCCCGAGTGATTCCGCCCCTTCTCGAGCTGGGGGTGGAGGCCATCGGCGAGAACCGAGCCGATGAACTCTTGAAAAAGGCGAGGAGTCTCGACGCTCAGGTGCCCTGGCACCTCATCGGCCACTATCAGCGCAACAAGATCTCCAAGACTCTTCCCTTACTGCGGAGGCTTCACTCCGCCGACACCCTGCGACTGCTCTCCACCCTTGAAGTGAAGGCCCTGGCGCTCGACCGCCGCGACACGCCTCTGCCCCTTCTCCTTCAGGTCAACGTCTCGGGCGAGTCGACCAAGCAGGGTTTCTCGCCGGAGGACGTGGAAGACGTGCTGGACCTCGCGGACGCCATGTCCACCATCGAAGTGAGAGGATTCATGACCATGGCGCCGGCCGGGGCCTCTCCGGACCGGCTCCATGAGATATTCGGTCGTCTGAGGGGCCTCCGGGACCGTCTGGGCGAAGAGAGGCTCCCGGAACTTTCGATGGGAATGTCCGGCGATTTCGAGATTGCGATCGAGGAGGGCGCGACCTGGGTGCGAATCGGGCGGGCCCTATTCGACGGCGTGGACGTCGGAGCATAGGATTCTCTTGTCGAGGCCCATGGCCGCGACGAGGATTCGGCGAATCTGCTTCGTCCCGCCCCCGGGTTCATGAATAATGCCCGGAAGCCCTTGGGAGAGGCCTCCCGTCCGGTTCCAATGGTGCGCCCGGGTCGGACGCCGGGAAAGACTTCAAGGATTTCGAAGGAGCCAAAGCGCGATCAATGCCGTCTTTGATCATCGAGAAAGGACCGGATCGCGGAACCACCGTCGAGATCGAAGGCCAGGGGCCCTTCGTGTTCGGCCGAGCGCCGGACTGTGATTTTCACACTCAGGACCGTTCCTGCTCCCGGAAGCACTTCAGGGTTTTCCGCCAAGACGATGCCTGGCGGATCAAGGATTTGGGCTCCACCCACGGCACCCTCCTCAACGGTTGGCGGCTGGATGAGAGTATTCTTCAAGATGGAGACACGGTGGTGGCGGGTGAGACCGTACTGACTTTTCAGAGCGGTGCCCCGGAGCCCCAACGGGGTCTTCTGGGAAAAACCATCGCGGGCTATCAGATCCTCGAGCGACTGGGGCGCGGCGGGATGGGGACCGTTTACCGCGCCCGGCAGATCGCCCTTGATCGGGAGGTGGCGCTCAAGGTTCTCTCCGCCCGTTACTCGGACGACAAGACGTTCATCAACCGCTTCTTCAAGGAGGCCCAGGCAGCGGCCCGGTTGAATCACCCCAACGTCGTCCAGGTCTACGATGTCCGTGAGGAAAAGGGGCTCTACCTCATCTCCCTCGAGATGATGGACGGAGGAACTGTCCAAGACCTCGCCTCGGCAGAAGGCGCGCTCCCGATCCCGCAGGTGATCCGCATTGCGCGGGACGCCGCGCGCGGACTGGTCTATGCGGAACGCAAGGGCATCGTTCACGGCGACATCAAACCCGACAACCTCATGCTCAACAGCGACGGCGTCGTGAAGATTTCGGACCTGGGCCTCGCACGGGACTCAGGCGAGGTCGCCCACCAGGGCGAGGAGGGCATCTTCGGAACGCCCCACTTCATCTCTCCCGAACAGGCTCAGGGACGCGCTGTCGACTCCCGCTCGGACATCTATAGCCTGGGGGCCACCGTCTACCGATTGATCACGGGCGAAACCCCATTCTCGGGCTCGAGCGTGCGGGAAATCGTCATGAAGCAGATCCAGGAGGAGCCTCGCGAGATCCGCGAACTCCGCCCGGAATGCCCCGAAGACCTGGCCGATCTCGTCTCGGTGATGATGGCGAAGGACCCCGACGATCGCTTCGAGTCGGCGGCGTCGCTTTTGGAAGCGCTCGAAGCGCTCGACGACTCGGGCCGTCTCGCGGGCAAGGCTTCGACGGGACGCACGGTCATTCTGGGAGTCATCGTCCTCCTGCTCCTCGGAGGAGGCGCCTTTTTCGCGTTCCGTGAGAAGTCCGCACCGTCACCGCCCCCCACCGACCCGAACGAGAAGACCGACGTTCCCACACCGGTCGAGAACGGCGACGGCGCCCAGAAGAATCTGGCTCTCGAGCGAGACCTTCGCGTCAGGAAGAAGCTCGACGAAGCACGTCGCAAGGAGTTGGAGATCACCCAGGAGGGTAAGGCGGACGACATTCCGTCCCTCCGGGAACTTGCGAACCTTTTCCTTGCGGCAGCCGCGGAAGCGCCCGAGGCCCCCTCGGCGGAGGACGCTCGCACGGACGCCCAGCGGATCGAGGAAAAAATCACAAAGCTGGAGAAGAAGGCTCGCGAGGCGGAGGAGGCGGCCGCCCGAAAACGAGCCGCCGCCGATGCGGCCTTTGGGAAGCTCGACGCGGAAGTGAAGACCTTGGTGGCAGAAAGGAGATTCGCGGAAGCGATCTCCCGCATCCTGGCCGCCGACGAGGCCCTGCGCTCGAGCCACCGGGCTAACGACGTGAAGGACTTGAAGGCGGCGGTCCTCGCGAGTGCCCGCGACCAAGCCGCCAAGATCATCGCGCGGGCCGAAGCCGCCCGCGACGCCCATCGCTTCGACGAAGCCCGCGAATCGCTGAAGCCCCTTCTCGAACGCTTCGCGAAGAACGCTGGCGCGGACCCTGCCTACGCCCCCCTGAAGGACATCGTCGGCCAGGCTAGGGCTCTCGGCCAGTCGATCGATCGGGCGGAGTCCGACCAACACAAGGCCGACCTCGCACGAGATCGCAAACGGGCCTTCGACGCTCTCCACGAAGCCTACGCCCTCCTCGCGACCTCGACCGACCTCGCCGCGGCACGGCGCAAGCTGGACGACGGTCTGCAGGCGCTCGTTCTTCCCGACTATCGTCAAGATCTGGAGCGCGCGAGGGATGATCTCGTCAGAGTCCAATCTCTCTTCGATGCTTTGGCGGCGGCGGTGGCCGACCCGGAAACCAAGGTCACCGTGGGGTCCGGCAGCCGCGTCTTGCCTTCGGGCGTTCTCCTCTCCATGAACTCGGAGGGTCTCGTCGTTCGGCGTCGGGGTGGCAAGGAAGTCCGGCGCTCCTGGAAGGATGTGCCTCCACGGGCGTTCTACCGCCAGATCCTTGCCCGTTTCGCGGACACGCCGGAACAAGAGTTGGGGTGCGGATGGTTTTGCCTCGTGACGGGTCTCATCGATGAGGCCAGAGATCTGATCCAGGAACTGAAGGACGCGGGCCTGACCGGCGCCGCCGCGCAGGAATTCGCGCGGTTGGAAAAACGACTGGAGCGAGAGGAAGAGGCGGCAACGAGGGTTTCCCGGATCCGCGAACTCTACGCGAAGGCGAGGAGCGGCGAGGCCCCCGAGGAGTGGTTCCGCATCGCCGAGCTGACCGGAGAATTCCTCGAGAAGGATCGAGGAACACGCAGCTTCTTTTTGAACAGCGACGGATCGACGCCCTGGACCGCCAAAGAGTGATGCACCCATGAACGACCCGGAAATGATTCAGGCCTCCAAGGAGGCCATTCAAGCTTGCGTCCCGGGATTCGTCCCCGAAGCGGCGATCATCTTCGGCACCGGGCTTTCCAGCCTGGCCGAGGACATGGATCGCGCTGTCTCGATCCCCTACGAAGAGATCCCCCACTTCGCACGCGCCACGGTGGAGTCCCACACGGGGGAGTTGGTATGCGGCTTCATCGAGGGACGGGCCGTCGTCGCCATGAAAGGGCGATTCCATCGCTACGAAGGCTACGACATGCGAGCGATCACTCATCCCGTTCGCGTCATGCACGCCATGGGAGCCCCGATCCTCATCGCGTCCAACGCGGCTGGCGGAATGAACCCCCTGTTTTCGGTCGGTGACCTCTGCGTCCTCGACGACCACATCAACTTGCTGGGCGACAACCCTCTCATCGGCCCGAATGACGAGAACCTGGGCCCCCGCTTCCCGGACATGAGCGAGCCGTACGATCGGGCGCTGATGTCCGCCGCGGAGAGGATCGCCCTGGAGGAAGGGATTCCTCTTCATCGCGCGGTCTACGCCGCCGTGACCGGGCCCTGTTTGGAGACACGGGCCGAGTACCGCTTCCTCCGCGGTATCGGCGCCGACCTCGTGGGCATGAGCACGGTGCCCGAGGTCATCGCCGCGCGGCACGAATCCATGCGGGTCATCGCGTTTTCCATCATCACCGATGCCTGCTTCCCGGAAGCGTTGAAGCCCGTCAGCGTGGAGGAGATCATCGCCACGGCCGGTCGTGCCGAACCGAAACTCAACCTCATCGTGAAGAGACTTCTGCGAGAACTCGACGCATGACGGGGAATGGCCGACGGGTCACCGTCTTGATCTCAGGTACGGGACGTAGTTTGGAAAACCTGATCGCCTTGCGCGACGCAGGCGAGCTCAACTGCGACTTCGCGCGGGTCGTCTCGTCCCGCGCGGGCGTCCGCGGCCTGACCGTCGCGGAAGAGGCCGGCATTCCCACCACCGTGGTGGCGCGCAAGGAGCACTTTGGGACGCAGGTGTTCAGTGAAGCCCTCACCGCCGTCGTCATGGCGGATCGGCCCGACTGGATCGTGATGGCCGGATTCCTCTCGCTGTGGCTTCTTCCCGAATCCCTCCTCGGCAAGGTCATCAACATCCACCCGAGCCTTCTTCCCCTTTTCGGTGGAAAAGGCTTCTACGGACATCATGTCCACGAAGCCGTCATCGCGTCCGGGATGAGGATCTCCGGTTGCACCGTTCATTTCGTGGACACGCGCTACGACAAGGGCCCCATCATCCACCAACGTTGCTGCCCCGTCTTCCCCGCGGACACGCCCGACGACCTCGCCTCCCGGGTCTTCGGGGAAGAGTGCCGCGCCTTGCCGGAGGCGCTTCGGTGGTGCCTGGACGGCGAGGTCGCCCTGGGTGAAGGGCGTGTCCTCTATTCGGACCGTCTTCTCCGTCCCTCCGGCCAAGCAGAGGACGAGGGTTGAGTTCAGGCCTTCACGGGCAACGGTCGAACTGTTACAAGGGCCCTCCTGCGTTGCGCCCCGAGGAGATCTGAGCATGCGGATTGCTGTCATCGGGACGGGCTACGTCGGCCTTGTCGTGGGAACTTGCTTCGCGGACACGGGTAACGACGTGATTTGCGCCGACGTGGATCAAGCCAAGATCGACGGGCTGAATCAGGGACGAGTTCCCATCTACGAGCCCGGGTTGACCACGATGATCGGCCACAACGTCGAGGAGGGTCGACTGCGGTTCACGACCGACGTGGGACCGGCCATTCGGGACTCCGAAATCGTCTTCATCGCCGTCGGCACACCGGAAGGCGAAGACGGTTCGGCCGACTTGCAATACGTCCTGTCCGTGGCCAAGACGATCGGCGAGAACCTGAACGGATACAAGATCGTCGTCGACAAGAGCACCGTTCCCGTAGGTACGGCAGAGAAGGTGGCCGAAGCCATCCGGGAGACAAGCGGTTCCGACGACTTCAGCGTCGTCTCGAACCCGGAGTTTCTGAAGGAAGGGGCGGCGATCAGTGATTTTCTGAAACCGGACCGCGTCGTGATCGGCGTCGACGACGAACAGGCGCGACAGGCCATGGAACGTCTCTACGCCCCGTTCACTCGCACGGGAAAACCCATCCTCTTCATGAGCGTCCGGTCGGCGGAGCTGACCAAGTACGCCGCCAACGCGATGCTCGCCACCCGCATCTCGTTCATGAATGAGATCGCGAGGCTCTGCAACTCCCTCGGCGCGAACGTGAACGACATTCGGAGAGGCATGGGAACCGACTCCCGCATCGGCTCGTCCTTCCTCTTCCCGGGCTGCGGCTATGGAGGTTCCTGCTTCCCGAAGGACGTGAAGGCCCTCATGCGAACGGGCGAGGAAGCCGGCGAACCGCTCCGCATTCTCACCGCCGTCGAGGAGGTGAACGCCGGGCAAAAGCGCCTGATGGCCGAGATGGCCCTCGCACACTACGATGGCAATCTGAAGGATAAGGTCTTCGCGCTGTGGGGTTTGGCCTTCAAGCCCAAGACGGACGACATGCGTGAAGCGCCGAGCCTCACCATCATCGAAGCGTTACTCGAGCAGGGGGCCCGTGTTCAGGTGAACGACCCCGTAGCCATGCCTGCCACGAAGCGCATCCTCGGCGATCGCGTCGCGTATTTCGACAAACCGATGCAGGCCGTGGACGGGGCCGACGCCCTCATCCTGGTGACCGAATGGAACGAGTACCGGCAACCGGACTTCCCCACCATCGCCGCGAAACTCGGCGACCGCGTCATCTTCGACGGTCGCAACATTTGGGACCGCAAGACCCTCGAAGGAATGGGCTTCACCTACTACGGCATCGGGGTCTGAGGACGGACGCCGAACTTTCCCGTTCGGGGCCACGAACCTGGGCCGGCGGTTGAGCCTCCACCCGGTGCATCCAAGGACTGGCGACGGAAGTCGCATCTCTCCCGGAATGTGGACGTCCTCGTCCGCTTCTTCGCTTCCACGCAGAGCGCGGAAAGGCAGGACGAGGAGGACCTCGTCATTCCAGGTGAACAGACGTCCCGACTCCAACAGAACAACTCTCACGGAGACACAGAGGCACCGAGTTCCTGACGCTTCGCCGCCCCCCGTTCCCCGTGCCTTTCTTTGTGTGACGCTGCCTCGAGAACGGGGAGCGGAGGCTTGATCGTTCGCGGCGAAGCTAGGGGAGGCGCTTGGCATGGAGGCGGCCAGCGGGCAAGTGGAGGTCGAGGCCGTCCGCGGTCCGCACCACCCGGCAACGCAGTCGCCCCTCGATCTGGAAGGTTTCGCCCTCCTCATCCAGCGGAGAGAGGAGCCCCAAGAACTCCCCACTCGCTCCGAAGATGGCGGCCCGTCGATCGACGGGAACGATCGTGGTGATCTCGCCGTCGCGCTCGTAGCGACCGACGATTCGGGCAAAAGGCCCTGTCTTCGGAACCTCGGCGGGACGCACCCAAACCAAAGGTGCCGGAACACGAGGGTCGACCACCTGCAAACTCTCCGGCGACCAGGCACTGGCCGGGGTGATCTCGACCCTCATCGCATCGAAGGGCGGCGCCTTCCCGGCCCAGTTGAAAGGGCCCCGATTCACGAGGGGAATACGCCCCTGTGGGCTCGTGAGAACGAGATCCCCCCCGGGATCGTCCACGACTTTCATCTCACCCAAAACCGGATTCGTCCACGTCCCCGTCGCACGTCGACGCGCCGCGGCCAAAGCCTTGCCACCAAGATCGACGCGGGCCCGTCCCCCTCCCTTGAAGACACCCTGGTCCAGGTTGCGCTCCACGACCAGATGAATCAGGACGTCCGGCTGATGGGTCTCTATGAGTCGGTCCTCGAAGTAGAGGTTCCAGACGGCGGTGAGGGAGGACGCGCATCCGGCGAGGTAGACCCGCGGCACTTCGCCGAACGAGTCGTGGAGAATCATGATGCGGGGTCCCTTGCCATCGGCCCGACGCGTCACCAGATCCTTCGCCCCCTTGATCCAGGTGGAGACCTCGCGCCACGGCTTTGGTCGAAGGGACTGCAGCCTGGGCAGACGCTGAGTCAAGTCGTCCTCCATGTGGAGCTGTCTGCCCCAGCTGTCTCCGAGGCCACGCTCCCACCGAATCCGCCAGTCCGAAAGCTGCAATCCAGGCATGTCGGGAAACCATGTGCGGAGTCGGTCCGCAATGGCCCGCGCCGCATGAAACGCACCCAGGTCGTTCCAATGGGTTCCCAAGCGATAGTAGATGAGTTCCCTGGACGCCTCGCTGCGCAAGAGGTCTCGAAGATCGAGGAATGAGTCCGCGAAGTCGTCGGGGAGGGCCGCCACGAGTTGGTCCATGGGCGTGGCGCCTCTGGCTTCGTGGAACCAGGACGGCATGTTTCCCGGATAGATCCCGTGCTTGTCGGGCCCCACGACCACGAGGTACCGGATGCCCCGTTCCTTCAACCAGGCCCGCCGTCGCTCCAAGGTGGTCGTGATCTCACGCAATCTCTCGGACGTGAATGGCCTCTGCCCCAGGTGCTTCTCCACCACGTCATTGTCGCGCGTGAAGATCCAGCGTTCCTTTCCGACCAGGCAGACCTTGGCGTCGAGGGTCCCTCCCATCATCCAGCGAAGGCGATTGCGGTTTCGAATGAGAAGGTGACGGCCCGGGAAGGAGTCGTTGAACCAGGACTCGAAGCCATCGGTCCAACGGGAGAGCTCTTCCAGTGAGTGAGGAGGCCGAGGAAACGGAGCGGGCTCGCGGTTCTCCTGATGGACGAGTGCGCGCTCGTCCTTTCCGCGAAACCAGAAGAGTCCGGGCACGAGGAGGGTGAGCGCGAACACAGCGACGAGCACCCCATCGATGAACTCAGGTCTCGTCCACGACCGTCTCGAGTTGAAGTCAGAGGCGCCCATGAATCAGAACCTGAAATAGATGAAAGGGTTGTGCGTGCCGGCGGCCAACTCCATCACGCTGAGCCAAAGCAAAGCCGCCGAAGCCGCGACCGACGCCGCGCGCCACCGCCCCGGCAGCCCTGCTTCGGAATCGGCGCCCAGCCGCGCCGCCAGGCGCGGTAACACCGGCAACGACGCCGGGATGGCAATCACGAGGACAAGGAGCACGTCCGGAGCCAAATAGAGCCCCAGGGGGAATCGCAGGGGATCCCCCGTTCCCCCACCCACCATCGCTCGAAAGACTCCCCCGGCCTGAGAGAGATTCTCCGCTCGGAAGAGCACCCAACCGCAAACGACCACGAGTAGGGTGTAGAGCCGCGTCCAGACCGGAGAACTCCGGTTCAGGAAACTCCCCAATCCCGCCCGCTCGATCACGAGGAAAAGGCCGTGCCAAGCTCCCCACAGGACGAAGGTCCAGGCCGCTCCGTGCCAAAGACCGCAGAGCAAGAAGACGACCACGAGGTTCCGGGCGGTCTTCGCGGCACCGCGACGATTTCCGCCCAGGGGAATGTAGAGGTAGTCGCGAAACCAGCTGGAGAGCGAGATGTGCCACCTGCGCCAAAAGTCGGTGATGCTGCGCGCCGCATAGGGATAGCGGAAGTTCTCGGGGAACTCGAAACCCAACATCCTCCCCAGGCCGATGGCCATGTCCGAGTAGCCGGAGAAATCGAAGTAGATCTGAACGGTGTAGGCAAGCACGCCCGCCCACGCCGTGGCTGCCGTCAGATTCGCCGTCTCCAGTCCGAAGACGGCATCAGCGGTGACGGCCGCCGAGTTGGCGATGAGCATCTTCTTCGCGAATCCGATGATGAAGCGATGCACGCCGGAGGCGAAACCGGCCAGCCGAATGGAACGATCCTCGACGCTGCGTGCGATGTCCCGGTAACGAACGATGGGGCCCGCCACGAGTTGGGGGAACAGGGCCACGTACATGGCGAACGGCAGTGGGCGTTTCTGGACCGTCGTGTCGCCCCGGAAGACGTCCACGGCATAGGACATCGCCTGAAACGTAAAGAATGAGATTCCCACGGGGAGGGTCACCCGCGCAAAAGCGGGCATCGTGATGTCGAAGGAGGCCGCAAGTGCCTGGAGGTTGTCGCCTAGGAAGCTCCAGTACTTGTGGTAAACGAGTATTCCCAGGTCGAAAGCGAGGATCAGGCCCAACCAGAGGCGTCGCCGCCCCCCACCCCGGGCCAGGGCCAAGGAGCCTGCCCAGGTGACCACAATGGTGAGCAACATCACCGGAAGGACCTCAGGCTCTTCCCAGCCGTAGAAGACGAGACTCATCCCCAACAGCCACGCGTTCCTCCAGCCCCTCGGCAGGACGAAATGCACGAGGAGCACAACGGGAAGAAACAAGAAGAGGAAGACGGATGAACTGAAGACCATCGGCTGCGGTTTATAGCATCAAACCGGCGGGGACGCCGTGGGCTCAGAGGACTCCGGGAGTGGACCTGAGGAGGGCGGAGAGCTCGTCTTCCCGGCGACATCGGGCCTCCAGGATGCCCAGGAGTCTCAGAGCGTGCCACCGGAAACACGTGGCATCCCCGACAGTTCCCACGGCCACGGACTGCCTCAGTCCCTCGGCCAGGCCGAGCAGTTGGATGCGCTCCTCATCCCGCAGCCGGGCCTCCGCAGCGAGGGGCGTGGGGCCGAGGTGGAGGATCTGGGCTGCGAGGGCGGCCTCGAGGGGAAGGTACTCCCTCAGAAGGAACCGGCGCGTGAAAAGGACGATCTCCTCGGCCAGACTCGCTTCCACGGGGTCCGGGTTCGGAACGACGGCGTCACGAAGCCGGCGACAGAATCCGCGGATGCGGCGTGAATGGCCTCTCAGGCGAAAGAGTCCCTGGATGAAGGACTCACGGACGTCAAGCGTCCTCGGGGACATGGGGCGTGCTCCGTTCAGGCTGTTTCGTCGGACTCGATCGTGCCCTACGTTCGGGTGTATCGGGTGAGAACCCCTTGGACTTTCGTAAACTCGGCAAGGGTGTGACGATTCCCGGGCGCCGTGGCGAATCCGGGCCGGGATCGCGGAGTCGCTCCGGGGCGCCGGAAAACTCTTCTTCTTTTCTCGCATGGACTTGGGCCGAATCGGTGATTTGAGCGATAAAGAGGAAGAAGACGGAAAAGAGGACCGAAAATGGATTCCCCCAAGATGACGGGCAAGGCTCACAAGGGACTCGTGGCCGGCCTGCTTTTGATCTCGATCGTCACGGCCGCCTATTTCGTCTCCCGCATGGGCGGCGGGGGCTATGAGGGCGCCGTCAGCGAATTCCAAGCGGGAGACTATGAGCAGGCCGAAGGCATCCTCGATCGTCTCCTGGAGGCCGATGGTGACAACATGGACGCACGCTATCTGCGGGGCGTCTGCCGACGACTTCGCAAGCGCTTCGGACCTGCCCTCCAGGACCTGACGCTCGTTCGCACCCAACCGGAGTACGAGTCCCGCGCTTTTCGAGAGATCATTCGGTGCTACGTCGACGAAGGCCGCCTGGACCAGGCCGGCAGCGAACTCGACGACCTGACGGAGAACTTGAAATCAGCGCCACTCGCCTTGGAAGCCATCGCTGAATTCCACCTGGCCAGGGTTCGGGAGATGGAGTCGGGAATTGCAGATCGGCTTCGCCGTGCATTGACCGGGACCAGAGCGAAATCGTTGACCGGAACGTTGAAGCAGACCATCCGAGCTACCGGTCGCGACTACGGCGCCAAGGTCGAAACGGCGGAGCGGCGCATGGATCTCTTCGAGGTGGACGAAGAGACCCACGTATGGTTGCTCAACTCCCTGGACGAGGCCCACGACGAACTCGTCCTCACGGTGAACGCCCTGAAGCGAGCCATCGAAAGCGCGGAATCCGCCCGGACCTTCGAGGTCCCCAACGCCCGGTTCGAATACGCCGAGATCGCCACCGCGCGCAAGCAGACCAAGACGGCGGAAGACCAGTGGCAGGCCATCGTGGAGATGACACCTGCCGACGTCCGCAACGACCCAGTCCTTGTCGAGGAGTTGGCATCGATCAAGGTGGCAGCCAGAGAGAAGCTCGTTTTCCAGCTCGTGGCTGCCAACGACTGTGAGAAAGTCATTCCCCTCGTCGAGGCGACGAGCACGGACGATCTGGGATGTCACGCCTACCCCCTCGACGTCGCCCTCGCGCGGGCTCAGGACAAGCTCGGTCGCGAGGACCTCATGCTCGAGATCGTGGACCGCTGGCTGCGCCGCGGAGAGTTCCACGAGATGAATTTCCTCAAGGGGCGATCCCTTTTCCGCGTGGGCAAGTTCGCCGAAGCCCTCCCCTACCTCGAGAAGGCGATCTCTCGCAACAATCGCAAGCCCGAGTACCTCCGAATTCTGGCGCGCTGCTGCCTCGAGCTGAAGCGCTATGACCTGGCCGTGGCGTACTACGGCGACCTGGTCCGCCGCTACCCGAGCGATCTCGATATTCTGCGAGAGCATGTCCGAGCCATGGAGGGAATGGCGTGGATCAGCGAGGCCAGGGAGACCCTCTCGAAGGCGCTCAAAAAGCCCATCGCCCGTCCCGGGACGCAGGCCCACAAGATCCTTCGTAAGGATCTCGAGGAACTCCTCGAACGATACGACCTCGCCCCTCGCGACCTGTACTCGTCGAAGAAGCTGTACGACGAGGATCCGAAGAATCACGACGTCGCCCGCCGCTACTTGAATTTCTTGCTCGACGCCGGCGCCACGGGCAAGGCACGTGTCGTAGCGGCACGCCTTGAAAACGAGTGCAACGCCGAGGACCCCGCCTTTTGCGAAGTCATGCGAGCCGTCGCCCGCTTCGAGCGGGAGTCCGGTCGCCGCGAACGAGCGCTGGCCTTCATCGATAGGGCGATTCGCTCCGAACCTTGGCGGACGGACGCGAGGGTTTTCCGGGCGAAGTTGCTGGCAAGTCTCGAAAGGGTCAGTGACGCCTGGGACGAGATCGCTCGCATCGAAGCCATCGGCATCGCCGAGGACACACTTCTTCCCCTGAAGTTTCGCCTGTATCTGTTGGAAGGAAACGATGCGGACGCCGTCGCGACGGCGCGCCTCATCCTGGACAAGAAGAAGGCCGCCGCGGCGAAAGATCTGCCATTCATCAGATCGGCCACGGAAGCGGCAATCCGCTCAGGCGACAAGAACGCTGCCAAGGCATTCCTGAGGCTCACGCGGGGGCTCGAAGGTCTCGACGATCATGCGAAGGTCGAGCTGGCGCTTCTGAAGGTCGAATCCGCCGACGAGAGAGCCGGCCTCGAGGAACTCGTTCAAGCCCTGTCGAGCGAAGATGCCGCCCTCGCAGAAGGTCCGAAGGCCATCCGGGAGCTGGCTCGCCTCGGCCGTTTCGATCTCGTCGCCAAAGTCGTGGACGGGATCGTCATGCGTGATCTACGCGTGCCCGATGAGATGCTCAGCCTTCTCGCCAAGGCGTACCGAGAGCTTGGCCAGGACGAAAAGTTCCTGACGACGGTCGAGCGACTGCTCGGGATGGGCCGCACCGACCTGGCCTACGGCTGGATGGCGGAGTTCTGCCTCGACCGCAAGAAGTATCTCGAGGTCGTCAGCATCAACGATGCCGCGGTGCGCGACCATGCCACCACCGAGCAACTTCTCTGGGACGGCGTGCACGCCGCTTTGGCCCGACGAGATCCGACGAAAGCGCGGGAAAACCTGAAGCGACTCCGCGCATTGCCGGAAGTCGACGACATCGAGCTCGCGATCGTCGACGCCCGAATCCATGAATTGAACGGCGACATCGTCGGCGCTCTGGCTCTCGTCGATGCGACCCTCGCCCGGATCGGCCGGGTCCGGCAGCCCGAGCTGGTGGCCTTGAAGATCGATCTCTTAGGCCGCCATGGCCAGCTGGAAACGTTGAACGAGGTGCTGGACGCGAGTCTCGCCGCCCAGCTGCTCACACCCGACGGAGCCGCCAAGGCCCTCGAACACCTGTTGGCCGCCCGCCACCGGCGAACGGCCGCTTGGGCGAAGGCGTTCGTGGCGGCGTTTCCCCAGTCGAGCGAAGTCCTTTGGCTCAACGCGTTGGTGCAGACGCGTGCGGGGAACCCCGCGAAGGCACTCGAGGCCGCCATGCGATCCTGGACGCTGGGGCCGAGCCCCGAGGCCCGTCGCGCACTCGTGGGTCTGGCTGCGTTCACAGACTCCAAGGACGCCCTCAAGTTGGCGCGAAGGGCTCCCACGGGGGGCACGCCCGGCCTGAGCTCGGACGACGAGATCAAACGGGCGCAGCCTTTCCTTTCCGCTCTCGGTGGGCATGTGCAATTGACCGAGAAGGATATCCGCGCTCTCGGGCTGAGCACGCCGGCGACGGGAGCACTCATCGACGTGCTTCAGGGCCTGGCCGCGGGGGAGAACGGCAACGCTCAAGTTCGGGCGGCGCTCTTCACCTGGTGGATGTTCCTGGGATACGAGTTCGGAACGAAGGAAGCGGCGGCGGTCCTCGGAACGACCGCCGAAGCCCTCAAGGGGCACGAAGACGCGGTCGAGATCCTTCGCATGGAGACGCTCCTCTCCTCCCCGAGGACGGCCAGAGCAGGATTGAGGATCGCCTCCAAGCGTCTGGCGGGCACCGCAGCGACCGACGAGGCGGCGCTCCTCGCTTACGCACGCTCCTATATCGCTGCGGGGCAGACCGATGAAACCGAGGTGTTGATCACAACGATCCTCGAGGGAAAACCTCTCAGTGCCGGTTTCTACAGTGACTTGGCCCACCTCTTGATGGATCACGGCGCACCCCTGTCGGCAGCGCGCATTCTCTACGCATCGCCCGACCGTTCCTTGGACAAGATCCGATTCGAAGCCCGGGCGCTCGCTGAAGCGGGGCGCCTCGAGCGGGCGGCCCGGCTCCTCAAGCAATACGAGAGCGAACTCGCGAACGACCCCGTCTACGCCCGCATCGTGGGCGAGGACATGGCAAGGAATCCCACAGCCCTGCCTCAAGCCTTCGCGCTCGTGAGCCGGGCCGTCTATGGGGTCGACAGACCTTCCGCCGCAGCTCTGCTGACCCTCGCCAAGGTGGCGTTCTTGGCCCATGAAGACGTCGAAGCGACGAAGGCCATTTGGCGCTACGTTGGACTGGACAGGGCGTCGGCGCGCAGAGCGATCGCGGCGTACGAAATCGTCAGCCGCTTCGGACAGGAACAGGGCAAATTGCTCGAGGCCCTCGAGCGGCGCAGGCTTCTGCTCGATCCGTCGGGGTACCTCGTGCCCAAAGACCAGCTCGGCGCCGGAACGGGCCGATAGTCAGAAGGTGATGCGAACCGGAGCGGAGACATCGAGCACCGCACCCGGGACCAAGACGACCATGACGGCATCCGCCTGGACACCCGCCGGCACGACCCCCGCGGGGATGAGGAACTCGTAGAGGCCCGCCCCATCCAGGAGCACGTGGAAAGGCTGCGTGCCCAAAGGCTGCCAGACCGAGAAGTAGGTGGCCTGATCCGGAACGATCCCCAGCAGGGGGCCTGCCCCCAGGGGCTGACTCACGTTCCCGGAGAAGAGATTGTAGACCTCGGCATAGGGCCATGCGCCGGCCAAGCTCCGTAGCAAGATACCGCCGGAAGCTTGGGGAACGGCCAGCAGGGCCGTCGGCTGAATCCCAGGATTGATGGGGGTCCCGGGCTGGAACTCCACCCCATCGAAATAGCCTCGGGACGGCAGGGATGCATCCAGGAGATTCCCCACGGACAGGGTGAGGGTGAACACCGTCGACGTCGTGGCGTTGGGAAAGAGCGCCGGGAGGTCGGCCGATCCCGTCACAACGGCGGTCCCCGGCATGCCCACGGGCTGAAGAGTCTTCAGATACCGAAGTGACGTGCCGACCATGGGGGAATTCGTGTCCAGGTAAATGAGGTTGAAGCTCTGAACCCCGTCGCTCACGTCCACGGACAAGAAGTCCTGCCAGGGCGTCCCCGGGTCCTCGTTGGAGAGGAACACGGCGCGGACCATCAGGAGAGTGTCGGCGGTGCTGGAAAGGCTGAACGATTGGGAGACCGCCACGGCGTTTTGAGGGGGCGTCCCGAAGCCACCAGGATTCGAGGGTGGAAGAGCGGCCACGGAGCCGGTCCCTCCCAGCATGATCCATCGGGAACCTTCCGAGGGCATGCCCAGATCGGCCCCGCCACTCTGAGCGTCGAGGACAGCCCCATCCTGGACAGTCGAAGCGTCCCAACCCGGGATGAGAGGAGATGGGGTCCCCACGCCGGGAGGCTGTTCGAAGCCCCCGTTTCCAATCTGGGGCACGGCGGCCAACACCACGACGAGGGAAAGAATCAGGGGGAGAATGACGACGGGGGCCCAAGTGCGCATGCTGCGGTCGCTCCGAGAAAGCTTCATGAGGATCTATCATACGTTATCGACACAAATCCGTATGATAGATATATATCCAACGAGAAGAGGCCACGGGGCCCCCGATCTCCCCGAAAGATCGATTCAGGGATCGAAGTCGGCCTTGTGGGCGGAGGTCGGCCCCCGTAACATGCGGGACGCTCGAGAGAACCGAGCCCGAGACGAGAACGACCGATGAAGACGAAAATCCGCAAGAGTCGAAGGAAGCGCGCCAAGAAGGTGGGCTTCAGGACCCGAATGAAGACCCGCGGCGGCCGTGCCATCATCAAGCGGCGCCGGAGGATCGGACGTCGGCTGACACCCAAGATCTGAACCCGGGTCCAACGACACACGAAGACCGATTGAGAATCACCCCGCGAACTTCGGTTCGCGGGGTGGAACTTTGTGGGGTGCGTGCTCGGAACGCCGAGGCGGTGCGGCGAGACCGGTCTACCGCTCGACGTCGAACTTGGCGAGGAACTCCGCGTTGCTCGCGGTCTTCTCGATGCGCTCCACCAGCAGGCGCATGGCCTCCATGGGATTGAGCTGGGAGAGGACGCGCCGCAGAACCGTGACCTTCTTGTAGACGTCCGGCTCGAGGAGTTTCTCCTCTTTCCGCGTCCCCGTCATACCGACATCGATGGCGGGATAGATGCGGTTGTTCGCCAACTGACGGGACAACACGAGTTCCATGTTCCCCGTACCCTTGAACTCCTCGAAAATCACCTGGTCCATCCGGCTCCCAGTGTCCACGAGAGCCGTGGCAATGATGGTCAAACTTCCGCCGTCCTCGATGGTGCGCGCGGCACCGAAGAAGGCCTTCGGCTTGGCGAGCGTCTTCGCATCGACGCCGCCGGAAAGGATGCGGCCGCTGTGCTTGGTCTCGTTGTTGTAGGCCCGACCCAAGCGGGTGATCGAATCGAGCAGGCAGACGATGTGGTGTCCCGCCTCGACCTGCCGCTTGAGACGTTCGAGGGTGATCTCGGTCACTCGTACGTGGTTCGCAGTCCCCTCGTCTAGGCAGGAAGCGATGACCTCGGCATTCGTGTTGCGTTTGAAGTCGGTCACTTCCTCGGGACGTTCGTCGATGAGGAGAATGACAACCTTGACCTCGGGGTGACTCTCATGGATGGCGTTTGCCATCTTCTGAAGGATGACGGTCTTGCCGCTTCGCGGCGGTGCGACGATGAGCGCTCGCTGCCCTCGGCCTATCGGGGCCAGAAGGTCGATGATGCGCATGGAGATGTCGGGATCGTCTTTCGTCTCCAGTTCGAATCGTTCATACGGATCGCAGGGCAACAGGCTGCGGAAGGGGACCTCATCCGCGTGCAACTCGGGAGCCTTCTCGTTGATCTTGTGAATGCGATAAAGGACGCGCCGTCCACCCCGCTTGCGAGGTGGGGCACTGTCTCCGTCGACGATCGAACCGGGTCGAATGGAGTACTTCCTCACCAGGTCCCTGGTGACGAAGACATCCTTGTCGCTGGCCAGATAGTAATTCTGAACGAATCGAAGACTTCCCGTGCCGTCCTTCTGGGCATCGAAGAGCCCGCACACGGGTTCGAGCTGATCTTCGGGGACCTCGATCGGAGCCGACTGCTCCTGGCCTCCCGAACGCCGATTGTTGCCGCGACGGCTCCTGCGGCGTCGACCACCACGGCGTTGTTCCTGATTCTCTTGACCCTCGCGGGCCGGAGCGGAATCGGCACTGCGTGCCGAACGCTGTTCGCCCTGGGAACCGCCTTGATTGGAATTGCGCTGCCGACGGCGCCTGGGCCTGCGGGGCCCCCGACGACGCTCCGAATCGCCCTCACCGGAAGGACTCTTCTCGGGAGCAGGTTGAGCGGCGGGTTCGGGGTTCTTGCTTTCTTCGGGACTCATGCTGAATGGCTCCGTCGAGTTCGACTTGGACCTTCCCTTCAAGGGAAAGCAACTCGGCCCCGCGGGGCAACTCCTCCATACGACATTGAAACGAGATCCCCGGAACGATCTTGAGGCCGCGACGGCCAAGAAACGGGAATCATCCTCTTGGAGATCTCTTGTTCGAGACCGCGTCGTCGACATCGACGTCACGCTGACGAAGCAGAGATCCTCCCCCGCCTTCCCCTGTCATCCTCTTCTTCCATCGGGATGAACCGGAACGCGTCGGGCGATCGTGGGTTCCTGCCACACTGGGAGCCGCTCCCTCTCGGCGGCTCATCTCTCCCGGTTTTCCATCGAGGCTCCGAATCGGAGCGGCGCTCAAAATGGGAAAACCCTGGAACCCATGGACAGTCTATAACCTGAGACTGCGTGAGGCCACAAGTGCCCCATTTTTTCATCGACCTGCGGCCGGGGGGAAACTGCAGGAAAACCCAGTCACCGCGGGCGCGAATCGGGTCGCAATCAGACGTTCTGGACCTTCTTGCGCCCCTTTGCCGAAAGATTGATCTTTCTCAGGCGGATCGAGTGAGGCGTCACTTCGACGAGCTCGTCCTCTTCGATGTATTCCAAGGCCTGCTCCAATCCGAGCTGGCGCGGAGGCGAGAGAATGCTCTTCTTGTCGGAACCCGAAGCGCGCACATTGGAGAGTTTCTTCTCCTTGCAGACATTGACATCGAGGTCCTTGTCCTTGCAATGCTCGCCCACGATCATCCCCGTGTACACGGGCGTACCGGGGGCGATGAAGAACGCCCCCCGATCCTTCAGATTGAAGAGTGCATAGGCAACGGCCTGCCCCGTTTCCACGGAGACCATCGTCCCGTTGGAACGGCCGGGAATGCTGCCCTTCCAGGGCTCCCAGCTTTTGAAGATGTGGTGGATCGTCGCCTCGCCACCCGTGAGGTTGAGAAGCCTCGTCCTCAGACCGATGATCCCGCGGGAAGGGATCGCGAACTGCAGGTTGGCCAAGCCCTCGCGACTGACCATGTCCTCCATTTCACCCCGCCGTCTCCCGACCTCCTCGATCACCTTTCCCGTGACCGAGTCGGGACAGTCGACGACGAGCGTCTCCATGGGCTCGTGCCGCTTCCCGTCGATGACCTTCTCGATGATATGCGGTTTCCCGACGGAGAACTCGTAGCCCTCGCGGCGCATGTTCTCGATGAGGATTCCCAAGTGCAGCACTCCACGCCCCGCCACTTGGAACGCTTCGGCGCGATCCGTGTCGGTCACCTGCAACGCCACGTCACGCTCCGTCTCCCGCATGAGCCGAGTGCGGATTTGGCGCGACGTCACGAACTGCCCCTCCTTGCCCGCAAAGGGGGAGTCGTTGACGCGAAACACCATGGAGATCGTGGGCTCATCGATGGGAGGCGACCAGATGGATTCGCGCGAGTCGAGCGCGCAGAGGGTGTCACCTATGCTGACGTCGACCAGCCCTTCGATCGCCACGATGTCGCCGGCGATCGCCGCGGGCACCTCCTTTTGCCCCAAGCCCTCGAAGGTCGATATGCGCTTCGGTTGGGCCACCCTCGAGTTGCCGTCCCGATCCACGATGGCAAGACGATCGTTGCGTCCCAGGCGCCCCTGAAAGACTCGGCCCACGGCCACGCGGCCGGTGAACTCGCTGTATTGCAGCGAACTCACGAGGAGGCGGAACGGCGCCTCGGTATCCATCTCCGGCGGGGGCACGTGCTTGACGATGGATTCGAAGAGAGGCTCGAAATCCATGTTCTCATCCTCGACCTCGAAGCGGGCGTAGCCGGAACGCCCGGACGCATAGAGCACGGGAAAATCCAGCTGTTCATCGCTCGCGCCGAGGGCGCAGAAGAGTTCGAAGACAAGGTCCAGCACTTCGTGGGGACGACCGTCCGGCCGATCGATCTTGTTGATGACAACGATGGGCCGGAGGTTCAGGTCGAGGGCTTTCCTGAGAACGAACCGGGTCTGCGGCATGGGGCCTTCGTAGGCATCCACCAGCAGCAGAACGCCGTTGGCCATGCGGAGCACCCGCTCAACCTCGCCTCCGAAGTCACTGTGGCCGGGCGTATCGATGATGTTGATCTTGTGGTCTCGCCAGGTCAGCGAGATGTTCTTCGACAAGATGGTGATGCCCCGCTCTCTTTCGAGGTCGTTGCTGTCGAGCATGCAGTCGTCCATGTGCTGGTTCTCGCGAACGAGACCCGCATGGCGAATCATGCCGTCCACGAGGGTCGTCTTCCCGTGGTCGACGTGGGCGATGATAGCGATATTGCGAATGTCCATGATTGGCCCGGAGGCTACCACCCAGCGCCGGTGGCCCACAAGTCGAGCCTCAAGGGATCATCAGCTTCAGGCAGAAGATCGAACCGCCGGACTTCCTGAACTCGGAGGTGGGCACCGGATGCACCTCGTAGCCTTTTTCTTCCAGGAGCCCACACGTGATGCGGGCTTCCTCCTCCACGATGACAACCCCCGGCCGGGGGGCGAAGGCATTGCAGACGAGGGCGTGCCGGGCCTCGTCAGCCGGAGCCGTGACGACCTCCTCGAAGACGGCGTGAAGCAGATCCCACCCCTCCTCGGTGAACGCCGGGCGATGGGCCAGGCACCGGGAGTCGTCCAGAACGGTCACAGCCGTATCCAGGTGATAGAAAGCAGGATCCGTCAGGTGGAACGCGATGATGGGGACGTCGATTCGAGCCGCCAAACGGTCCAAGACGACTCGGGAGGTGCGGAAACCCCACCCCCCGAGGATCACCTTCCGGTCGCTCAGCCAGAGGAGATCTCCGCATCCCTCGAACGACTCTCCGGCGCCGCAGGGCGCCGTATCCACCGCGAACCCCTTGGACCTGAACCAACTTTCGAAATGGGCCACCTCCGGACGCCTGGACGGAGCGGTCATTTTCGATAGGACCACCCGGCGCTCGCCGGAATCGCTCACGTAGGGGAACCCCTCATTCGCAGCGAACACCATGTCCGGAAGGTTGGAGCGGCCGGGCAGAATCTCCACGTCGATCCCCGACGAGCGCATCGTGTCGACCAGGCGGCTCCATTGCTCGATGGCCAAGGCCGTATCCACTTCGAGCATCCGTCCCTCGGCATCGAGGGAATGGGGATTCAGAACCTCGTCCAGCCGAAAATGCTCGGGGTCCACCATCAGGGCCAGGGTCTCCAGCTCGCGCTTGGGATAGGCTCTCGGATCGAATCGGCGGGAGAATTGTTTCCGGTTTTCGTACACCTTGGACGTCAACATGGGGCGCATCCTCGCATCAGTGGTCCAGCTCGGCCCTTGCCCCCCCGTGGAATCCTGATAGCTCATAGCCTTGACCAATGGAGGGACAGCGCGTGCTGCTGGATCGTATCGAACAGGTCTGCCGCAAGGCAGTGGAAAACGTCTTCGGGATCTCTCCTACTCGGGTCACCCTGGATTTCCCCGATCAATTCGGTGATCTCGCGCTGAATGCCTTCCACCTGGCCAAGGACCTCCGCAAGGCGCCTCCCGCCATTGCCCAGGCGCTGGCCGAGGAATTGGAAAAAGACGCCCTGATCGAACGAGCCACCCCAGTGAAGGGCTACGTGAACCTGGTCCTGCATCGGCCGGCGCTGGCCGAAGGAGCCCTCTCCCCCGCTCTCAGAGCCGGCGACTCCTTCGGGTTTCGGGAGCGCACCGACCCATCCCAGCGCATCATGGTCGAGTTCTCCTCGCCCAACACGAACAAGCCCCAGCACCTGGGACATGTCCGTACGAATTGCTTGGGGGACTCGGTGGCCCGCCTGCTGGAAGCCACGGGAACCGACGTCATCCGCGCCAATCTCGTGAATGATCGAGGCATCCACATCTGCAAGTCGATGCTGGCCTATCAGCGCGAAGGCCAGGGCATGACCCCGGAGTCGGTCGGCAAGAAGGGGGATCACTTCGTCGGGGACTTCTACGTCCTCTTCGAAACCCGCTTCCGCGAAGAGTGGAAACGGTACCGTGACGAGCACCCGGAGCAATCCGAGATCTCGCGGGACGAGTTCGCCAAGATCAGCGAGTGGATGGCGGGAGCCAGGGACGTCCTTCGACGCTGGGAGGAGGGAGACGAGGAGGTCCTCGCTCTTTGGAAGCTGATGAATGGCTGGGTGATGGAGGGATTCGAGGAGACCTATCGGACATTGGGCATCCGATTCGACCGCATCTACCTCGAATCGGAGACGTATCAACTCGGCAAGGAGATCGTCAGCGAGGGGCTGCGCAAGGGCGTATTCCATCGTCGAGATGACGGCGCCGTCGAGATCGATCTCTCCGATGTCAAGCTCGATCGCAAGGTCGTCCTGCGAAGCGACGGCACATCGGTCTACATCACTCAGGACATTGGAACGACGGTCATGAAGACGGAAGAGTACGGCTTGGACGGCCAGATCTTCGTCGTCGGCAACGAACAGATCTATCACTTCAACGTCCTCTTCGAGATCCTGAAGAGGCTGGGATATGAATGGGCAGCCAACTGCCGTCATCTCGCCTATGGGATGGTCAATCTCCCCGAAGGGAAGATGAAGTCCCGCGAGGGGACCGTCGTCGACGCCGACAACCTCATCGAGGAGGTGAGTCGGCTGGCCCACAAAGAGATCCTTTCCCGCCAGCCCGATGTCGATGAGAAAGCCGCCGAGGAGCGAGCCCTCAACATCGCCCTGGCCGCCCTCAAATTCATGATTCTCTCGGTCTCGCCCAAGACGACGATGCTGTACGACCCGAAGGCGTCCGTCTCCTTCGAGGGGGATACGGGACCCTATGTTCTCTACGCCTTCGCCCGCATCCAGCGCATGCTCGAGGATTCCGGGTTGGGGCCGGACGATGTCGAGTTCGACCCCGCGGTCTTGACCGACGAAAGCGAGATCCGACTCATGCTGAAACTGGTCGAATTCCCCCGGGTGGTTGAGAAGGCCGCCGCGGATTTGAATCCTTCCCTGATCAGCAGCTGGCTGTTGGCCTGTGCCCGGGCCTACCACTCACACAATCGGGCGGTCCCCATCCTGAAAGCGGACGATCCCGCGGTCCGAAAAGCACGCCTCATGCTGTCTCGGGCAACCGCCACCGCCCTATCTCAGGGGCTGAAGCTCTTGGGGATCAAGACCGTGGACCGGATGTGAGCGCGGCATGTCCGCGGCGTAGGGCCGCCCCTTTCAGGGTGTGTTACCGGCCAGCATCTCGTCGCCGTCGATGGGTTGACGGTCGGAGTAGGTCTTTTCCATGGGATGCCAGAACGCGACCCGCGGTTCCCCGGGCTTCCAGGTGAAATAGACGATGCGAGAATCCATTTCGCCGTAGAACTTGATGATCCCTCGCTCCGGATCGTCGAGGAAACACCCCAACGGCTCCAACTCCTTGCGGCAGTCCTCGATGCGAGCCTCGAGGATCTCGATCTTCGCCTCGTGCTGGCGGATCGCTTCCTCGCGTTCCTCCTGGGAGAGCACGTCGTCCGCCCGCAGGTTCGCAATCGCCCGGCCGTGGCGCTGAATGAGCTTCATGCTGGCGATCGCGTCCGTGGCAATGCGCTTCAAGTAGGGAATTGCTCGGCTCGCCTCGGCCTGTGTGAAAATCTTGCCTTTCATGGCCGCTCACCCTCCCCTGGTGTCTGCCCCCAATCAAACCCGCTGAACCCGGCTTACCGGACGTGGCTGCAGCATTGTAGAAGTGGATCGCTCGCCGATCAATCAATACGGATTTTGAGGACGGAGGCGAGGGCGGGTCAGAGGACCGGCACGCGGGCCGGGTCGATGAGGCGGGACAGGCCGTCGATGGCGGCCGTCCGGTGAGCCTCCAACTCGAGTTGATGGTAGAGGAGGTCCTCGACATTCAACCCTCGCAGCGACTTCTCGCCGTCGACCGACGCCGGGGTGGAGAGAATGTCCTCGTCGCTGGCGCCGTCCAGCCAATCCCCGAGATTGCGGTGGCAAAGATCGAGAAGACGGACGATTTCTTGGGCATCCACCTGCTCCGGTCGGAACGTCTCCTGGGCAGGCATGATCCGACCCCGCGCCAGCCGGACCGCCAGCCACCGCCGCGAGACGGCGATTTCCCAAAGATGCTCGCGAGGGGACTCGATCCCATCGTCCGGTGCCCAGTCCATCTCTGCTTGGCGCAGACGCTTCAGGACGCTTTGGAGGCGACGATGGCTCCTTTGGAACCTGGATTTCCACCGGGCCGCCACTCCGTGTCTCTCACAGGCCTGAATACTCATCGACTTATCCCTTCGTACGTGCTCTCACGAATCCAACGTTTCCCGCTGATGTTGTCGAACACACCGACGGAAAAGTGAAGGGTTGTGGATTTATGCAACGCAAGAGGGAGCGAAACGTCGACAGACCGGCGAATTGCGGCTCGACGTGCATGGATTCGTTCTTTTGAGAGAACAGAGTTGCGGAGCGGAATCGGCGGCACGGCGCCAGCATCGCGCCGCGCCGCGCCGCGGGAGGTCAAGTCGCCTTGATGGATGCGCCCAAGAACTCTCTGTTCATCCGGGCGATGTTGCTCACCGAGATCTCTTTGGGACAGGCGGCTTCGCATTCGAACTCGTTCGTGCAGTTGCCGAATCCTTCGTTGTCCATGGCCTCCACCATGCGCAACACGCGCCGCTGGCGTTCCGGTTGCCCTTGGGGAAGCAGGGCGAACTGGCTCACCTTGGCGCTCACGAAAAGCATGGCCGAGGCGTTCTTGCAGGATGCCACGCAAGCCCCGCATCCGATGCAAGCCGCCGCGTCGAAGGCGAGTTCGGAACAGTCCCTCGGAATCGGAAGTCCGTTCGCCTCGGGAGCAGACCCGGTGGAAACCGAAATATACCCACCGGCTTCGATGATTCGGTCGAACGCGGACCGGTCGACGACGAGATCCTTCACCAGGGGAAAAGCCTTGGCGCGCCAAGGCTCGATGACGAGCGTGTCCCCGCTGTTGAACTTGCGCATGTGAAGCTGGCAGAGGGTCGTGCCACGCTCCAGACCGTGGGCCTTCCCGTTGATCATGCACCCACACATGCCACAGATGCCCTCGCGGCAATCGTGGTCGAAGGCGACAGGTTCTTCGCCCTTCTCGATTAACTGGGTGTTCAGAATGTCCAGCATCTCGAGGAACGACATGTCGGAACTGACGTCGTCCAACTCGTAGGTTTCCAGGCGCCCAGCACTGGCCGCGCTGCTCTGGCGCCAGATCTTGAGGGTCAGCTTCATCGTGGACTCACTCATCACTTGTAGCTCCTCTGGGTGAGCTCGACGTTTTCGAACTCCAGGGCTTCCTTGTGCAGTTCAGCAGGCTTCCCGACGCCCTGAAACTCCCAAGCCGCGACGTAGCGGAAATTCTCGTCGTCCCGCTTCGCTTCGCCCTCCTCGGTCTGGTATTCCTCGCGGAAGTGGCCCCCGCAGGACTCCTCGCGGTGCAGCGCATCCCTCACCATGAGTTCGGCGAACTCCATGAAGTCGGCCACACGTCCGGCTTTCTCCAGTTCCTGGTTGAGGTCTTCCCCCTCACCCAGAACGCGAACGTCCTTCCAGAACGCCTCCCTGAGGGCCGGGATCTTCTGAAGCGCCTCTTCGAGCCCCTTGCGGTTGCGAGCCATGCCGCAGTGGTTCCACATGATCAGCCCCAGTTCCCGGTGGAAGCTGTCGACCGTACGGGACCCCTTGACGGCGAGAAGCTTGTTCGTGCGCTCCCTGGCCTCCTTCTCCGCGGCCTTGAATGCCTCGTGGTCCGTGTCGACGTCGCCGAGCTTTCGGCCGGCCAGATGCCCCGGCAAGGTGTAGGGGAGCACGAAGTATCCGTCGGCCAACCCCTGCATGAGGGCGCTCGCACCGAGCCGGTTCGCCCCGTGATCCGAGAAATTGGCCTCGCCCAAGACGAAAAGGCCGGGAACCGTGCTCTCGAGATCGTAGTTCACCCACAGCCCCCCCATCGTGTAGTGGACGGCGGGATAGATCCTCATGGGAACCTGGTAGGGATTCTCGCCCGTGATCTTCTCGTACATGTGGAACAGGTTGCCGTACTTGGAGCGGATCGTCTCGATACCATCCCGCTGGATGGCATCTCGGAAATCCAGATAGACGGCCAACCCCGAAGGCCCGACACCCCGGCCCTCGTCGCAAACCATTTTCGCGTTACGACTCGCCACGTCCCTGGGAACCATGTTGCCGAAACTCGGATACTTGCGCTCCAGATAGTAGTCTCGCTCTTCCTCCGGGATGTCGTTGGGAGGGCGCTTGTCACCGGCCTTCATCGGCACCCAGACGCGACCGTCGTTCCGCAAACTCTCGCTCATGAGCGTGAGCTTCGACTGATGGTCGCCCGAGACGGGGATGCAGGTGGGATGGATCTGCGTGTAACAGGGGTTCGCGAAGAAGGCGCCGCGCTTGTGGGCTCGCCAAGCGGCGGTCACGTTCGAGGCCTTCGCATTCGTCGAGAGGTAGAAGACGTTGCCGTAGCCTCCCGTGCACAGGAGTACCGCGTGCCCGGCATAGCGCTCGTAGGCACCGGTGATGAGATTGCGCGTCACGACGCCCCGCGCAACACCGTCCACGACGACGAGATCCAGCATCTCGCGCCTGGGCAGCAACTTGACCCGCCCGGCGTCCACCTGTCGCATCAGCGCCCCGTAGGCACCGAGGAGGAGCTGCTGGCCGGTTTGCCCGCGAGCATAGAACGTTCGCGACACCTGAGCCCCGCCAAACGTCCGATTCGCGAGAAGTCCACCGTATTCCCTTGCGAAGGGGACGCCCTGAGCGACGCACTGGTCGATGATGTTGTTGCTGACTTCGGCCAAACGGTAGGTATTGGCCTCTCTCGCCCGGAAGTCGCCTCCCTTGATCGTGTCGTAGAAGAGCCTGAAGACGCTGTCGTTGTCATTCGGGTAATTCTTTGCAGCGTTGATACCGCCCTGGGCCGCGATGCTATGGGCTCTTCGCGCGCTATCCTGGATGCAGACGACGATCACGTTGTAGCCCATCTCGCCCAGGGAGGCCGCCGCGGAGGCACCGGCGAGCCCGGTTCCCACCACGACGATGGTGAACTTACGGCGATTGTTCGGGGCGACGAGCTTGAGCTCGGACTTGCGCTTCGCCCACTTCTCGTCCAGAGCCCCCGCGGGGATCCGTGATTCCAACTTTCCGTTCGAGGACGACATTTCAGCTCCTCCAGGCAGTCATGGCGACAATGGGGAAAGACGCGAAACCGAGAGCCAACGCGATCGCCAGCGCGATTCCGATCCTCCTGAACCATGGGTTGCATGGTTCGTGATTGATCCCGAGGGATTGAAATAGGCTTCGGAAGCCGTGGGTCAAGTGCAAGCCCACGGCAAGCGCACCCACGACGTAGATGGCCGCAAAGAGCGGGTCGGTCAACCCGGCAACCACCCTCTCATGCAATTCCTCCGCGTGGGGCATGGCGTACCCCTTGCGGAATCGGAAATGCAGCAGGTGAACGATCAGGAAGGCCAAGACGAGGAGACCGGAGTAGATCATGGTTCTCGACGCCAGGGTGCTCTCGCCGAACGTGCTCTTCACCTGATAGGCGACGGGGCGTGCCTTCCGATTCTCGAGAGTCAGCCGGATGGCGATCCAGATGTGGATCCAGAACAGAACGAAGAGCCCCAATTCCAGCACGTAGAGGAGGGGCCCCAGTTTGTGGAGTCCCTCGACGTAGCCCACGAAGGCCGCGCCGTCCTGCCCCACGAAAAGGGTGAGGTTCTCCAGCACGTGAACGACGAGAAAACCGATCAGCAACAGGCCGGTCACGGCCATGACGAACTTCTTACCCAGCGAGGACAAGAAGAACCGTCCCATTCCCTTCGGCATGGTCAATCATCTCCCCGGGCCCGAGGGGAGCGCCGCAGGCCCTCTTCCCAATTCCAGGCGCCGACACGCCTTTTGGCGGCTTCGCGAAGCAATTCCGCGAATCCTGGCCCCTTATAACGTTCCCCCCCCGTTTTTTTTAGGGGGGAACGTCGAGACTTTTTGCCTCGGGGAGCCGAAAAACCTACAAAGGACCTGCTGAGGTTCCCATCCAGATCGAGGATTCGATGCCCCCGTCACCCACCGAAAACGACTTCGCCGCCATGACGCGCGAGAACGAGACCGAACTTCTCCGCGCGGAAAGCGAGGGCCGGGTCCGCGTGGATGCCGTTCCTCTGAAGATCACGTTCGAGTTCACGGGTGACTGCAACCTGCATTGCTTCTTCTGCGATTGCGAATTCAGCCGCAATGAGCTCCGCAAGCAGGGCATGCATCGATTCTCCATGGATGAGATGACCTTCCGCATGATGGCGGACGTGGCGTTTCCGAAAGCCACGGTGATCAACCCCACGGTGGTCGGCGAGCCCTTCACCTTCCCCCACTTCGATCTCATGGTCGAGCTGGCGGAGAAGTACTCCGTACGCCTCGAACTCGTCACCAACGGCATGCTGCTCAAGAATCCGAGACTCGATCGGGTTCTCCCTCTGCTGGACCGTCTGATCATGAGTTTCGACGGAGGGTCGAAAGAGGTCTTCGAACACTGCCGAACCGGGTCGAAGTTCGACGTCGTGATCTCGAACCTGCGCCTCTTCAAGGAACGCCGAGACGCGTTGGGGCTGCGCAATCGGGTCAAGTTCGACTTCGGTGTCACGTTGATGAGGGAGAACATCGAAGAATTCCCGCGCATCGTCGAATGGGCGAAGGAGCTGGATGTGGACACGGTCCACGCCGGCCATCTGCTCGTGTTCACAAAGGAACTCAGAGGGTCATCGCTCCTCGAACACAAAGCGCTCGCCAACTTCTGGATCGAGAAAGCCGTTGCCCGCGCGAAGGAGCTGGGCGTGCAGCTCAACGCCCCGGCGCTTTTCGACCTCGACGCCGAAGAGGCCCCGTCGCTCCCCATCGAAGAGCCCGAGGAGACGACAGGTCTCGTCCCCCGGCAGGAAATCCTTAGACGCGACGACGGCGAGATGTCGGAAAGGCAAGCCCAGGAGATCCTCGCCACGGAAGCCCCTCCCCCGGATTGGGCCGAGGACGCGTATTGGTGCCCCTTTGCGTGGCGCCAGGTGTTCGTCTCCGTCGAAGGCCACGTCGCCCCGTGCTGTCACCAGGGACGGCCCGTCGTGGGCAACGTCTTCAAGGACGCATGGGACGACATCTGGAACGGTGAGGAATATCAGGCGCTCCGCCGCGGTTTGAGGGAGAAAAAGCCCCAGCCCTATTGCGCCTCCTGCGCGCTCCTCGCGGAACAGGGACACGTCGCTTACGACGAAAAAGGCTACATGTTCGAGGATCGGTATCCAGAACAGAGTCGGGCCGACCAACGGCCCCGGTGAAGACGGGCCCGGCCGCTCATCAGGACGACGCGGCCGGCTCCTCCTCATAGACCGTAATCCGGCCGGCCAGAGCGCTGGCCGCCACGGTCAAGGGTGAGGCCAGATACATCTTCCCCGGCCCGGAGCGTCCCGGGAAATTCCGATTGATGGCCGAGATCGTCACCTGGTCCGGATTCCGTGAGACTCCCGGACCGGCATTGATGCAAGCCCCGCAGGACGGCTCGATGACCTCCACGCCCATCTCCTCGAAGAGCTGCAAGTACCCCTTCTGCTCGCAATACCTCTTCACGTCCTGGGACCCGAACTGGATGTAGAAGGTGACGTTCTCCGCCACCTTCCGCCCCTGCTTGCGGCCCTCGGCCAGAACCTTGGCGTAGAGGTCCATGTCCTCGATTTTGCCCGCCGTGCACGATCCGCCGTAGGCGATGTCGATGGCGACTCCCTCGGGCAAGTCCTCGATTTCCACGCCGTTCCCCGGATCCCCCGGGAGGGCCACCATGGGCTTGACGTTCGAGGCGTCAATCGTGATCACCTTCTCGTAGACCGCGTCCTCATCGGATGCGAGACCGCTCAGCATGGCGCGCGCGGCGCGGGCCTCGATCCCTCGGCGGCTCACCAGGTATTCGACCGTCTTTTCGTCGGGCGCCACGAGACCGGTGAAGGCACCCACTTCGGCGGCCATGTTCGTCATGGTCGCACGCTCGTCGATGTCGAGAGCCTCCACGACCGGGCCGCAGTACTCGAGGATCTTCCCGATGGCCTTGCCGGTTCGGACGTATTCCTGTCGAAGGATCTCGAGCATCAAGTCCTTCGCGGTCACGTTGGAGGCCTTTTCGCCAATGATTTCGATCTTCACCGTGCCTGGAACGTTGAGCTGGATGTCTTTCGTGACCCAGCTGTTGAAAATGGCGGTCGTGCCGGCGCCGAACGCGACGGCTCCGATGGCGCCGCTGTGCGGCGTGTGACTGTCGCTACCGATGATGATCATGCCCGGCTCGGCATAGGACTCCAGCACCTTGCTGTGGCAGATCGCTTCGCTGCCCTTCTTCGGGCCTTCGATCTCGCCGTGAAGCGTGATCCCTTGCTCCTCCGCGAAGGTCCTCTGTTTGACCTCGAGTTGTTTCGCGACGTCGAGCAATCCCATCTTCTTACGTTCTTCGGTCATGGCCTCGTCGAGGAAGGTCAGGTGATCCCGGAAGAAGAAGATGCTCTCCCGATCGACGACCTTCTCGTCGGGACCGACGAGCTTGTGGAAGAAGTCCGCAGCCATGGGGGTGACGTATTCGTGGCTGAAACGGATGTCGGTGCGCACGAAGCCCGTGTCGCCCGGCTTCACATAGGGGACCCCCACCTGGTTGAGGGAAAGATCGGTCACGAAGTGCCGGGCGATGATCTTCTCGCCGATGGTCATCGGGCGCTGCTCGGTGGTGATGGGAGGCACCGTTGCCTTCCCCTGCATGCGGGCCACATTGAATTCGAAGAGCCCACCGAACTCCACGATCTGCTTCGAAATGGGGTCCAGCCCCTTCGTAAAAGCCTCGAGAGGGATCTCTTCCCGGGCGCGGATCTTGTCGATCAGGCTGAAATCCGTGCTCGTGAGGAGGCCGAGGTTGTGGCAATTCTCTCTGTAGATGCGCTCGATGTTCTCCGCGATGATGATGCGGATCCCGGCCAGCATTTCGGCGTAGGGGCTCTGCTCGCGACTGGAGCCCTTGCCCCTGCGTTGTCCGGAAACGGAGACCTCGAAGCCCCCCGATTTGACGGCTCCGCGCGTCACGGGGAACTCGTCACCGGCCTGGAATCCCAGATAGGGAAACTCGCCCAAGGTCTCGTCGAAGTAGTAGCAGATGTAAGCAGGCGTGATTTCGTCGGTGGAGATGTTGTTCCGAAGGGGGAGCCCGTGGGGCCATTCCAAGTCTTCGCCGGCGAGTTGTCGTCTCATCGCGTCCGGATCGTCGACGAGGAAGAGGATTCGCCCGTTGACCAGGATCGTCTCGGGTCGTCGCTGAACCTTGCGTTCGAGCAGGCTCTGAATCATGGGAAGCCCCTCCAAAAAAAATGCGAGACGGGTCGACGACAATGCGTCACCGGTCTCGGCGGGTGGTTAGAAATAGCAACCCACCCCGCCCGCTGCAAGCGTAGCCGCACCGGCCCTCCCTCGCACGCACGGATCGCCCTGAACGTTTTTTGCTATGGGAAAACGACCCCAGAGATTCTATAAATCCCGGTCGCATCGGCACATGGAACGCCCTTCATGAAGATTGATCGTATTCGAAACATCGGAATCATCGCCCACATCGACGCGGGCAAGACCACCACGTCCGAGCGTATCCTCTATCTGGGCGGGAGGATCCATCGCATGGGCGAAGTGCACCACGGCGACACCGCCCTTGATTGGCTGGAAGACGAGCAGGAGCGCGGCATCACCATCAAGGCCGCGGCGTCGCGGGTGCCATGGCGTGATCACGCAATCAATCTGATCGACACCCCCGGACACGTGGATTTCACGGCCGAGGTCGAACGCTCCTTGCGTGTCATCGACGGCGCGGTCGTGGTGCTCTGCGGCGTGGCCGGCGTGGAGGCGCAGAGCGAGACCGTCTGGAGGCAGGCTGACCACTACTCCGTGCCCCGCATCGTGTTCGTGAACAAGCTCGATCGCGCCGGCGCGGATTTCCACAAGGCGGTCCAGTCCCTGGTCAAGCGGTTGGACGCCCATCCCATCATCCTCCACGAGCCCATCCTCGACGAAAATGACGTCTTCGAGGGCCTCATCGATCTGGTTGCGATGGAGGCGCTTCATTTCCCGGATGCGGACACGGTGGAGCGGACCGCTCTCACTCCAGCCCAACAAGAACTGGCGCAGCCCGGTCGAGACCAACTCGTGGAGCAGCTTGCCGATCTCGACGACGAGATCGCCGAGCGATACCTCGGTGGCGAAGAGCTCTCCGCGGACGTCCTGCGCAAGGCGCTGCGGCGCGCCACGCTGAACCTCTCCTGCGTGCCTGTCCTCGCGGGAGCCGCCTACAAGAAAATCGGCGTCCAACCTCTCCTCGACGCGGTGATCGACTTCCTCCCTTCGCCCGCGGACCTGCCCCCCATCCAAGGACACGATCCGAAGCACCCCGAACGCATCGTGGAGCGTCCGCACTCCCCCGACGCCCCCTTCTCGGGGCTCGTGTTCAAGGTGCAGGCGCAGGTGGGGGGTGAACTGTTCTACATGAGAGTCTACTCGGGAAAGCTCAAGGTGGGTGACGCTCCCATCAACGCCCGCACGGGTAAGAGGGAACGCATTCAGGACATCCTGCGCGTCCACGGCAAGGGCGGCGAACGCGTCAAGGTCGTCGAAGCGGGCGACATCGTCACGATCCCCGGACTCAAGCGCTCGGTGACCGGCGACACGCTTCACGACGCCGCACACCCGATCGCCTTCGAATCGATCCACTTTCCCGAGCCCGTCGTGTCGATGGCCATCGAACCGAAAAACGCCGCCGCTCGAGACAAGCTGTCCGAGTCCCTGGCGAAACTCAGTCGCGAGGATCCGACGTTCACGGTTCACGAGGATCCGGATACCGGTCAAGTCATCCTCTCAGGCATGGGAGAACTCCACCTGGAGGTCATCGCCAATCGCCTCGAACGGGAGTTTCGCGTCCAGGCCAACACGGGCAAGCCGCGCGTGACGTACCGCGAACGCATCTCCAGGGCCGCGGAGGTCGAGCACGAGGTTCAAAAGACCCTGGGCGGCAAGACCATCTGGGGTAAGGTCAAACTGCGAGTCGAGCCCGGTGACGAGTCCGATGCGGCCTGGCAAGTCCCGGCGGACCGCGTTTTGCCCAAGGGGATGAGAAAGCAGCTCATCGAACAACTGGAGGGCGAACTCGCGGGCACCGGTCTTTGGGGCTACGCTCTCATGGGCACGCGAGCGACCCTCCTCGACGTTCAGATCAAGGACGTGGACCCGGCGGGTGCGGGCCTGCCCTACGCGCTCGCCGAAGCGTTCACGCAAGCCTTGAGGGACGGGGGCACCGAAATTCTCGAGCCCATCATGCGCGTCGAGGTGACGACGCCTCAGGAGCACTTGGGTCCGGTCCACCGAGCTCTCCAGTCCAAGAGGGTGGAGATCGAGGAGATGGAGGATCAGGACGGTCTCGCCATGATCCGAGGACGGGTCCCTATGTCCGAGATGTTCGGATTCCCCAACGACCTCCGAACCATCAGCCAGGGGCGCGCTTCAGTGTCCATGGAACCGGCCGGACATCAGCCCGTACCGGAAGAGATCGTCAAGAAGATGTTCGGAGACTGATGCCGTGAGCGACGACGTAGCGTCACTGGAAGAGCTCGAGCGCGACGACGCACTGCCCCGCATCTACGTCGACATTCGCATCACACGGCGCATCCGCAGCCTGCCGGCGATGACCGTGGCCATCTGGCAAGGCATGAAGAAGATCCTCTTTCTCGGCGCCGTCCTCCTTGCCGTTCTGGCTCTTTCCTGGCCGGAATTCGTGATCTCCCAGGGGCTGGGGATCGCCGCTTCCATCCTGATCGTGTGGCAGATCTGGGAGAACATGATCGCACGGAACCATTACGGGGTCTCGCACATCCTCCTGACGTCGAAGGGTGTCCTCTTCACGGCCGAGAACACGTACATCCTCTGGGAAGACGTGGAGAGCTGGGCGGCCAGCGGGGATCTCCTGCGGCTGACCCCATCGCCTCAGGCCCGACCCAGTGGCCTCTTCGCCCCATCCTCCCTGGACATTCCCCTCGCCCACAAGAGTCGCCATCTCGTCCTCGAGGTCTTTCGCAGGGAAGCCCCCCGCCGCCAAGGCACCCACTGACATCCCGCGACGATCAGCCCTGGAAGAACCCCTTCAGGAACCCGACGACTCCCTTGCTGTCGTCGGGAGAGAGTCCGTCACCGATGGCCGCCATGATCTTCTCCACGCGCTGAATGACGAGTTCGCAGGATTCGGGGCGCTTCCTCGGTTTCTTCTGAATCATGTCCTCGATGAGGCGGGCGACGGGCGCCGAGACACCGTCATTGATGGCGCGAGGGCTCACGGGCTCCGTCCTCAGGGTGTTGACGAGGACTTGGGTGGCGCGCGAACCGGTGAAAGGCGGCTCTCCCGTGACGAGCTCGTAGAGGATCACACCCAGCGAGAAGATGTCGGTCCGGGCGTCCAGACGTTGGCCGCGAATCTGCTCGGGAGCGCTGTAGGCGGGTGTCCCCAAGTAGGTTCCCTTGACGGTCAGAGCCATCGAAGCGTTCAGATCCTTGGCGATGCCGAAGTCGAGGATCTTCACGGTCCCCGTCGCACGCTCGATCATCACGTTTTCGGGTTTGAGGTCCCGATGGATGATGTCGTTGGCATGGGCGGTCGAGAGAGCCCGGGCGACATCCCGCACGATCTCGAGCGACCGCCCCACGGGCAGCAGACCACCACTCTCTTTGAGGATGTCATAGAGGTCCGAGCCGTCGACGAACTCGCTGGCGATATAGAAGAGGCCTCGCGCCCGACCGAGTCCGAAGACACGTACGATGTTCGGATGGTTGAGACGACTGAAGCGCGAACCTTCACGTCGAAATCGTTCGAGGGTTTCCGGGTCGGCGGCGCCGTCGCTCCTCAGGAACTTGATGGCGACCCGACGATCGCGGCGGTGCTCGTGCGCCTCGAAGACAACCCCCATGCCCCCGTCGCCGACTCGTCGAAGGATCTCATATCGGTCATCCGGCCCGATGCGGGCACCGATGAGTTCCTCCCAGGATTCCAGAACCACGTGGCGCCTCCGTTGGGACTAACCCTCTCCGTCGTCTCCGATCGCGTTGACCGGGCACTGTTCCATCGCGTCGAGGGCGGCCTGCCGTTCGTCCTCGTTCTCGGGCTGATGATAGACGACGTCGTGGTCGCCGTCTTCGCTTTCTTTGAAAACGCTCGGAGCCACGTCGACGCAGAGGGAGCACAGGATGCACTCCTTATCCACGTAGAAGGGTCCCGGAACGTTGTCCTCCCATTTCTCGTCACGATTGGCCACAGCGGTCTCTCCCCTATTTCCAACTGTCGACGAATCTTAGGCGCGCCCCCCGACCACGGCAAGTGAGGAGCCGGCGTGAGGCCGGGCCGGGCGGACGCCTTTCAGCGGTCGCGACCGCTCAGGGCCTGGATCACCTTGTCCAGACTTCCTCGAACCAACGGATGCGCGGGGAGATCGGGCCGAACCGGAGTCGGCGGAGGGGTCACGGCACGCGGCGGGACGGTCCTCGGACTGAGGAGCTCTCTCGCCGTGGTGGTCGCCTTGTCAGAATCCAGGACGAGGAGCCACGGCGCACCTTCTTCCACCCGCGCACCGATGATGGGGACGCGGCCCCGCCGCGCGGTCCGCGGTCTCGATCCCGGATCCCCCGCAGCCGCCACGAATTCGAAACGATCGGGTGAGAGACCTTCCAGCACGACGAGATCCGCAGCGCGCTCCAGAACCAGAATGCGCCGCTCGTCCGGCTCCCGACTCTGCTCGACGAGCCAACGTCTCGATGCATCCCGGTCCCGGACCTGGGCGAGAAGGAGAAGCCTACCGCCCGCAAACGGAACATCGCGCCCGGGGCGACCGCGGAAGTCTCCAAACTCCAACGGCTGACGCCCGGCCCGGCGAATGAGTTCCCTCGCTGCCTCCAGGTCGACGGAGCGGGCCCCCACCGAGAGGAGGAGGACGTGATGGGGTTCGCGCACGCGGAACTCGTCGCGCAACGAGGTGGCCAGGCCTTTCAAGACGACGTCGCTTCCCTCCCGCAAGGCGATCAACCAGAGGCGGCCGGGGCGGCGCACGAAGACGGGCTTGGGCGTCGGGGGTACCACGACAGGCGGATCGACCGGCCGCGGCTTGGGGTCGGGCCTCTTGGGAACCAGGGGGGCTTTCCTTTCGCGGGGCCCTACCGATTGGGAACCCCAACGAAGGAGGTTGCCGAAAAAACGTTTCGAGATGGCGCGGGTGGGACGTCCCTGAAGATCCACATACTTGTCGAGACACAATTGGAAAAGGAGGATCCATCCCTTGCCGAATCGCCCGTGCAATCCCGCCGCGCGCCCCCCTCGGAGTCGCCTCGCCGGGCCCGAATTCATCCGCAAGGGCGGCCCCCAGTCCTCGAAGGCATCGAGGAAATAGCTGTGCTGTTTTCCCACCTCATTGAGAGGGATCCGGTACCAACCGCCACGCGCGGCGCGGGCGGTGATGTGTTTCCAAACGGGGTGGGCCTGATCATTCCCGAAGAGCTGAGCCGGGTCCTTCCCGCTTCGCTTCACCCACCAACCGGGCGGGAGGAGATCGGGCTGATAGACACCCTTGCCTTTCTTCCTGTCCGCCCAGCGGTAACGGTCCATCCTCACGAGGACGCCGCCTGACTTCACCATGGCCAAGACGGCCGATTTCTTCTCCCCCACGAATCGGGACCAGTTCGGGTGGCGCTCGCAGAAACTCCCCACGATCAGCATGTCGAGAGCATCGATGCGCCAGGTTTCAGGACGGTCCAGATCCACGCGGAAACGGGTCACAGATGGGGTGAAGTCGAGCACCCGCCCCAAACCCAGGGCCTCCGATCGATCATCGCGAAACTCCATCCACCCCACGACATATCCAGGCTCCGCCTGGGCGGACACCCCCCGGACGAGGAGGCAGAGAAACGCCAGAAAAAGGGCTGCGGATGCTCGACTTTGGTCAACCATGATCTCCCATCATAATGGGACTCGAGTTCCCTGGACACCTCCCCGAGATTCTCATGCCCGACGACGACGAAAACACTCATCCCGAAGAGCCGGAAGGCGACGAGATCGACCCCCGCGAGGATGCCGGCTTCCCGGGGAACCTCGCAGGAGCACCTGGCGAGGGCCCGCCCTGGCCGCCGGGGTTGTTGGAATGGTTCGAGGGTGAGGAGACGGAACCCATCATGGCGGGCCTGTCCGACGAGGATCGCATGACCGTCGACGTGATGCGGATTCTTTGCCTTCGAGGCGAAGCCCAACCCTTCATCCGAGAGGTTCCTCCCGAGTTTTGGTCCGCGTACAGCTCCGGCCCATTCGAACACTGCATCGAATGCGGATGTTCTCTCGTGGAGGACGGTGCCCCTCTGTATTCCATCGAAAAGGTCATGAAGGCCGGGGAGACCATCCTGGAATTCGCGATGTGCATGGGGTGCGCCAAGTCCACATCAAGAGAGATCAGCGAGGAGTCGCGAGAGCGCATCGATGAATTCCTCTCGGGGGCGAACATCGTGTCGATGGGTCTCGTCAGGTGCAGCTTCTGCGGCGAACTTCAAGATGAGGCCGAGGGGGAATTCGAGCGTTTCACCTTGGCGCGCTACACCTCCATGATCGGCCCGGGCCACGTCGTCTGCCACCGGTGTCAAGAAGCTCTGGAGAAGCTCCTGTCCGTCGAAACTCGGCGATCCATGGACGAATTCGTGGAAAAGAACTTTCCAGGAGTGCCCGAGGGGCTCATCCTCCCCGTGGGGGCGCTGTGAGACTTGCCCCCGAGGGGGTCTTCTCGCAAACTCCATTTTCCAAGAACCGAGCAGATTCATGAACGAGAAAGTGCTTCTTCGCGGCGGAGTCCTCGTCAGCCTCGAGCCCTTGCGGCTCGAGCAGAAGGATCTTCTTGTGGTGGATGGTCATATCGTCCGCCGGGAAGAGCGCATTCCAACGACGAGAGACGTCCGTGTCATCGACTGCCGGCGACGCTTCGTCCTGCCGGGATTCGTCAACACCCACGCCAGGCTCCATGCCCCCCTCCGGAATCTCGTGGCCTCCCTCGCCGGACCGACGGACCTTCTCGAGTATCGGGAGATCGAAAGCGCCTTCACCCGCGAGACCCTGATCACGTCGCTCTTCGCCGGCGCCTTGGAAGCGCTCCGCTACGGAACGACCTGCATTTTCAACCGTTCCGCGTCACCGGCTTGCGCGGAGGGGTCTCTCGATCTCGTCCGTGACGCGATCTTGACGGTGGGCCCGCGGGTCGTCCTCGGCTACGACGAGGGCGACGACCCCGCGATCTGCGGAATGGCTCGGGAAGAAAACCGCACCTTCTCCCGCGACAACCGCTCCGACCGCGCACGGGGCGTCATGGGGCTTGCCAGCTTGGCGGCCCTCGACCCGGAGGACCTCGCAGCGTTCGCGGAGGACGCGCGCCGGTTCGGGCTCGCATTGACGGTCGACGTTTCGGAGGAAGAGGACGAGCTCATCAGGGAACGCTTCGGGAAGTCCGCCATCGAAGTTCTCGACGAACACGGACTTCTGGACGGCGGGACCGTGCTGGTCCACGGAGCACGACGTAGCGAGGCGGAATTGGCGATCATCCGCGAGAAGGGCGCTTGGCTCGCCTACTGCCCCACGTCCTCCGCGCGGCATGGCTTCCCCTCGTTGCCGTTCGAGGTCCTGGGCGAGCGCGTGGTCCTCGGAAGTGATTCCTCGGCTAGCAACATGTTCGGGGAGGCGAGGGCCGCCTGGCTGGCCGCCCGTGCCCGCCATGCCGCTGCCAGACCGGAGGACATCATCGAGATGATCGTGAGCGGGCACCAGCTGGCTTCCGAACGGCTGGGAATCGAGTTGGGATCGACCCGCCGCGACGCCGTCGCGGACCTGATCATCATGGACTACTACCCCAGAGCGAGCCTCCATGACGACAATCTCGCTTCCCACATCCTCTTCGGAATGAACGAGACGGACATCCGCGAAGTCCTCGTCGACGGAGACGTCGTGTACCGCAATGGCCACTACCCCAACGTGGACATCCAGCGACTGGCGCCCTTGATCCGCGAGGGCTCCGACGAGTTGGCGCGCGTCCTCTCCGAGGAGTCCGCCGTCGCCGGCGAGACATGAAGCGAATCATCTGGAGAGCTTTCGTTCTCGCTTCCTGGATCGCTCTTATCGCAGGTGGAATCTGGTCCGGTAAGCTGAGCTTCGCCCGAGAAGACGCCCGTCCCTCCACATTCCCCCCCGCACGGATCGGGTGGACCGAGGAGGGGCCCCAGACCATAGCCGCCGTGGCCCCCGACGATCTGGACGTCCCGGTTCGCCTGGTGCTCCGGGGAGACGAGTCCTCGGCGGCTTGGGTTGAGGAGAAGGGCTCGGGCCTTTCGATAGCGCTCCTGGACACCAAGCGCAACGAGGTCCTTTGGAACGCCGGACCGGGTCTCGACAACGTCCTGTCGGTCTTCACACGGAATGACGAGGGATATTTCGTCCTGGCCAAGGGCTCTTGGAGAGCCGTCGAGGGGCGCCGGTATGAACTCACCGCCCGCCTGACAGGCGCGGACGCCGACTTCTTGGACGCCGAACCGCTGTTGGAAATCGGATCCTCTCAGGAGGATAGCGTTCGAATTCCCCGCAAGAATCACAAACCTGGACTCGTCTTTCTCTTCGGCGGACTGGGTGTCTTCCTCCACGTGTTCATGTCTCTGGCTCGAATCCTCGTACCTCTGCATCCGGCGCTCCCGCCCGAGCCCTCGCTGTAAGGAGTTCCCCGATGAGAGTCGCCCTGTCGCTGCTCGCGTTGACCTTGATCGGCTCCGTCCTGTTCGCCGCATCCCAGGACAGCCCCACGGAACGCGACGGCCGCCCGTCGAAGAAGGTCGTCCCCCAGGTGGGCGCGTACTACTTCTACTGGTATCGCCACCCGGACCAGCACTTCACGAACGAGGACGGCTCCGACGGCCTCTTCCAGCATTTCAAGGATCCTGAGTCCGTCGACTACGCGGACCCGGCATGGCACAGAGAGCAGCTCGACGCCATGATCGACGCCGGCCTCGACTTCTTGCTGCCGGTCTACTGGGGAATCCCCGACAAGAAGCGCCCCGACGACTTCTCGGACAAGGGATTGGCCGCCATCGTCGAAGCTGCCCGCACGATCCGAAAGGAAGGAGGCGCCCCGCCTCGTATCGGCATGTTCTACGACACCTCGACCCTTCTGCACTCGGTCCGCGGCGAGGAGGCCGATGGCACCTTGGACCTGAGGACACCGGGTCCGCGCAAGATCTTCGGGGATACGATCCTCCAGTTCTTCGAGAAGGTGCCGAAGTCGATGTGGTTCGAGTTGGACGGCTTTCCGGTGATCGTCCTTTACGCATCGTTCGGCGCCCCGCACCCGAAGGACCTCCTCGACGAGGTCAGCGATCGTTTCTTCGTGACTTTCAAAAAACGCCCTTTCTTCGTCGCCGAAGCCTCTTGGAACGTCAATTCTCATGCGAGATATCGCTGGGGCGCCGCCCTGACAGGTCCCACCGGCGACAGCATCGTCACGACGATCGGGCCCGGGTACAACGACACGAAGGTCCCCGGTCGGGGAACTCCGATCCGCGACCGCGAGGGTGGACGGTTCTATGAGTGGTCGTGGCAGAAAGCTCTTCTCTCGAACCCCACCTTGGTGTTCATCGAGACGTGGAACGAGTTCCACGAGGGAACGGGCATCGCCCCCTGTGTTGAGTTCGGAGATTCCTACATCGAACTGACGCGGCGCTACGTGAAGAGGTTGAAGCGTCACATCCTCCCCGACGTCAATCGGCTCGTGCGACTCGTCCACCCGAACCCGATCCCCCGGCCGGACAGAGGCTGGTTCCGGCCGAGGAGAGGACAAACTCGGGTCGCGTTCGATGCGAGCCGAGCGGGCAAGGACCTCCTCGGTGAGGGGATTCGACTCATCTCACAGCCCGACGGCCTCGTGAAACGGGAGACGGTGGCCGGGAAGTCCGTTCTCCGCAGTGCGACGCCTCCCGGCGGAGTCAGCTACCTGTACTTCGGAATCGCGGACGAATTCCTCTATCGAGACTTGGGGTCGACCCGCATCGTGGTCGAGCTGGCGAGCGAGGGCGGCGCCAAAGTGACCTTGCACTACGACGGGTGGAACAAATTAGCTCCCCTGAACGGGGCGTACTCCCAGGCCCCGGCCCACCAGTTTCCCCGTGGGATTTCTGAGCGCAAGCGCCTCGTATGGACGCTGCCGGACTCGCGATTCACCAACCGCGAGAACGGAGCCGCGGATTTTCGCCTGGCCATCCGAGGGGCGCCCGTGACCCTTCTGCGCGTGGAATTGGAGCGGATTGAGAAACAGACCGCGCGCCGACCGAGTCTGCGCGTCGAGTAGGCTTATGCCCTCCCCGACCTCTCTACCGCTGATCGATGCGGGTTTCGAGGTGAAGACGTGGGCGAGGTTGGAATCCGAACGACTCGAGGAAGTGGAGCAGCCCCCACTCGTTCCACTCCGCCTGGGTTTGCAGACGCTCCACGCCCATGCCGCGCAGATTCGTCATGAACTGCCGCATGAGTGCCGAGCCGATGCCGCAACGGGGACGGTCCGGGTCCACACCTATCGTGTCCAGAGTCGCCACGGGTTCCGCGACGCCGAACTCACCGAACCACAGCCGCCCCATGAGAAAGCCCGCGAGCAGACCGTCCACTTCGGCGCCCAAGGAGACCCTCACGCGACTGTCACGCAGAGCTTCGTCGAGCTTGAGCTGGAAGTAATCGCGGCGGCTGCGGCCCGTGATCTTGGCGTCGATCCTGACCATGGCGTCCAGGTCCGCGGGTTCAAGGGTTCGTACGACGATGCGATCGTATTCCGCGATCATGTCTTCGTTTTCGAGTTCAGTCATTGCTCAGCCTTTCACATCTCAAATGTCTTGCCCGCCGTCGACGTTCAGCACCACGCCCGTGACGTGGCGCGCCGCATCCGAGAGGAGGAAGCAAACGACCGCGGCCACGTCTGAAGGTTCGGCGACGCGCCCGAGCACAGTCTCGCTCAGGGCCCGTTCTCGGGCCTCCTCGGGGAGTCCCTCGGTCATCGCAGTCCGCACCAGCCCGGGCGCAACAGCATTCACCCGTATGCCGAAAGCCCCCACTTCCCGGGCGGCCGACTTCGTGAGCCCGATCAGGCCGGCCTTCGACGCCGAGTAGTTGGTCTGCCCGAACTTTCCTCGCACCCCGTTGATCGACGTGATGTGGACGACCGATCCCCCGCCCGCGGCGCGCATCCTGGGGATGGCCTCTCGCAGAACCTTGAACGCACCGGTCAGGTTGACGCGAAGGACGCTCTCCCACGCCTCATCGTCCATCTTCCAAAGGACGCCGTCCCGGGTGATGCCAGCGCACTGCACGAGGCCCCGCAAGGGTCGGTCCAGGCCGTCGATCTCGAGGAATGCAGCCGCCACCGAAGCCGTGTCCGTCACATCGCACGCGAGGATCGAGCCCTCATCGTCGTGCGCCGGGCGGCAATCCAGACCGACGACGCAGTCCCCCCGCGCACGAAGCATCGTCGCCACGGCCAGGCCGATTCCCGAGGCGGCGCCGGTCACGACGGTCACGGGGGCGTTCGAGGGCTCTTTCGACGTCACGCCTCGATCCCGCCGCGGTCTCCGATCAGTGCATCGCCACGCTCCTTGAGGACCCGGTGTCGGAAGGCTCCCCAAAGGGCCGCCCCGATGGCGCCAGCCAAGATCGAATCGGGATGAGTCCTGACGTCGTAGTCTCTCTTTTCGTCCTTCAGAATCTCCTCGACGGCCGCCACGAGTCCCGCATCCGCGGAGAGTCCACCGGTCATGAGTACCGTGTCGTCCACCTTCGCGGACTGAAGCAGCTTGACGAGACGTCCGGCCATCGAGAGATGAATCCCCTTGAGGATGTCCGGGATCGCGATTCCTCGCGACACCATGTTGATCACGTCGGTCTCAGCCAGCACGGCGCAGATGCTGGAGCACTTCTCGGGCTTCTCCGCGCTCTTCGAGAGTTCGCCAACCTCGTCCAAGGCCACCCCGAGATAACGCGATATGTTCTCCACGAATTGACCGGAACCGGACGCGCATTGGCTCGTCATGCGGTAGCTGAGCACCTTGGCCCGATCGTCCATGAGAATCGCCCGGGCATGGAGAGCCCCCACGTCCAACACGGCGCGAGCCTCCGGCTCGAGATACAGACCTCCACGACTGTGCGCGGTCATGCTGTAGAAGTGCCCCGTGCGGTCCGGCACCAACTCCCCTTCGCCGGTGGTCGCGATGTAGTCCACGTCCGCGCGAGACAAACCCGCCTGATCCAAGACGATCTGAAGACACTCCCGTATCACCGAGACAGGATTGCGTCTCCGCACTCGCTCCGAGATCTTCGCCAGGATGCGAGCCTCCTGCCCCTCTCCTTCCATCACGACGCATTTCACCGTGCTGGAGCCCACATCGATGCCGACAGTCTTCGTCATTGTTCCGCTCCGCAGGGGGTTGCCTCGGCTCTCGCCGCATCCCGGTTGGCGAACAGCGCTGCTCCGATGGCGCCGGTGTAGATGGAATCCGGGGAGATGTTGAGGGTTCGCTCACCATAGTTCTCGCGCACGAGCTTGCGCAGTGCGTCCACGCTGGCGGGATTCTTCGCGACTCCACCAGTGAATGTGAATTCGTCGTCCACGCCACCCGATCGGGCAAGAAGCGACATGGCTCGGAGCATCATGGCTCGATGGAGGCCCGCAAGGATGTCCTCCCGCTTGTCGCCAAGGGTCAGCCGGTCCCGCAGTTCCGCTCCGGCGAAGACCGTGCACGTGGATGTGATCTTGATCTGTCGCTTGGACTTCTGGGCGAGAGGTCCCAGTTCGTGCAACCCCAGATTCATCTCGTCGGCGATGTATCCGAGATACCGGCCGCAACCGGCGGCACAGCGATCGTTCATCTGGAAACTCGTGACGATGCCCTGGCTGTCGACTTGGATCGCTTTCGTATCCTGGCCTCCGATATCCAACACCGTCCGCGTATCGGGAAACATCCAATGTGCGCCCAGACCGTGACAGAGGATCTCCGAGCGGATCTGCTCCTTGCGGAACGGAAGCTTTGTCCTGCCATAGCCCGTCCCGACGGAATTCACGCACTCGAGATCGATGGCCGCCACGCGATCGAGAGCCTCCTGTATTCGCGACGCCTCCGCACCGAGTTCGCCGCTCTTCGTCTCCAAGACCTCTTCCAAAGCGGGCCGGATGTTGGACTCGAATGAGATGTCCAGTTCGGAGTTCTCGACCTGGATGATGGACTTGTCGAAGAGCCCCATCAGGACATCGAACCCGATCTCGTCGGACCGCACCGCCTCGGCCCGCCGCATGAACGAGCTGGAAGCGACGTCGCGAAAGAAGTCCGACTTGCGCTTCGCCCCCGGGGCGAAGAGATCCGGAATGTCCGCCGACATGCCCTCGATGATGGTGGAAAGCACGTGCGAGAGTTCGCTTCGGAGGCCGTCGTAGCGCGTATCCTCGAGGAGGCCCATCATCGTTTGGGCGAGGGCGTCGTGCTGCACGAGATGCTGGCGCTTGCGGAACGACAGCAGAAGATTCTTCGCGAGGCTGGTTCGGCGGTCCTCCTCGAGGCCCGCTTCGGCCAACGCCTCCTCGAACAGGGCGAACCGCGCGTTGATGAAGGCCTCCGCGCGAGCGATGGCACAGGCGACATCATAGTTGCTGCGGCTGTTGGTGATCCCCCGGCCGAGCAGCCGCTCATCCTCGTCGATCACGACGGCCTTGGTCGTCGTGGAGCCGAGATCGATTCCGACGAAACATCTCATGAGGCATCTCCCGCGGCCGGCTGGGCGGCACTCCGTTTCTGCTCGATCATCTGGAAGTAGGACTCGAGGCGGTTCTTGATATTGGCCGCCGAGAAGTATCTGGGGTCGACCAGGTCCGATTCGAAGAATCCGCCGGCACGTCCCGTGCGCTTTTCGACCTCCTTCAGGATGAGAAGTTGTCCCGCACTGAAGGAGTTGCAGCTCTTGACCGAGTTGATGAGGAATCCATCCGCGTCGAAATCCTTCACGTACTTGGAAATCAGGTCCACGCGCGACGGTAGATTCAAGTTCGTGTAGCAACCGAGACAGTAGTCGGCGAGAGACTCGAGCGGATGGGATGGATCGTGTCGGAATCCCTGGTCATACAGACCGCCGACCTTCGTGTATGTGGACGCCACGACCACGGCACCCTCGTCATAGAACATTTTCCAGAGGTCCCGGAAGTGAGTCCAGTTCGGAGGGCCCTCGACGACCACGCGGTATTTCTCCTCGATGAGTTCGCCTTCGGGGGTGATGGGTCCCTGGCCCTGCCGGACTCGCTCCTCGACCTCTTCTCGCAACGCTTCGTAGTACTCGATGGCCGACTCCGTCCCTCGGAAGGCCGTGAAGATAGGAGAGATGTAGTAGACGCCGCCGAAGTAGGCGTCGATGGGAGACGGCCTGTGCTTCGCTGAATCCAGAACCTGGACAAAGTCCTCTTCGGCGCGGGCCGACAGCCTCAGGAGATCGGAGAGTTTGTCGATATCGAAGGGTTTCCCCGAGGCCTCCTCGAGGGCCGGAATGACCTTCTTTTCGAGTTGCTTCACGATGTACTGGCGCATCTCGGGCGTGGGCCGGCCATCCGCTTGGTAGGGCACGTGCAGCATCACGATCGGACAGTCGTATTCGCGCTGGAGGATCTCGAACCACTTCATGAAGGTGAAGCAGCCCGTGTAGGAGAGCAGGAGAATGGACGGTTTGGGAAGCGGGTCGCCCGTGGGCCCCAGGTTTCCCGATCGAGACATCCCGAGGTCGCACTTGACATAGGTGCAGACGTCCTCCGAGTGTCCGCCCTTTTCCGCGGTGGAGATGTACGCCGCCGACTTTTTTCTCATGGCGCTTTGGAGCGCGTTGATTTCCGGAAGGACAGGCAAGAGATCGAAGACGTGCATGAGCTCCGTGAGGTTTCCCGGCACGAAGGTGTAGGCGCACTTGTCGCCGGTCTTGTCGGCCTCGGCGAGGCGCTTGTAGTGGCGGGCGAGCATGGCCTTTTGAATCTCCATGCTCCGGTCTTTCTTGGCGGTCGTGTTCATGCCACGCTCCAAAGTTTGATGGAATCTGCGAAGGTGCCGGCCTGTTCTCGGATCACCTGGAACTGTCCAGTGTTCTCGGCGTACTTGAAGGCCGTCCAGGGTAGTCCAGCCTTCTCGACGGCCTCGACGAGCATCGGTTGGTCCAAAAGGGCCGGGTCGCAGAAACTCGGGGCGCAGAAGAGAACGCCCTCCGCATGCGCCGCCCGGGCGCGTGCAACCAGTTCCTTGCCCTTTTCCCCCTCCCTGTAGAGGAAGGCGGCTTCTCGGCTGCGCTCCACGAAGGCATCCGCCAACGCCTGGTAGGGGTCGCCCTCGGCTCCGACGGAGCCGCGAATGAGTCGAAAGCCCAAAGAGAGGTCGTCATCCACGACGTAGCAGCCGGACCGTTCCAAAGTCCTCAAGAGATTCAACGGCGGCCGCTCGCAAAAACTGCCGACGAGAATGACCCGCGCGTTGTCGATCGGCGGCCTTCCCGACGCCTCGGCGGCGGCGATGTACTCCTCGATCAGATCGTTATGTTCCTCGATGGGGATGAACCCGCCCGCCTTGATCACCGACCAGACCTCGCTGATGGGAAACATCCACGGGCGATTCAGACGGTGTTCCTGCAGTCTCTCGAGAAGGGCCCGGTTGCGATCGAAAACGGCAATCGACTCCTTGAGGGCCTCGGCCGTGATCTCGTGTCCGGCCAGCTCGCCCATTTCCTTGCCGATCCGCAAGAGCTCGCCGCGAAAAAACGAACGCCCGATCTCGTCGAAGCTCTGAGGCATGTCCAGATACCACGCGGGCTTCTCGGGAAACAGAAGCTTCCACATCCCCGACAGGTTCCTGATCACATCGCAAATACTGGGGAAAATCATGCCGTCGAGGACATCGAGACTCCCGTTGAGCCCCATCTCGATGGTGCTCCTCGGGATGTGGCAGATGTAACTTTGGAAATACGCATCCCCCTTGATGATCTCGACGTCGTCGCCGCCCCCCATCACAGACACGGGTAGGCCCCCGGCCGCGTGAATGAGCTCCCGCGGCGCCCAGACGGGCATCGAGCCCACGGCAATGCGACCGGGATGCGTCTTCTTCCAGTCGCGCACGCTGCTCAGTGCGGCGTCGTGGTAGAGGGTTTCGGCGAATTCCAGGATGTCTTCCAGCGAGCGACCCGTGTTCGTGGTCATCATTCGTGCCTCCATTCCGGGCGGCGTTTCTCGAGGAACGCCCGCAGTCCTTCGGTCGGATCGTGCAGCGTCATCAGGTCGTCGAGGTAGAGGCGCTCCAGTCGACTCAACCCGTCGAGAAAGGCCACGTCCGCCGCAGATCGCGCAGCCCGCACGGCGAACTTGAGAGAAGCGGAGGACTTCGCGAGCAGGTTCTCCTCGACCCAGCGGTCTGCCGCCCGAGAGGGGTCTTCATCCACCACGTCCACGAGACCGACCCGCAGAGCTTCCGAGGCCTCCACGAGTCGTCCCGTGAGGAGAAGATCGTCGGCGACGGCCTGGCCGACTCGGCGGGGCAGGACGAGCGACGCGACGGGTGCGAAGACACCGAGGTTGATCTCGGGTTGCCCAAGCCTCACATCGGGGGCCGCGAAGACCCGGTGCGCATAGGCCGCAAGTTCAAGTCCCCCGCCCAGGCAATTCCCGCGAACGACGGAAACGAGAGTGAGGCCCGACGAGATCAGATCGCGAAAAAGACCGTGAAAGCCGTCCAGCATCCCCGCGACGTGTTCCGGCAAGTGTTCTTCCACGCTGGCACCGAAGGAGAAGTTCTTTCCCTCCCCTTCGAGGATGAGGGCCGTCACTCCACGGGCTTCCGCCAAGGTGGCAACGTGGCTCCTGAGAGCAGCCACCATTTCCGCGTCCAGAATGTTTCCTGGTGGACGGGCCAGAGTCAGCCGAGCCACGCGACCTTCATGATCTCGTCGCAGGTGAACGACGTCGTTTTCGGACATGGTTCCTTCTCCTCAGCGGAGTTTCCGGTCTCAGTCCTCGCCCTTGGGAATCAGAGATTCGATGAACGATTCCGTCCACTCCGCCCCCTGAGCGAGCTCGCGCCGCAGTCGAATGAAGTCCACCTCGCGATGGCCCTTGGGTCCCTCGTTGAACGCACGGAATCCGAGACGGGCCTCGGTCATCATGTTGAGAGCCAGCCACGACCGATTGGTCTCTCGATTCTTGTCCCAATGGGCGAGTTTGTGCTTGCGGAGAGACTCCACGGTCTTGGCGAGGCACCCCGGCATCGTCAGCATGAGCTTCGTGGCGAGCTGTTCGACGGCCGCATCCAACGGGGCCAAGTTGACGGTGCCGGACCGAAGCTTCTCCTTGGCCTCCTTCGCGGCCGCACCTGTCTTGAACTCCCCGTAGCGAACGCGGCCCATGGCATCCGGCGTGTTGTCCAAAACGACGAGTGGGTTCGGCGTGAGTTCGCCATCCAACTCGAGGGCGGGAACGAGGTCCGTGATCAAGCCATACTCGAGGGCCTGATAGGCACTCCACATCTCGCAGAGCGAGCCGCTCTGCATCGCCCGCTCGATCCCGCAGAACAGGGGTAGAAAGTCCGTGGAGCCGCCGTCCGGAGCAGAACCGTGCTTGGGGCCTGCCTGTCCGAACATGGCCAGATCGCTGGCGATGCTGAAGTCGCAAGCCATCCCCAATTCCTGCCCACCGGCGATCCGCATCCCGTTGACGCGACAGATGACGGGTTTGTCGCAATGAAGGATGGCCGTGACCATGTCGTTGAATAGCCGCATGTAGCGGTGGTACTCGCCGGGGCGACCGCTGTAGTACTCGGCGTATTCCTTGGTGTTGCCGCCTGTACAGAAGGCTCGATCGCCCGCCCCCGTGAAGATGACGCTCACAACGTCACGCGCCTCGGAAGCCCGGCGAAACGACAGGATGACATCCTTCACCATGTCGGTCGTGTACGAGTTGTACTGCTTCGGATTGTCGAGGACGATCCACGCGTTGAAGAGACCCTCGACCTCGTGTCCGTCGCTGTCGTGACACGGTCTCAATTCGTATCGCACCTGCCCCACGGCATCCTCCGTCCCCTCGCGAGACGTCAAATCATGATTCTTGAACTCGAACATGGGATCTCCTTCGATCGGTTCACGAAATCGCGGGCTCCAAGACCACGCGCTCCTTGATTCTATGCTGCCTCAGGTCATCGAGGGCCTCGTTGACCTGATCGAGGGGGCGGCGCGTCACGAAGGGTTCGATCGCGACCCTCCCCTTCAAGACGAGATCGAGGGCCGCTGGGTAGTGCTCTGGGAGGCAGCCCCAGTTGCCCTGGGCCGTGGCATCATGGGCCATGAGGTGGGAGACAGGAACGGTCACTTTCTTCGGCGTGAAGCCCACGATCCCGAGGTATGCGCCGGGGACGAGCAACCCGAACGCGGTCTCCTGGCCCGCCGGATGGCCCGAAGTCTCGAAGATGCGCCAACACCTCTGAGGGAGCCCCTTCTCCTTCACGAAAGCGCGAAGGATCTTCTTGACGTCCCGGGGCGACTTTTCCTTCGCGTCGATGGTGAGGGCGGCCCCGTATTCCTGAATCCTCGCCAGCCGCTCGGTGTCGACATCGATGGCCGCCACCGTCGCACCCAGGGCTCGGGCGATCTGGACGCCGAAGGCGCCTACGCCTCCAACACCGATGAAGGCCGCGAAGTCACCCTCGCCGAGGCCGCTGCGCAGAATCGATTGATAGGGGGTGGTGACGGCGTCGGCGAGCACCGAAAGACTGGCCAGGTCGACGTCCGTCCCATCGAGATCAGGGACGCGGCACAAGCCTAGAGCGGGAACGACAACGTGATCGGCGAAACCGCCGTCGATGTCGTTGCCCGGGAAGATCTGATGCCGACAGATGCTGCCGCGCCCCTCCTCGCAGGCATCGCAGGCGCCACACGGGATGACGGCCGGGACCACCACCTGGGTATTCAGCCACTCCCCAGCCTCGGTTCCCGTTGCGACCACGGTCCCTGAGATCTCGTGACCGAGGATGAGAGGGAGAGGGTGGCGCGTGGGAACGCCATCGTCCAGGAACCCTAAGTCCGTGTGACAGATGCCGCATCCCGCGACACGGACCACCACCTCTTCCGGACCGGGTTCGACGCCCAACCGCTTGGTGGGCCGAAGCGGCTCCCTCCCACCCACCATTTCGTACCCATGGATATCGACCATGCGCCGTCTCCCCATAAACGGATAATCTGTCTTTTTATACCGAATTGCTGGGGAAATGGGAAGGCCCGACCCTTTCTTTCCGAGGAGACGGCTTACGAGAGAATTCTCGCCACCCTCGGCCAAAACCGCCCGTCTGAATGGAGGATGACTCGCGAGAAGGCCCTACGGAGAAACGGAAACATGATCTTTCTTGCCGACTCAACGAACACGACGACCACGGCTCGTCCGATCCGGACGACCGCAGCCGTCGGTCTCCTGGCCCTTCTCACCTTGACTCTGTCCCTTTCCGGCCAGATGGACCCGCCCATCGTTCTGGACCCGAATTGGCAGCAGTATTTCGGTCCCGCCGTCATTCCAGGGTCCAGTGACTCGCCCTTGTCGATTCAAACACAAAGTGCCTCGCCATCCTCCGGAAGCTCCTATTGGAGCTGGTGGGAGGTCTCTGTCGCCCAGGCGGATGATCGTCACGCCCAGGCGCACGCCCATGCCTTCACCTGGTCCTCTCTAAGCGGCGCCAACTCGGGAGAGCACTCCGCGGGAGCGACCGCCACCTTCGGGATCGCCGAGGCGTGGCGATACGTTCCCACGGTTCAGACCGATCCCCCGTCTTTCCGCCGTCGCCCTTGGGCGAGGACGCGTGCAGACCTCTCGCAAGACACCTCGCAGACGCGGATCACCCTGACGAATGCGCTCAGCGAAGCTTACTACGGAATGGTTCTGCAGATCACGGCGACGGGGCTCCCCCCGTCGCAGCTGGCCGTGGGAGACGGGCGTACGACGGAAACGGTCAGCCTCGGACAGATGGGAGTGGGAGGCGGCCCGATACCGTTCTTCATCTCGATCCCTCTCCACACGTCCCAGGGATCCGGAGTCTATCCCGCGCCACCGGTGCCCCCGATTTCCAACACGGGGTTCGTATACACTCAGCACTACTTTCGGACCCACGCCGCCGCGGCAACCGCCTTCGCCAGGGCCAAGAGCATCAACCCTGGTTCCATGGTGACCGCCGATGGCCGCGTCAAGGGGCTTTACCACTCGGTGGCCGTTCTCGGTTCCGACTGAAAGGAGTTCGACCATGCCTCGAGCCTTCTGGTTCATCGCATTGATCCTCGCCCTCCTCGGACTCATAGGGGTCGGCCTCTTTTTCCAGGGGAACGACGAGGCGCCCATCACCGGTGCCGACGGGAACGTCGGTGCACCACCGTCTCCTCGCCCACATCGAACCGGATCGCCCGAGGCATCACCTCCACCTCCGAACGCTCCCAAGGAGGCCACCTTCAGCATCTTGGATGCTTCCAGCCTCGAACCCTTGGAGGGCGCGGAGGTCTGGATCGCCGCGCCCCCTACCTCTCCTCCGCAATTCTTCAGATCCACCGCTTCCGGTCACGTTCCTCGCCCCTCCTCCTTCCCGGCACTTGTCGTCGTCCGCGCCTTGGGCCATCGATTCTTCGCCGCCGAACTCGACCAGGAGAGTCTTCGCCGTGGCGTGGCGCTTCGGAAGAGCTTCGACCTCGAAGTCAGGCTTCGCTCCCCCTTGGGCAAGCCGATTCCCCAGGCGGAAGTCGTCTTCATCCCTCCGGCTCCGCCCATCGACACGTCCCTGGCCTCACGTTCCCCGTTGGAGGTCGACGCCGCACGGCTGGCCCAGTTGCTCGTAGGTCAAAGGCAGCCGGACGAAACCCTCGTGAATGATCTCAACGACCTGGAACGACGGGCTCGCGATATCGAGGACCTCGTGGGCCGCCTCGATGCGTCCAAGGATTGCGCAGAGATCCTGAACGGAATCCGCACGCTGGTTCGGTCAGCCCCCCCGGCCGTGCCTCTGACGGGAGACGCCGACGTTCTCGAAGGTAAAACCGTCGTCTTCCCACGTGCGAAGACCAGCGACGCCCACGGGAGAATCCACTTCTCGGGTCTTCTCCCCTTCGGGCGACGCCCGCCCGCCCACATCGGACTGAAGCGGCACCATGTGCTCAAGGCGCGCGACGCGAAAGGCGACCTCCCGGTCGAGCGCAAGCTGATGCGGCAAGGACCGGCCGTGGAGCTCGTTCAGCTCTCTCACCCGCCGGACCAGGAGACGCTTCGTGTCGACATCGAAATGACGCTCACCGCGGTGATCCGGGGGCTCTGCGGATTCGAAGGGCATGGCGGACGGGGCGTTGTCGAGTTACGCCGCATCAGTGAGGGGAAAACAGCGCACCAACAATCCCATCGGCGCGAGGTCACCGTTCAGTTCCATGCCCCAAGCCGACTGGAAGCATTTCGCTTCGAGAACGTCCTTCCCGGCTCCTACGTCGTCGAAGCATGGTGGGAATCGGGGCCTCACGAGATCTCGATTGTGAGAAGGGAGGCGACCGTCACGGGAGACGAGGTGGTGGATCTGGGCCGCCTCCTCCCCGAATATGATTCCACATGGACGTTGGCTTTTCGCGTTCGGAACGAACGGGGGGATGATCTCACCCTGACTCCCACACCCGACGATGTCGCCCTGTGGCTCATGACCGACTTCGACACACGGCGACCGCAGCAGCCGGGCTTCACCATGCGCCTTCCCGTACCGCTGGGAACGGTGAAGATCCTGGGCCTTCCCCCTCAGTCGCATGCGTTGAAAGCCACACTTCAGAGGGACCTTCCGGACGAACTCGCCGTGGTGCGCTCATGCGTCGAGTCGTCGTTCGCCTACGACCCGAACCGCACGATCGACATCGTGTTCCAAGTGGCCCCCCCGACTCGGGTTCGCCTGCGTGTGCGTCTCCCCCGTCCCATGGAAGACCCGGCCACCTGCTGTTGGCTCGTGGACCCTTCCTCGGATCTCACACGCTCGATCACCCTGGTCCCCCAGTCGAAAGAGGACCCGAGTCTGCTGGGTGGCGAGACGGAGTGCCCCATGTGGGGAGAGGCCGGATTCTTCGCGCGATTCCGGGACGGAGACACCGGCTCCTTTCTCGCCGTGACGCGAGACCTGCGCTCCCTTCCCGACCCCGTCACCTTGGAGGCGCAAGCCGGGGTCGCCCTGAGAGGGCGGCTTCTCGATACCGAGGGAGACCCCTACAGGGATGTCCTCCTCCATTTCGAGCTCGAATGGAATCACCGTCCGATCCCGCATGGAAGTCTCTTCACCGAGGTCGATCACGAGGGCCGGTTCTACATCCCGGGTCTTCCTCCCGGCGCCTCGGTCCGGTTCGGCAACAGAGATCCGGTCATCATCCGGGCGCCAAAGACGGGCACCCGAACCGCTGACGTGGTCTGGCGGGACAAGGACTTTCCACTCGTCCCGAACCCCCGGGCCTCCTCGACGCGCTGATGCCCGTTGGGTCCCCTCGAAAGAGGCGAGCCGTGCTCGAAAGCACGGCTCGCCATGAATCCGAGAACATGTCGAGGATTCAGAGGATCGTGAGGTCCACCGCGTTCGTGAACTTCACCACCGTCCCGGAAGACGTTGCCAGGATCGCCTGGAATCCAATGTTCAACCCCGGGATGGCCGGAGAAGGCATCGTCAGGACGAACTCGCCCGTCGCGCCCGTGTTGTAAAGGGCTGCCGGGAACGCCAGGTCGAAGCCATTCCACACGACGGTCAGGCCGGTCGGAATGAACGGCGGCATGGGATTCGTGTTACCGATGTCGAACTGCCCCTGAGGCGGCGCCAAGAGAGCCCCCACATTCAAGGGCCCCGCAAGCAGAATGAAGCTCTGGTTCGGCTCACCGCGGATCGAGAAATTCAGGTTCTCCGTTCCTCCCACGACCTGGGTCATGAAGGGACCGGGGAAACCGGACGCGACTCCGAATCCGTTGGCCTCCGTAGCATTGTTGATGTCCAGTCCGGCAATGCCCGGCGTTTCGGGCTGTCCATTGCCAAGAGGCGGTGCCTCCCCCACCATGACGTCATCGATGGCGATGTCATGCGTGAAGGTGTTCGCGCCACCATTGGTCGAGTCGACGCGGAAACGAATCCGGAAACCCGGGCTTGCCCAGGGTCCCAGCAAGAGCCCGGCCTGCTTCCAGGCGTTCTCCACGGTGCCGATCGGCGGCATGACGTCCAGGTGAATCGTCTGGGTCGTGTCGTCGATGACGTCGACATGGAGGAAGTTCTGGTTGGCATCCGGGCCATTGTTGAAGCTGTGATACCAGAAGCTCAGGAAAGGCACGTTCAGAGATGAGGTGTCGAAGCACGGTGTCAGCAGATTCACCATGGGGAAGTTGCCACCGCTGTCTTCCACATAGGCATAGAAACCGACTCCCGACATTCCCGTCGTGTGATCCGCGGAGGGACCGGTCCCCGTGGATGTCGTCGCCGTGTTCCGGAAGAACCAGTCACTGTTCGAGCCGGTCGCGTCGCTTTGGTCCTGGAGCCAGTCCGCCGGCGGAGTCGTGGATTGGTTCATCGTGGTGAACGTATCGAAGTTCTCGAAGAAGGGGAACGTGTTCACCACGTTGGCGCCACCGCTTTGGACCTGATGCCCGCCTGTCGTGTCGTTGGCCGGATTCGAGTCGCCCGGCACGAGGACACTGGCGGTGAAGGTATACAGCCCCTGAACCGAGAGGTCCGCTCCCTGCGTGAAGGTGTAGGGAACCGTCCCACCAGGGGGAAGCGCCGCCTGGAGGACCAGAGCCTCGCTCACCGTCACCACCGGGTTTACGCCGTCATCGACGGTGTACTGCACAGGGAGGATCTGTCCCGCGCTCAAGGTCACGCCGGCGTTCTGAATCGTGACCGATACGGTGACGTTCGAACCCAGCGTGCCGCAAGTGGGGTCAAGATTCGCCACCGGAGCATCGATGCTCTGCATGGCGAGATCGGGAGTCACGTTATCGAACACCTCAACGTCGTCGATGGCGATGTCATGGGTGAAGGATCCGCCATCGGAACGGCCTCGGAACTGAATACGGAACGCCTGAGCGGCATACGGCGAAAGATCCACCAAGACCTCCTGCCAGGAATTGCCCAGATGCCCGATGGGCGAGATGATGTCCATCACCGTTCCGTTGGGATCGACGATGTCCAAGGCCAGGAAATTCTCGTTGGCGCCACCCGGTCCCTGCGAGTTGTTGCTGTGCACGTAGAAGCGGAGGGTGGGAGTGGATAGCGACGAAATATCGAAACAGGGCGTCAGGAGGTTGACAGCCGAGAAGTTTCCAGAGTCCTCCACGTAACCGTAAAAGCCCATGCCGGAAACGCCCGTGGTGTGGTCGGCGGGTGGTCCCGTGTTCGCCGAGGTGGTCGGCGTGTTACGGAAGAACCAGTCGCTGTTCGTCCCGCCCGCATTGTCCGCCTGGTCCTGAAGCCAGCCGGAAGGAACATCCGTCGTGTTGTTGACTGTCGTGAAGGTGTCGAACGTCTCCAGGAATGGGAACTGACTCGTTCCTCCACTGAGGACAGTTGTGGAACCCGTATCGTTCGTGATGTCGCCGTCCCCCGTCAGGAAGCTGGTGACCTGGATGAGGTGGGACCCGGGCGCGGACAGGTCAGCGGTCGCTGTGAACGTGTACTGGACGCTCTGCCCCATCGTCAAATCGGCCGTCAACGTGAGGGTCTCCACGGCGGTCTGAGCTCCGTTGTCCACGTCGTAGAAGACGGGGATCATCGTTCCCGTGGGAATCGTCTGCAGCCCGACGTTGGTGAGTGTAGCCGTTACGACTTCCGAAGTCGTGAGGAATGAACAGTCGGAAGGAGTGACGGGAGCATCGACGCTGGTTACGGAAACGTCCGTGAATCCGGCATCGATCACGCGCACATTGTCGATAAAAAGACCGTCCGACGGCGTGCCGAAGTTGTCGCGTTGCCGGAAAACGAGGCGCATGTCGGTGGTGGGAATGAGCCCGCTCGTGGCGTAGAAATTCGCATCGATGATGAAGGTGAATTCCTTCCATGCGTTGTTGCCCGGGCCGCCACCGGCAGTCGACAAAGCGGTGTTCCAATCCAGAAGGAGGAATTCCTGGTGGCCGCCGTAGCCGGGAAGACCCGTGGAATTCCCCAGTCGATCGACCCCATTGCCGGGCGTCAGCCCGTCGGTGATGACGATGACGTCCTCCGGGTTCGTCTCATCACCCGTCTCCTTGAGAAGAAAGGTGATCGCAAACCCAGAACCGAGGTCCGAGGCGATCCCATCGATGTGAAGGACGACCTCGTTCGTCTCGGTCACGTTGTTCATGGGCGCATCGAGAACGAGGACTTGGGGGCCGCCGACGGGCGGCAAGGGCGTGCTCGAGGCTTGAACGCGGGCCTGCGCGGAGGTTCCTCCGGCGGGCTGAGCGTAGTCCCATTCGGCACCGAGACCGGTGCTGCCGGTCCCTGGGGACAAGGTGAATGGGGCAAAGGATTCGAAATCCTGTGTGTAAGGCGCGACGACGCCCTGAGCTGTCCCTAAAGTGCTCAGCGCGAAGACGCAACCCAGGATCAGGGTGATACGTCGGGACATAATAAACTCCATCGGGGTAGGGGTGGATGGCCGGTCGAGCGCGCGATGCGCCTTCCGAACCTGGGGATTCAACCATTGACAAGAGGGCGGGGGCATCGGGAGACACCTCCACGGCCGAGCAGATAGAGTAAATCGTGCCATGCACGTCGTCAATGAGTGAAACGGCCGCCTATGCCGCTTCCCTACGCGGAGTGGCCGTCCGCGTCGACGCGGGGACATCGTTTCCGATGCACTCCTTGGACATGAAGCCGCCTCGCCGAAGTTTCTCCGGCGAGGCGGAAAGAGGGATGAGATGATCCGTGGCGTCGCGATCGCGCCGCCTCATCGAAAGAAATTCAGCGCCGGGCTTCCCGCGCTTCTTCCTTGGTCTTCAATTCCCAACCGAGAGCCTGGAAGAGATCCTCATTGGGCATGCCGTCCGCTCTCAGCAATCCGGATTCGATCATGATGCTCTGGAGACCGGGCAGAGCATCCATGAACGTGGCGTCCTTGATCCGCGGACGGAAGAAACGATTCGAACGAATCGTCTCGTGGTCCTCCATCCCACGGCGAAGTCCATGAACCGTCCAAGAGAAGGCCACGTTGGACCGCCCCCCCATCAACTCCCTCACCTCGAAACCGGTGCGAGTGAGTTCCCGGATCGGCGCGAAGAGTCCGTTGCATTCCCCCATCGGGGTGAGGTGTACCGTCAAACCCTCCGTGGAGGCGACCAAGGTGAAGTTCTCGGGTAGCGCGATCACCGCCCGACCGTCGATGAGCTGAGCTCGACCGCGCACGTAGACGCCGTTCTCGGGGCCTTCGAGAGCCGTGTAGTGGATCTCCAGAGTCGGATCGACAGGATGCGGCTGCACGAAAGACTTCGTGATGCCCGCCACGTCGCCATTGTTGCCGTTGAGCTGAATCACGCTCGCCCCATTGTCGAAGACCTCCAGGATGCCATCGTCACCTCCCGCCGAAGCGGGATCCCGCCCGGCGGAAACGAGGGTCGTGGCGCCCGTGGCGTCCATCAGGGTCATCGTGCCGTGGTTCGAGCCGTCCTTGGAAAGAGCCGCCACCCGGTTCGCTCCATTGACACTTCCCACGGCCCCGCCTGCATCGATGTTGCCGACAGCGGTCACGTCAGCGCCCGCGGTGACATTGCTGGTTGCATTGACGTTGTTCGTCGCATTCACGTCATTCGCGGCGTTGACGTCATTGGACGCACTCACGTTGCCTGTGGTGCCATCCAACGTGACCAAGGTCGCCCCCGCTCCAGCAGCCACGTTGGTCGACGCCGCCACGTTGGTCGAGTTCAAGTCACCCGAGGCGGTCACGGCGCCAGTCGTCGCATCCAACGTCACCATGTTGGCGCCTGTCCCCGCGGTGACATTGCCCATGGCGGAGATGTTTCCCCCGGCAGAGACATTCGCGCCGGCCGTCACATTGGCGCCGGCCATGACGTCTCCAGCCGTGGCAACCAGGTTGCCCGCCGTCGCGGTCACGTTGCCCGTGGTCGCGGTGACGTTGTTCGCCGCGACCACATCGGCGCCCGCGGTGACATTCCCGGCGGTAGCGGCCACGTTACCCGCCGTCGCCGTGACATTGTTCGCGGCAATCACGTCGTTCGCGGCGGTTACGTCAACGCCTGCGTTGACGTTGCCCGCGGGTGCGTTGACGCTTCCCGTGGTCGCCGTG
>DRQF01000027.1 GCA_011369445.1 Planctomycetota bacterium | reverse complement strand
TCAGCGGCGAAGTTGCTGGTGGTCGGACTGCTGTAGGGAGAGTTAGGCGTGGAGGAAGGCGGATTCCCGGGGGCCACGTAGGGCGCATAGCCCGACGCAGGAAGGGTGTACCACAGCACTTCCTTGGAGTGGCCTCCGACGCCGTAACTCAGAAGGTAGGGCTTGGCCTCCTTTTTGAATCCGGCGAGAAGCGCGGCCAGGGGGTCGCGGACGGATTCCGGGAGTTCCGAGGGTTGGGACATGGGGGTGGTGAAAAGATCGGGGCCTTGAGCGGCGAGGGGCCGGTCAAGGACGACGAGAATTAGGGCCGCGAGTGCGCAGAGCGCGGCTCGAGAGCCGAGAGCCGAGAGCCGAGAGCCGATAAGTCATGAAAGAACCTTTCCTCTCGATCAAGTCGAGAACTGCTTTTCCGTCGTTCGACCTGGCAGGGAAGATCGACAGACGCCTTGATGGGTGGTTTACACCGGCAGGCAAGGCCATGTCAACAAGAAAAATCGGAAAATCTGAGAACCCATGATGAGGAAGGTGGCACGCGCGTGCCGTGGAGGGCGCCACATCCTCACGAAGAGAGGACGGTGACGACGGAAGTCGCACCTCTCATGGAATGTGGACGTCCTCGTCCGCTTCTGCGCTCCAACGCAGAGCGCGGAAAGCAGGACGAGGAGGGCCTTGTCAATCCAGCAAGCCGAAGACGACGGGGACCTCGTCAGTCCAGGGGAAGGGGCGCCGCGGCGCTCCATGGGGAGGAGGGCGCGGCGCCCCAGGATGTTACTGACCCAGAGTCAGGCGTAGACCTCGGGTGAAGCTGTAGCCGAAGGGGGCTTGAGGGTCGTATTCGACGGCCTGGACGTAGACCGTCAGCCCCACCAGCGACGGGTCATTGGGAATGACGATGGGAAGGGTCAAGCCTCCCGCCGGGACCATGGTGACCGCGGCGTTGTCGGGGCGGATCAGCAGCGCTCCGCCGACGGTGGTCGGCTTGAGCTGCCGCTCGGAAGACCAGACCCAGTAGCCCGTGGTCGCCACGCCGCGACTGTTGCCGAGCTGCAGCTGAATGCTGGAGCCGAGCTGAGGTGGCGCGGACGCGGTGAGCGTCGGCACTCCCATGCCTCCGGCATACCCATCTCCGAAGAGGCCCCACTCCGCGCCTCGGGTGATGGTGACAGTCCCCAGATTCGATTCGGTATCGTTATCCCGTGCCGCGTAGGTGAAAGTGTCCACCCCGGCGAACCCGGGCTCCGGGTAGTAGGTCGCCTGCGTGCCAGTCAATCCCACCGTGCCGTGGGCCGGCTGCTTGACGATCCGCAGAGTCACAGGATCACCGTTCGCGTCCGTCGCGACGAGGTTGACGGTCACCGGGGTCGTGCCCGCCGTGCTGGCCGAAAGATTCTGCACCACCGGAGGCGTGTTGTTGTTGTTGTCATCGTCGGTGGGACCGTCGTGGCACGCGTAGCAACCGACCTGGTAGCCCTTCCAGAAGACCTTGGTGCCGAACTGGGTGTTGAACACGCGGGGACCGAGGGCCGCCGAAAGAACTGTTCCCTTGTAGTCGGTGCCGTGACACGTCCGACACTGGAGGTGATTCCCGTCCTCGGCCACGTCCTCGTGGTCATTGATCCAAGCGGGACCGATGGGATGCATGCCGTGAGGACCGCCCACCACGGTCTGAGGAGAACTGTCATGGCAAGCGGTGCAGTCCGCAATGGTCCCCTCATGACCCTGAAGCGCGTTGGCTTGCAGGTTGTCGTTACCGTGACTCGCCGGGTAGATGGCATGAGTCGATCCGTGGCAGGCCTCGCAGCGAAGATCGCCGTGACCCTTGGAGAAACGATAGAGGTTCAGACCCGGCGCGGGCACATCCATCGTCGTGGCGAAGACGTTGTTGGCAGGCGCACGCAACTGACCGGTGGCGTCGTGGGCGTCGGTGAATCGGATCTGCCCGGAATTCACGAGCGCCGTGCCCGTGTGACAGTTCTGGCAAGCCGGTTCGTTCAGCCAGCCTTCGCGGGCCGGGCTTCCGACGGCGCTCATGTTTCCGTGGCAGCTTTGACACTGCATGGCGAGGCTGCCGTCGGAGGCGACCGCCGAGCCCATGGCTCCTCGCAAGCAACGGGTCTCCGAACCCGGATGACACCGGTAGCAGGAGGACCGGTTGGCGCTAGAATCCAAGGTCATGCCATTCGTGGGATCGGTCACATTGGCATGTCCGCCATGGACCGCCGTCGTGAGAGGCGTGATCCCCGTGACGCCCGTGCCCGGAAGCGCATTCGACTTGTGGCAGGACGCACAAAGGATCGACTTGCCCTGATTGGTCACCGTGGCGTAGAGACCCGCGGGGTCCAGACCTTCGGATGCGAGGGCCGACTGGAAGAGCGGGTTCGACTGTTCCATCTCGTCGTGCAGACGGAGGATGTTGAGTCGGAAATCGCGCTCGGCGTTCGGGTGGTTCACCCAGCCGGCCTGGGGCTCGGCTTGGGGCCCCGAATTCGAGGCGTGGCAGGTGCGGCAGTCCATCTCGTCGGAAATGGGGAGCACGACGTCCGTCGTGGCCAGGACCTGCCCCCCTTGATCCCTCGCCGTGATGCGCATGAGGGGGTAGTACCGTTTTCTCCCCATGTCGTCGTAGGGCGTGAGAGGCACTCCCTCCGCCGTCCACACCTTGTCGACGGCCTCGAAGGTCATCGTCTGAGGCTGGTTCATGGGCCCCGGCATGTTGTGGCCCGCCAACCCGGTATCCGGCACCGACGAAGCGCCAAATAGGTCGCCCGTGAACTGCCAGTAGTTGGTCTTCCCATTGGAGGTCGTGTTGATCGATCCCTCCGGGTCGGCCACGGCTTCATAAGTCACGACGACACCGGCCGTGCCATCGACGAGGTCGCCGTTGGGATCGATGACCTGGGCCTGAACCGTGTTGTAGGGCGGCAGGATGGAGAACACGGAATAGTCCGAGTCCATGCAATGCATGCCGAGGTCGTTCCAGGCGACAACCGTCCAGGTCCCAGGGGGTGGAGGAGGCGGATCGGTGCTGAACGAAAAAGTCGCGGCAGCCCATGTCAGGGCGCCCGTGAGAAGCGCGGCGCACGCAAGAACGCGGAGATACATGATCTTGTCTTCCCGTCAGGGGCGCGACGCGGAAGCTCAGCCAACGTTAGAGAGTCACGGGAGGTCGGAAGGTTCCCGGTCGAACCCGTGGCACGATGTCGCAGGCCCCGATCAGTACGCTTCGGCGGCGAGGGAGAGTTCCTCCCTCACGCGACGGGCAATCTCCTCGAGCCGCTGGCGTGAGACGGCGCGGATCTTCTGAGAAGGGGGTGGTCGACTCACCGAGTAGATCTCGACCTTCGTCGGGTGAATGAACTTCAGCGCTTCGAACCAGGCCGAAAGAGCCCGCTCGCCGTGATTCGACACGGCCCCGTCGACGAAGCATGTCTGGACGACGGGGTGCGGCAAGGACTTCACGGCCCGTCCCATTTCGAGGAGGTCGACACGGCTCCGGGGCATGTTGACCCGACGAAGATCCTCGTACGCGCCCGCATCCAGCTTCACCGCAACGCTATCCAGACGGCTGAGCCCCCGTCGCACCTCCTCCTTCGTAAGGCGAGTTCCGTTGGTGAGGCAGATCACCGGACATCCCGGCATCCGGGCATCTCGCTCCGCGATCAACGCGTCCACGAAGGCCTCGAAGCGAGGATGCAACGTGGGCTCCCCGTTGCCGCAAATCATGAGGGCGTCGACACCTCTCAGAGACGAAGGGTCTGCGGCGGCGAAGGCTTCACGTAGCTCCCCTTCCTGGACAAAGAGATCCTGATCGGAGGTCCACCCTGTCTGCTGAGTCGGCGTCCAGCCCAACTGGCAATAGACGCAATTGTAGTTGCAGAGCTTCTCCGTCCTCGGCATGGGGTTCACGCCCAGCGTGACCCCATAGCGCCGGGAAGACACCGGGCCATAAAGGACGGTGTCCGTCGAGGAATGGCCGTCTTTGCTCATCAGGTGCGCAACGTCTCCTCGTCCGAGATGTGCCCGGGCGCGGCCACGTCGTGCCCGAAGGGAACCGTAATCTTGGACAGCTGTTCCAGCACCGCCCAGTGAGCCTTCACCTGATGGCGAACGGCCTCCATGAGGGTGTCCGCAACGGGCGAGTGGGGGTCGACCGCGAGGCGGAACCGCCTCTCCTTCTTGAAGACCTCGATGGGGTCCAACGTCGGCGGCGAGCAGTCCAGCTGCAGGGGCGGCTTACCTTCCTCCAGGCGCCGGGGATCGAAGCGATAAAGCGGCCAAAGCCCTGCCTTCACTGCCTCGGCCTCATGGACGGGCCCCTGCCCCAGATCGTAGCCGTGGGCGATGCAAGGCGAATACGCGATGACCACCGAGGGGCCTGGCCAACTCTCCGCTTCCCTGAGGGCGCGCACGGTCTGGGCGTCCTTGGCGCCCAGGGAGACGCTTGCCACGTAGACGTGACCATACGTCATGGCGATCATCCCCAGGTCCTTCTTTCCGATGCGCTTGCCCCCGGTCGCGAATCGCGCGGCCGCGGCCAGCGGGGTGGCTTTCGACTGCTGTCCTCCCGTATTGGAATAGACCTCGGTGTCGAGCACCAGAATGTTGACGTCGCGATCCTGGGCGATCACGTGGTCCAAGCCCCCGTAGCCGATGTCATAGGCCCAACCATCGCCTCCCACGAGCCACACCGTCTTGCGTACGAGCACGTCCGCGATTTGCAGAAGCTGTCTCGCCTCCGGCCGGTCGATACCGCGGAGTTTTGACTTGAGGATCTCGACGCGCTCTCTTTGCGCGGCAATCGCGGCTTCGTCCTCCTGGTCCGCGCTGAGGATGGCCTCGATGAGGTCCCCGCCCACGTCCCCGAGAAGCGTTCCAAGCAGCCGCTCCGCATCGCGGCGATGCGTATCCAGGGCCAGACGGAATCCGAAACCGAATTCGGCGTTGTTCTCGAAGAGCGAGTTGGACCAAGCCGGGCCGCGGCCATCGGAATTCTTGCACCACGGGGTTGTCGGCAGGTTGCCTCCGTAGATCGAACTGCACCCGGTCGCGTTGGCCACGAGGAGGCGGTCTCCCCACAGTTGAGTCAACAGCTTCAGATAGGGGGTCTCACCGCAACCGGCGCACGCACCCGAGAACTCGAAGAGCGGCTCCAGGAGCTGAGTTCCCTTGTTGTCGAGTTTGACCCGGGTGCGATCCAATTCCGGCAGATGGGTGAAGTAATCCCAGTTCTTTCGCTCCTCCTCGACGAGGGGGGCTTGAGGCCGCATCTCCAAGGCCTTTCGCTCGGGATTCTCCTTGTCCTTGGCGGGACAGATGGTCACGCAGGCGTGACAGCCGGTGCAGTCCTCGGGCGCCACCTGGATGCGATACGCCCAATCCTTGAAGTCCTTGGAGCGCCAGGGCACCGTCTCGAAGGTGGGCGGGGCGTCGCTCACGAGGGCCGGCTCGACCACTTTCGCCCGGATCGCTGCGTGCGGGCAGACGATCGCGCACTTGTTGCACTGGATGCAGAGGTCGGCGTCCCAGATCGGAATCTCGTCGGCGAGGTTTCTCTTCTCGAAACGGGTCGTCCCCACGGGCCAGGTGCCGTCAGGAGGCAGGGCGGAGACGGGGAGAGCATCGCCCTTGCCGGCCAGCATGGCCGCCGTGACCCGCTGGACGAAATCGGGGGCATCCTCGGGAACGGGGGGGCGAATGTGCTCGTGTCCTCGCACCGACGCAGGGATTTCCAACTTGACAAGACCCGCGATGGCGCGATCCACGGCTTCCATGTTCTTGGCGAGGATGTCCTGGCCCTTGACCGCGTAGGTCTTCTCGATGGCGGTCTTGATCTCCTGGATGGCCTGTTCCTCCTCGAGGACCCCCGCCAAGTGGAAAAAGCACGTCTGCATGATCGTGTTGATGCGGGGCCCCAGACCGATCTCCCTGGCGAGCCCGTAGGCATCGATCGCCCAGACGTTCAGACGCTTGGAGACGATCTCGTTCTGGATCTCCAGGGGGAGATGATCCCAGGTGTTGACCGGATCGAAGGGGACATTCAAAAGGACGGTCGCTTCCTCCTTGGCCACGGCAAGAACGTCGTGGGTCTCCAGGACGTGGAAGGAATGGCACGCCACGAATTCCGCCGCATCGATCAGCCACGGGGCGCGGATGGGCTTCGGGCCGAAGCGCAGGTGGGAGACCGTCTGCGCCCCCGCCTTCTTGGAGTCGTACACGAAGTAGCCCTGGGCGAAGTTCTCTGTCTTGTCGGCGATGATCTTGATGGTGTTCTTGTTGGCACCCACCGTTCCATCGGAGCCCAGGGCATAGAACACGGCGTGGTAGGTGGACTCCGGTTCGATGGAGAAGTGCTCATCGAAGGGCAGAGAGAGGCCGGTCACGTCGTCGACGATGCCGATCGTGAAGCTGTGCTTCAGACGGTCCTCCGTCAGGTGGTCGAAAACGCCCTTGACCATGCCCGGCGTGAATTCCTTGGAGGAGAGTCCGTACCGCCCCCCGATCACGCGAGGACGCTCGCCCGAGAGGAGGCCCTCGGCCTGTGCACGGTCGAGAGCCGACGCCACATCGAGGTAGAGGGGCTCACCCAGCGCGCCCGGTTCCTTCGTGCGATCCAGAACGGCGATGCGCTTGACCGTGGCGGGCAGGGCATCGAGGAAAGCCTGCAGAACGAAGGGGCGGTAGAGGCGCACCTTGACGACACCCACCTTCTCTCCGCGCGCGGCCAGGTGCTTGGCGGTCTCGGCCGCCGCAACGGCGCCCGATCCCATGGCCACGATGACCCGGTCGGCATCGGGGTGTCCCTCGAACTCAAACAGGTCATAGTGCCGCCCGGTCATGTGGCCGAAGGAGGTCATGAAGCTGCGCAGCGTCTCGGGGCAAACGTCGTAGAACGGGTTGGCGGCTTCTCGAGCTTGGAAGAACACGTCCGGGTTTTGGGCGGTCCCGCGCAGGACGGGCGCGTCCGGAGTGAGCGCGCGTTTCCGATGGGCCTCGATCGCGGTCTCGTCGAGGAAGCGGAGCAATTCCTCGTCGGTGAGCTCCTCCACCTCATTGATCTCGTGGGAAATGCGGAAGCCGTCCATGAAATGCATGAAGGGCACGCGGCTCGCCAAGGTGGCGGCCTGTCCCAGACAGGCGAAGTCGTGAGCCTCCTGGACCGTCGCCGAAGCGAGCATGGCGAATCCCGTCCCACGAGCCGCCATGACATCCGAATGGTCACCGAAGATCGACAGAGCGTGCGTCGCGATGCTGCGGCTGGCGACGTGCATGCAGAAACTGTTGAGTTCGCCGGCGATCTTGTAGAGGGTGGGGATCATCAGCAGGAGGCCTTGGGACGCGGTGAAGGTCGTCGTCAGAGCTCCGGCCTGCAGGGCGCCGTGAACGGCCCCCGAAGCCCCCCCTTCCGACTCCAGCTCGCTGATCTCGGGAACGTTGCCCCAGATATTCGGGCGCTTTCCCGTGGCCCAGGCGTCCGCCAATTCCCCCATCGGACTGGCCGGCGTGATGGGATAGATCGCGATGACCTCGTTCGTCCGATAAGCCACGCTCGCGACGGCTTCGTTGCCGTCCATCGCACGACGTCGTGAATGGCCCATGACCGTTCTCCCCAGTGCACCATTTGGAGCTTGTCTTAGAATCCGTAAGGGGAGGTTTCCGCAACTGGCGGGCCAGTCGCTCGTTCCGGTCCGGAATGCCCTTTGCGATGAATGATTGAAACCCCACTGGAGGAGTTGGAACGATGTCGGTCTTTCACAAGGTCCTGGTTGCGCTGCGGGGAGCCCCCGACGAGGCGGAATATCTCGCACTGGCACGGGAGCTGTGCCCGGAGAATGGGGAAATTCGCGCAATCCATGCGATCGATATCCCCCGATTCGGGATTTTCAGCCAAGACGAAATCCGAGGTCACGAGCGCCTGATCCGCCGCGTCGCGGACCGCATCGAGGAGAGCTTTCGCTCGTCCTTCGACCGGCTCCGCCCGGATTCCAGGTCGTTCAGCGGGGTCTTGGTCGAAGGACGGCCTCACGAGGAAATCCTGAGAGAGGCCGAGTCCTGGAACGCGGACTTGATCCTCACGGGAGGAGCCCGACACAAAGGGCTCGAGGCCACCGCCCTCGGCAGTGAAGCCATCGCCCTCGTCGAGCACTCCCGCAGGCCGGTCTTCGTGGCGGCGGACGCCCATCGGCCGAAGATCTTGGTCGCGCCCGTGAATTTCGGAGATCTCAGCGCACGGGGCGTGGCGATGGCCGCCGACTTGGCGGCGGCCTGGAACTGTCCCTTGGAACTGGTCCACGTCTCGACGGGTTCCTGGCCCCTCTACCCGGAGTTCGATGCCGAGGACTGGTGGGACACGGCCTACGCCGGCACCGGAGGCGAACCCGCCTTGGCGGAAGCGGCCCGGCAGAAGCTGGCCGAGCTGGCCGAAAACCTGCGGGCCGAACGGGGCCTGGACGTGCAGACGAAACTTCTGGGCGGAGCGGTCCCCGGATATGCGATCGCCGAGCACGTGGACACCCTCGACGAGCCCTTGGTCGTGATGGGAAGTCTCGGCCGAGCGCTGACCCGGGGCGCCCACCTGGGCGAGACGGCCCGGCGCTTTCTGCGGAGCTCATCGCGACCGCTGCTGACGTTCAAGACCGAAGCCTGGAAGCCTCGTATCCTCGATCATCCTCGCCGCGAAGACTTCTTCCGGCGAGAATTCACCGTGGAAGACTAAGGCACGATCGTGAGGGGCACGGGGCAGACCTGGGCCAACCCGGCGCTGGTGCTTCCCAGCAAAAGCGCCTTCAGCTTGCCCACGCCCCGACGCCCCACGAAGACCTCGTGGGCACCGTGCTCTTCCGCCAACTCCACAAGGGTCTCGACGGGGTGACCATGTCGAGCTTCGATGTCCAAAAGGAGATCTCCCGAGGACAACCTCGCCTTCATCGGCTCGAGGATCTGCGCCTCGGCCGCCTTGATCTCCCGCTCCTTTTGGATGTGGCGCTCGGCGGCTTCTTCCAGCGTGAGATGCTCGAAACCCGACCAGTCGATCACATGGACGAGAATGAGCTTGGCTTCGAGTTGACGAGCCCGTGAGGCCGCGAATTCCGCCGCCCTTTCACTCACGTCACTGCCGTCCAGTGCGACGAGGAAGATCTGACTTGCGGGCATGGGGAGGTCTCCTTTTCAATGCGAACGCCAGGGAATTCTACTTCCCCAAGATGCCCTTGAGGAGTCCCCCGGCTTCCTTCCCTACCTTCTCGAGAGGATTCCCTTCGGGGATCAGGGATTCGAGCCCTCCCTGACCGAGGGCACCCAAGCCCGGAATATCCAAGACGCCGTCCAAGGCCTTCAGGTCGACGAGTCTGCCCACGTCTCCCTGCAGCCCCTTCAGCAATTCCGTAGGCATCTGCGCCAGCACGTTCGGATTCACGCTGACGTCCACCAAGAGCGCCTGCACCACCATGGCGGTGAGCTGATCCAACAACACACCGCCATCGGTGTCGGAACCCACGTCCTCGAGAATGATCTCGGGAATCGTCACATCGGTGAACGGCTCGCCCAGAAGTGAACCCTTCAGGTGAACCGACTTCATGATGAAGCGATCGATGACGAACCGCTTTTCGGAGTCCTCGTTGGAACCGGAGTTCCCCTTCTTGACGTTGTCGAGGATGGTCTCGTAGTTCGCACCGGCCTCCGTCACCTCGAGATTCAAGGAGAGGTCCTCCAGGACGAGTTCGGGAATGCGGATCTCGTCCGAAAGCAGGGAGGTCAGCGCCACCGCGACCCGCCCCGAGCTGAGGGAGAGGAACGGGGTCTCCGAGAACCCCTGGGGGTTCGAGACACTGAGCCCTCGGATGTCGCAATTCGACGAGAACAGCCCCAGCCTCAAGGTGTTCAGGGAGGTCTTCACGCCCAAGCTCGCCGAGGCCGACGACTCGACCTGCTTGCGGGCCACGGAGTTGACGTAACCGCTGCCCAGCATCGTGGCGACGACGACCAAGGCCGCGAGAAACAGGATGCGCTTCGGCCATTTCATGGGGATCTCCTCGATTCCGGGGACACGGGGTCAGAGTAGGCGGCATGCCGGCGTTCCGCAACGCGCACCCACGTCGGGTGGGAAACGATCGAGAGAAGTTGATATCCTCGGGGAGTTCATTTCGAGGATCTCCCATGAGAAAACTGCTTCCCCTGTTTGCTCTTGTCGCCGTCGTTCTTGCGGCCTGCGCCACGAACCCAGTCACGGGACGCCGGTCTCTCCAGCTCGTCCCTGAAAGCCAGATGCAAGCCCTGGGACTCCAGGCCTATCAGGAAGTTCTGGCCAAGTCGCGGGTGAGCACCAACGCGCGTCAAACCGCCATCGTGCGTCGGGTCGCGAATCGCATCGCCGCCGTGACTCACAAGGACTACGACTGGGAAGTCAAGCTCATCGACAGCAACGAGGCCAATGCCTTCGTCCTGCCCGGAGGAAAGATCGTCGTCTACACGGGCATCCTTCCCATCTGCGAGACCGAGGCCGGGCTCGCCTTCGTGCTGGGCCACGAGGTGGGTCATGCCATCGCTCGCCATGGCGGGGAGCGGGTTTCACAGAGCATGGTGGTGGAAGCGGGTCTCACCGCGGCCGACCTCAGCCTGCGCAACAACTCTCAAAGGGGCCTCATCATGGCGGCTCTCGGCGTAGGAGCTCAGTACGGCGTGATGCTTCCCTTCTCGAGGGACCAGGAATCCGAAGCGGACCACATGGGAATCATCTACATGGCGCAAGCCGGCTACGATCCGACCGAGGCGCCGAAGCTCTGGCAGAGAATGGCGGCGCGGGGCGGCCAGCAACCGCCAGAGTTCCTCTCCACCCACCCGAGCCACGCCACGCGCATCCAGCGACTGAATGATCTTCTGCCGAAGGCTCTGTCCATCTACAAGGCCGTCGAGCCCAAGTATGGACTGGGCGAGAAGCTCTGATTCGAAGATCTCACTGGATACCTTCGATGGCCTGACGAATACGCTCGTTGTCCGGATGTTCGGGGCGCAGCGCGAGGACCTTCTCGAGGGAAGCCCGAGCTCCCGCCATGTCCTTCAAGCGCGCCTGCGTGAGAGCGAGGTGGGTGTGGTAGTCCGGTTCGGCGGCATTGAAGGAGATAGCTGACTCGAAACTGCTCCTGGCCTCTTCGTTTCGACCCAGGTTCTCCAGCTGCAGGCCCCGCGTGTACCAGACAACGTCGTTCTCGGGTTGGATGGCGAGAACGCGGTCCAGGGATTCCAGCGATTCCTCGAACGCACCGGTCTTGGCGAGAACGAGCCCGCGAAGAAAATGGGCCGGCCAAAAATCCGGAGCCTCGGCTGTTGCCTCGTCGAGAAGGCTCGTGTCTTCCGGGAGCATTCCCTCATTGACGATCGCACGCGCAAGTTCACCGAAAACAGCGTCGAAGTTCTCGTGCAGGAGATTCAGTCGCTCCCGCGCCGCCGCCGACTTCTGCTCGGAGGAGAGCCGCGCCATGCGCATGCCATCCAAACAGAGTCGCGCCGTCGCCTTGGCGCCCGCGAGCCGGAGCGACCGCACGAACAAAAGCCGCGCCTCCGGCGCGAGATCCGCCGGGGGATACCATCCGGAGAGACGATCCACGAAACGCGCGGGCGGCTCGTGCCGGGCGAGGATGGCATTGAGTTTCGACAACTGAGCGGTGTCCGGCGGCGCCACATCGTCGAACAGTCCCGCGAGAAGATCCCACATCCCGTCGAGATCCTCCATGCGCTCCGAGACGAGAGCCAATCGGACCTGAAGGTCCTTCCTCTGAGGTTGATACTCCAACAGGCGCCTGAGATGGGTGGCGGCCTCGCCGTAGCGATTCAGGACGATGGCGAGGTGAGCCATCCGCTCGAGAACTGGGTTCTCGTGACGCATCGCCTCGCAGCGGGCATAGGCTTCGAGTGCTTCCTCTTGCCGCCCCAGATCCACGAGAATATCCGCCGAACGACGTAGAAGGTCGCGATGTACGGGCTGGGTGGCCCGCAACCCGTCCCGCAACCATCTCAGGGCGTCTTCGTTGCGACCGTGACTCGCCAAGAGCTCCCCTCCCACGGCGAAGATGCGCACATCTTCCGGTCGCCGATCCCGCCATACCTCCAAGGTGGCGAGCACGGGCTCCAGAGGAAGCGGTCGGGAGGAATCCTTCGCGGCGAGCAGCGCGCACGAAAGCCCTCCGGTCAGCGCGTTCTCGAAGCGGGGGTCCAAACGCAAGGCCTCATCGAAGGGTTCCAGCGCGCCTGCCGGGTCCACGAGTTCGATCCCGTCGGACCGTTGGGTCAAGAGGACATCCAGCCCGTGGAGGTAGTGCTCGAAGGCTTCCGCTGAAGTGGTCCCGGCTTGAAAAAGAGACCTGGCTTCTTCCTTGGGAATCCCCACGACGCGGGCAAAGCGCTCGACGATCTGGCCGGCCATCGCAAGGATGACCCCCTGGAAGAATTCGTCCATGAGGACGGCGCCCGTCGCCGTGTCGAGAACGAGCCAGCGAATGACCCGCTCACCCGCGATGTCCGCACCCTCGACGAGGCTGCCGAAACCAATCCGCTCGTAACCACGATCGCGCCCGAAGACCCGAGCCTGCTCTCGATCCCAGAGCCCCCTGTGGATCATCCAGACCCGCTTGCCGTCCTCCTCGGTCGCCAGGGGGGAAGCCACCACGGCTCCGGGACGCGCTGGTTCGATGGCATTGCGGACGAGAACCGGCAGCTGCCGACTCAACCAGTCCTGACGACGCCGGACGGTCTCGTCCTCGATGGCGAGAGGCAACAGGAGCATGCGATGGGGGCTGACGTTTCCGTTCATGACTTCGTCTCGTTATCGGAATGCCGCAGCCCGGAGTCCAAATCTTTCTCCGGCGCCGCCATCAGCCGCGAGAAGAGAACGGGGTCGATGCGCCCGAAGAACCGCTCCTTGCCGTCGATCAGGATCACGGGGATGCGATCCCAATACGCCCGCTCGAGGCCCGGATCGCCTTCGATGGACTTGACTTCGATCTCCAGCCGGTCTCGCCGGCGGCGGCGAGCCAGGAATTCGAGAGCCTCGTCGCAGAGGGGGCAGTCGGATCGGGAATACACCGTCACCTTTCGCTTGCGTTTCCTGACGAACGGGTTCATGCAGAGAGCATGGCCCGAATTCGCGGGAAGGGGAAGGGGGGCGGCTCTGGCGCCGGAGGACGCCAAACGGTACATAGACGACATGGAAGATCCCGTTCGAAACCCCGTCGACCCCTCCCTCCTCGAGGGAGAAGCACGTCGCGCTTACGTGACGCGGATGTTCGACCAGATCGCGAAGCCCTACGACCGACTCAATCAGATCATCAGTCTGGGCCGCGTGGGGGCGTGGCGAGCGAGGGCCATGGAGGTCGCCGGGGCGAAACCGGGGGAGACAGCCCTCGATTTGGGATGCGGAACGGGCGACCTTCTTTTGCTGCTCAAGGAACGCGTGGGGGAGGCGGGATCCGTGGCCGGTCTCGACCCCTCCGAGGAGATGCTCGCCCTGGCCCGAAGGAAGTGGGAAGAACGGGGGTTCGCTGGAGAGCCCGATCTTCGCCAGGGCGTGGCGGAATCCACCGGCTTCCCCGACGCGACGTTCGATTTGGTGACGATGGGCTGGGTCCTTCGGAATGTCGGCGACAGGAATGCCACCTATCGGGAGGTTCTGCGCATCCTGAAGCCCGGCGGTCGACTGGTGAGCCTGGACATGTCGCGCTCGTCCTTCGCACCATCGCGATGGGCGGGGGCGCTTTATCTCGAAGGCTTCATGCCGGTGCTCGTGAAGGTGATGGGCGGCGACATGGAGAGTTACCGCTATCTCGCTCGGTCCACGCGCCGCTTCCCCCGAGCCGCTGAACTGGCAAGAGAGTGGGAGGCGGCCGGATTCCGCGACGTTCGATACGAATCCCTCAATGTGGGAACCATCGCAATCCACCGCGGCGATAAGGAGCCCCGAGCGTGACGAAAAAATCACACAAGAAGACCACCGCGAAGCTGTCGTTCCGCGGGGAGGAGACTCCCTGGTGGCTCGATCTCATCCACACGTCCCTGCAGAATCCCGTTCTCGATCGAAGACGCGCCATCTTCACGAACCGCAGCCTTCGATTCGAACGCATCGATGCCGTCGGCTTCGACTTCGACCATACGCTCGCCGTCTACAACTGCGCCAAGCTGGACGAAACGGCCATGGAGATGGTCATCGAGAAGCTGATCGCGGAGGAGGGCTACGACAAGAGTTTCATCGAGAACATACCAGAGCCGGAGTTCGTCACGAAGGGCCTCGTCGTCGACATCGAGCAGGGAAACGTGCTGAAGGTCGACCGTTTCGGCCATGTTTCAATCGCCTACCATGGCCGGCACCGCCTGGATCAGAAGGAGAGGCGCAAGCTCTATGGGGATGCGAACCACATTCCCCACGTGACGGATCGCGGGCGGTACATCCAGATCGATTCGGCCTTCGCCAAGCCGGAGGTCCTCATCTTCTCGGCCCTGGCGCCCTGCACCGACTGCTCGGAATGCCGGTGCCTTTGGAAGACGATCCGCCACTACACGGACCTGATCCACCGAGACGACTCCCTCAAGAAGCGCATCACGGCTTCACCCCGCGAATACTTGTCGCCGGATCCCGACGTCATCCCGATGCTTCGGCACCTGCGCGAGGGAGGAAAAAAGCTCTTCCTTCTCACGAACTCGGAGTGGCACTACACGCGAGCAATGATGAATCCCGCATTGGGACTGCCCGGCGGGCCCGACGATCTTTCCTGGGTCGACCTCTTCGACTACGTCGTCGTTGAGGCGAAGAAGCCGGGCTTTTTCAACACGAAGAAGAACGGACGACCTTTGGAGCAAATCGACGGTGACCCCCGCATTCTCCGCGGAGGGAACATCGACGAGCTGGAACGGCTCGTCGGGGCCACCGGCCCGGATGTCCTCTATGTGGGCGACCACATCTATTCGGACCTGATCACTTCGAAGCGGTCCTCGCACTGGCGGACCATGCTGGTCATTTCCGAACTCGAAGAGGAACTGGCGATCCACGAGGATCTCCCCGGATTCGCCCGCCAACTTCGCGACGTGGACGTCTACCGAGCGCGCACCGATCTGGAGGTCCACCACTGGACGAATCTCGAGGGCGTGTTGGGACGCATCGACGAGCCCGATTTCGAAGCGCTGGTCGAGAAGCTCATCGAACAGTGCTCGGAGAGGAAACGCCACGCGGTCCGGGCTCTCAAGAAATACATCGATCAGCGGGAAAGCCTGCGAAGCCGCATCGCCCGTGCGATCAATCCCCACTGGGGGTCACTCTTCCGTACGGGCACGGAACTCACGTACTACGGAAAACAACTCGAGGACTTCGCCTGCACCTACACGGGCCGCGCCAGCAACCTCACGCTCTATCCCACGAACCACTACTTCCGCAGCGGTTTCGACCACCTCCCCCACGAGATCGAATCCATGTGAGAAACGGGGTGGCGAGCCGGCCGGGGCTCAGCGCTCGACGAATCGGCCATGAAGAACGTCGATGTCGCGGCGCACATCGTCGCGGCCGTTGAGGGTCAGCGGCTTCAGGTGAAGAAGGTTTCCGCCCGCATTCACGACGGGGAAGTAGCGTCCCTCGGCAAGACCGAGAAACGCATAGTCTCCCTCGGCGTCGCTCCGAGTCTCGGCCACGACCTCGTTGCGCAAGTTACGCAGTTCGATGCGGAGCCCGGCGATGACGTTCTTCGGTCCCAAACACTGCCCGGAGAGCGTCGTTCCCTTCTCCAAGACGAATCGCATCGTCTGCTCGGGTTCGTCCCCCGTCAGTTCGACGTACTGGTACTGGGTGGGGAACTCTCCGTTCGGGAAATGGAGTTCCACGCGATACCGAGTGACGTAGACGTGATCGAATCGAAAGCGATCCACACCGCCCTCGAGCCAGATCGACCGCCGCGGCTCATAGAGGGGCTCGATGGTGACTCGAACCTCGTAGCGATCGGGGAGCGGGCGACCGGAACGGTTCACCACCTCCCCCACGATCTGGCCCAGGCCTCCTCCGAGGGGGAGCTCCAACTCCTGGGTATCCGAGATGAGCATGTCCCGGTAGACCTGCCTGTCGTAGTCGGGATGGGTGATGGTGATCCGCCTGAGAGTCCGCTTAGACAGGAGAGGATCCACCTCGAACCGACCCGCCGTATCGGTGGTCACGCGTACGGCGCCGCCGAAGTCGACGACGGCCCCGGCGATGGGTCTTTTGTCCAGCGCGTCGATGACCCGACCGCGCACGTGCTTTCCGAGCACCATGGGGATTTCGAGACGGGTGAGGCGTCCCGGTTCCACGGGAACCCCGGGACGGGTGACGGGAACGTAGTCACCCCCGTAGACCGTGACCGCGTAGGTTCCTGCCTTCAGGTCGTCCCAACGAAACCCGGTCTTCGTCGTGTCCGGGGCCCAGCCCTCCGGATCGATCCGGGCCTTCAAGACCTCAGGGCGGCTTCCTCCCATGGTCTTCACCGTGACGACGAGACGGCCTCGCTTCGTGTCGGCGGAAGCGGATTCCACGGGTTCGATGGTGACGGAGGCGAGGCGTCCGGTGTGCCTGGATGGCTCGGCGAAGTCAATGGGGTCGCGAATTTTGACCTGGAACGGGCCTTCGGAACGACCGATGGCGTCTTCGGAACCGTCGCCCCCCCAGAAGGAGAGAAAGGCCAGAACCGCGAGGAAGCCGACGGCGGCCACGATCAGAAAGGGAAGAGTCTTCTTCATGATGCCCCCAGGCAGGTCAGGCTCCGTCCGGGCCGCGCCCCGGCCCGTTGCAATGTGGCGCGTCCCGGGAAATCTCGTCGGAGATCATGGACTGAGGCGATAGCGTTGCCAATTCTGAAACGCGAGGAAACCGAAGATCACCAAAGAGAGTACGGAATTCAAAGCCATCCAGAGGAACACCCCCGCGGCCGCACCCACGACCGTGCCCACCAAAGCCGCCATGCGATCGGCCTCGTAGGCGCGAAACCTCATCAACAGGAGTGAGCGGAGAACCTGGCCTCCGTCGAGAGGGAAAACCGGCAACAGGTTGAGCACGCTCCAGACCAGATTGATCCAGCAGAGCTGAAGCCAAAGCAGATCGCCCAGAGTGAGCTGGTAGGGGCCGATGGCTCGATAGGGCTCGAGAAACGCGCTCGGGTCGGTCTTCAACCCGAGATCGACGCCCCAGGGGGGCATGAAGACAAACCAGGTGACGGCCCACAGCATGAGTCCGGCCAGGGGCCCGGCCATGGACATCCAGACGCTCCGCCACCCCCGCGCCATGCCTGAGGGATAGGTCATGCCGCCCATGCCCCACAACATGACGACTGCCTGAAATCCATTGGTCTTCGCCGCCAGGACGTGGCCGAATTCGTGGACGAGCAAAGAGGCGGTCACCGCAAAGGCCACGACGAACACGGCCCCCATCCCCTCTTGGAAATAGCCGAACCCGAAGAAGAGGAGCAGGAAGAAGTAGCTGGGATCGGCATAGACCGGGGTCCCGAAGACCTCGAAGAGACGGATTCCGCGGGCGGTGGGTTGCATGGCGCAGTCTAACCCGCTCTCTCACCCTCCCCAGGGCCTTCCCTGTCCTCCCCGGGAGTCGCGCCCTGTCCTCTCCCGAGGTCAAAAGCGGCCCGCCTCGCTCAACGCGCCCCAAGAACAAAGAATCACAAGCCACTGCCAATGAACAACTTACGACGCCTCCAACCTTACCCATGCGCTCCGGCACGCCAATCGCTTTGTCTCCTTGAAGTTCGCGCCTGACCGCCCCTGGGGGGCAAGGAGACCCTGACCATGAGAAAGCTACCCCTTTTCGCCGCCGCTTGTCTGACCTTCGCGACCCTGGCCCTGACGGCCCCAACCGCATCGGCCCAGACCTTCGTCGGTCTGCACGTGGGGAACTCCAACTTCTCCCTCGGTTTGGGCTTTTCGTCCCACGACCGACATCACCGCAGACATCACCGCCGCGTCCGGCGCCACCACCGCGTCGTGCGGCGCCACATCCATTCGAATCGTTGCACCGTCTACCACAGGGGCTACTGGCAGACCTATCAGGACCGGGTCTGGGTCCCCGCCGAGTACGGTTACCGTTGTGACTTCTTCGGTCGCCAAGTCCGCTACGTGATCCGTCCCGGCGGCTGGAGCTACGTCAGCCGCCGCCGCTGGATCGCCCCCTACACCACCTACACCTGCGGCTACTGAAACACGAAACCCTCGGGGGTCCCGCATGCCACGCGGGACCCCATTCCTCCGCGCGGGACGCCCGACACCTGGGCGTCCCGC
>DRQF01000026.1 GCA_011369445.1 Planctomycetota bacterium | reverse complement strand
GGAGGGGAAAAGCAGGGCGCAGGCGAGAAAGGCGAGTGGCAAAAGAATGAAGACTTTGCGCATGGAAGTCGATTCTCCGGGCTGGATCGGACGAGATGGACCGTCCGTTGTTCATTTTCTGTACGAATCGGGGCCGGATCAGGTCGGCTCGAATCGCTCAAAATCATAACACGGGGGTTGGGGGGATGATTCAGCGTTTTTGCGCACTCACTCCAACCCCGGGGCCCCTCGTCACTTCAGAAGGGCGCTCACCGACCGTTTCCGATTGATATTGAAGATCACTTTCGCGAAGAGGGGCGCTACGGACACTTCGTGGTACCACGCGTGATCCGCCGAGAATTCTGGCCCGCGCGTGACGGCGTCGGTCCCGATGAGGGCGTCAAATGTGCCGTTTTCCCGGCCCTGATCGAAAAGTTCCACGGCGCCCCCGTTGAAAAACGGCAGCGAACACGCCAAATAGACCCTATTGGCCCCTTCTTCCTTCAAAAGGGACGCCGCCCGAAGCAGAGTTCCTCCGGTGGCGATCATGTCGTCCGGCATGAGCACGTCCTTGCCTCGGACGTCACCGACCAGCCGCATGCTCTCGATCACACTGATCTTCGAGTAATCCCTTGCCTTATGAACGATGGCCAGGGGACAGCCCAGGCGGTTGGTGTAGTGACGCGCCCGATCGGCTCCTCCCACGTCCGGGGAGACCACGACCAGGTTGTCGACGGGGAAGTTGTCTCGAAAATAGTCGAGGATGACCGTCGAGGCGTGGAGGTTCTCCATCGTGCAGAATCTGAAGAATCCCATGATGGCTTCGGCGTGAATGTCGAGAGTGATGACGCGATCGGCTCCCGCATCTTCGAGGAGCCGGCAGACGACACTGGCGGTGATGCCCTCGCGGGTTTTCTTACGCTCTTGTCTCGCGTACGGGAACTGGGGAATCACCGCCGTGATGCGCTCCGCATCTGACTGGCGGGCGGCATGCAGGGCCGTGACCAGGGCCATCAGGTTGTCGTTGACGGACCGTTCGGCGAACGGGTCGTCCATGCATTGGATGACGTAGACGTCGTCGCCGCGGATGTTGTCCCCGATGACGGTCTTGATCTCGCCATTGGCGAACTTGATCTCTTCCGACTCGCGGAGGAGCCCGTTCGTCGGCTGGCGTGTTTCCGCGGAAAGAACCCGGGAGAGGTGCTCTCGCACCAGATTCGCGAACGCTCGGCCGGAATCGCATGCGAGGAGGCTCAAGCGCCCGCGATTTCCGGCCGGATTGGGGTTCGAATTGCCCATGGCCGTCCCGTCGTGTTTCGTGGGTTTGGAAAGTGGCGAGGGGCGTCGCGTCCCCTCCTCGGTCACTATAGGGATGGACCCGGACAGCGGCAACCGGCGCGCGCTGAGAGGCCCCCGCCGTTGAGACGTGACCGCGGAGTGCTACACTCCGCCCCCATGCTTCCCGTCATCTTCCGCATCCCCTTGCCGTTCGAGATCTTCGGAGCCCACGAGATCCCCATTCGCGGCTTCGGTCTGATGGTCGTCCTCGCTCTTCTCGCCGGCAATTGGGTCGCGCTGCGTCTGGCTCGCAAGTCGGGGCTGGACGAGGAGAAAATGGGCAACCTCTTCGTCGTCTTCACCTTGGCGATGGTCGTTGGCGCCCGGGCCTTCTATGTGTTGACGAATTGGGACGAATTCGCCGGCCATCCCCTCAGGGCCTTCGCTCTTCAACGAGGGGGAATGGTGTTCTACGGGTCCTTCATCGGGGCGTTCATCGCCGTGCCCTGGTACAGCCGTCGGGCCGGTCTTCCGATTCTCAAGGTGCTCGACATCTACGCGGTGGCCGCCGCCATCGGTCAGTCCATCGGTCGGATTGGATGTCTCCTCGTCGGGGACGACTACGGGAAGCCGGTCTCCGAGAGTTTTCCGCTTGCCATCCGGTTTCCAACGCGGACCCAACCCGGCGACTTCTTCGGCATCGAGATTCCCAAGGACAACGGGAATCTCTGCGCGCTGGCCGGACAGTGGCTTCATCCGACTCAGCTGTACCTGAGTCTGAACGCACTCGTGATGTTCTTCATTCTCCGATGGCTCTGGCACCGCAGACGATTCGACGGACAGGTCGTGTCGGTCTTCATCATGCTTTATGCCGCAACCCGTTTTGCCCTGGAGTTCTTCCGGGGCGACGAGGATCGAGGATACGTGGGGCCCCTCTCCACGTCCCAGTTCGTCGGGGTCTTTGCGTTTGCCGCGGGGGCCGCCCTCTACATGCTGACGAAAAAAAGGGCCGTCTCGGTTCAGTGAGCTTCGGTCCAATTCCGGCCGACGCCCACGTCGACGACGAGCGGGACGTCGAGTCGCACGACCCCGCTCATGATGGCGGGGATCCTCTCTTGGAACAGGGGCACCTCCGCGTCGGGAACGTCGAAAATCAACTCATCGTGCACCTGTAGGATCATCAGGCCGCGGCATCGTGCGGCGCGCATCCAACGGTCGACCTCGATCATGGCCAGTTTGATGATGTCGGCGCCCGTTCCCTGAATGGGCGTGTTCACCGCGACGTTTTCCGCATTGGACCGGATGGCGCCGTTGGGGGAGAGGATCTCGGGGATCGGACGCTTGCGACCGAAGAGGGTCGTGACGAAACCTTCTTCACGCGCCTTCGCGTGCATGGCCTCGATGTAGTCCTTGACCTTTGGGAAGTTCTCGAAGTACCGGTCGATGAACTCCTTGGCTTGGTCCACGGTCATCTCGGTCTCCCGTGCCAGGCGTTGGGGCCCCATGCCATAGATGATTCCGAAGTTGATGCTCTTTGCCTTCGAGCGCATGTCGGGGTCGACCGATTCGGCTGGAACACCAAAAACCCGTGCGGCGGTTTCCCGATGAATGTCGGCGCCCCGAGCGAAGGCCTCCAGCATGGCCTCCTCCTTGCAGATGTGGGCCAAGATGCGCAATTCCACTTGCGAGTAGTCGGCGGAGACGAGCTTCCAGTCCGCGGCGGACGCCACGAACGCGGAGCGAACGCGCCGTCCCAGTTCGGATCGGATGGGGATGTTCTGGAGGTTGGGGTCGCTGCTGGACAAACGTCCCGTGGCCGCGACGGCTTGGTTGTAGCTGGTGTGGATGCGACCCGTCGAGGGGCGAACCAGCTTCGGCAGGGAGATGACGTAGGTCGAGAGCAGTTTCGAGAGTGAGCGATACTCCAGGACCTTGGCGGGCAGGGGATGGCCTGTCATGGCTTCGAGGACCTCCTGTCCCGTCGAGTAGCCCGTCTTCGTCTTGCGGACACGCGTGCCGAGTTTCTTGTGCAGTTCGAGCTTCTCAAAGAGGATCTCGGAGAGCTGTTTCGGTGAGTTGATCTTGAACGTCTCACCGGCCAAGGCGTAGATCTCTTGTTCCACCCCCCTGAGCTGAGACTCCAATTCGGACTGCAACGTCCTCAACGCGCCCACGTCCAGGCGGATGCCCGCCCGCTCCATCGCGACGAGGATCGGAACGAGCGGCATTTCGATGCGATCGAAGAGATTCCTCAGATCCTCCTCCTCGAGCCGGCGCGCGAAGAGCTGCTGCAGACGGAAGGTGAAATCAGCGTCCTCGGCGGCGTATTCGCCAACCACGTCGACGGGCACCTGATCCATCGTGATCTGATCCTTCCCAGAACCGATCAGCTCCGATGTCTTCACTTTCGTGTAGTCGAAATGGCGAAGAGACAGGCTGTCGAGGTCATGGGAGCGGGACATGGGGTCCAGCAGATAGCTGGCGATCATCGTGTCGAACCAGATGCCGCGCATCTGAACGCCCGCCGTCGCGATGACCGATGCATCGTACTTGATGTTCTGGGCCACCTTGCCGATGCAGGGATCCTCCAGCAGGGGGGCGAGGGCCTTCACGATCGGATGAGTTCCCACGCCATCGTCCGGGAGAACCGGCGGCTCGGCGTTGAGGGGCACGTAGAAGGCTTCCCCTTCCTTGATGCTGAACGAGAAACCGACAAGCTCGGCGTCGAGGGGGTTGAGCGACGTCGTTTCCGTGTCCACGACGAAGTTGCCGGCTTTGCGCAACTTGGAAATCAGCGATTGGAGCTCCTTTTTGTCCTTCACGATCTCGTAGTGCTTTTCCACCGTTTTCGTGGGTGCGCTCAACTCCTGCCTGAGGGACCGGAATTCCAATTCCTTGAAGATCCCGTCGAGCGTCTCACGGTCCGGCTCCCCGAGCTTGAGGTCCTTCGGGTCGGCGTCGATGGGACAGTCCAGGCGGATCGTGACCAGGTCCTTGCTGAGGCGCGCCATGTCGGCGTCGTGGATGAGGTTCTCTCGAAGTTTCTTTTGGGGGATCGACGGAGCGGCCTCGAGAACCCCCTCCACGCTCCCGTAGGCGTCGATGAGTTTCAATGCTGTCTTCGGCCCCACGCCCTTCACTCCGGGGACGTTGTCGGAACTGTCGCCCATCAGGGCCAGGACGTCGATGACTTTCTCGGGAGGAACTCCGAACTTCTCCTTCACCTTCGCGGGATCGACGACGATGAGATCGCTTCCCTGCTTCAGAATGTCGTGGAGAACGACTCGGGGAGAGACGATCTGCATGAAGTCCTTGTCGCCCGTCACGATGCGGACCTCGAACCCCTCCTCCTCCGCCTTCTTCGCCAGTGTTCCGATGACGTCGTCGGCCTCCCACCCCGGTAGCTCGAGGACCGGAATGGCCAAGGCTTCGGTGATCTTCTTCATCCACGGAAGTTGCCCCACCATCTCTTCGGGCATCTTCTCTCGCGTGGCCTTGTAGGGGGGGTACATCTCGTGTCGAAATGTGGGTTCCGGAGTGTCGAAAGCCACGGCCATGTGGGTGGGGTGTTCTTCCCGAATCAGTCGCAGAAGAGTTCGAGCGTAGCCCATGATCGCACCGGTGTTCATCCCCTTGGAGTTGATGAGTGGCGTGCGAATGAAGCCGAAATGGGAGCGATAGGCGAGGGCCGACCCGTCGACGAGGAACAGCTTCCGACTCTTGTCGTTCATCGAGAATCCTCGTTCGTCTTCACGCGTCGTCACCTCCATCCATCGGAACCGGTGGGCGGGATTATAGCCTGGGGCCGGGGGCATGATCCCATTTTCCCGGTGGTGGGTTACGGGAAGGCCAGAGCCCTCGCTGGGCACGTAGCGCCTTTTCTTCTGGATTGACGACGTCCCCGTCGTCTTTGCCTTCTGGATTGATGAGCTCCTGCTTTCCACCCACGCCGCGGCATCGTGTCTTGGACCGGCGGCTTTAGCCGCCATGGGATTGCGTAGGGTTGAGGCGTCCAGGGAAGGCTGAAGCCTCCCTGCCTGAGTTCGCCGCCTCGGCGGAAGCGTTATACTGGGGTTATGGACCGTCGGCTCGCGATTCTCGCTTTGTGTCTCATGACCGTGCTCGGACGTGCCCAGTCGGGCGGGGATGAGTTTTCGGCCTTCCTGGGCTCGACCCGACTCGCGCCGACCGAGAGCCAAAGACGGGAGCTGAAGCGGCTGTGGAGGGCGATCCAGATAGGATCGAAAGAGGATCGCCAGCGGCTCCGCAGGGCGTTGGTCGAGATGGGGGCCCCCGCCCTCGATTTCCTCGAGCGCAAAGTCGTCGGTCCCAACGCCGAGGAGGCGCGCCAGGCGGCTCTCGCTCTTCAGAGGATGGGCGATGCGCGGACAGCGTCGGTTCTTCGCGAACGGTTGTTTTCGAAACGGGGCGCCAAGTCCCCGTCTCCGGCCCTCGCTCACCTAGTCATGACGCTTGGCATCCTCGGCGACGCCCGGGACGTCGCACCCCTGCTGGCTCTCTATCGGACAACGCGCAGGGACCGTCCCCGCCGTGCGGTCCTGTACGCCCTGGGTCGCTTGGGTGCCGAGGAAGCCCTGCCCCAGCTCCAGGCCTCATTTCGCCGCGAGAAGGACCGCCGGACGCGGGCCGCGATCCTGCTTGCCGCGGGCCGCATCGGAGGAAGCGGGGCCGTTTCGATCCTGCGCATGGGGTTGAAGAGTTCCAAGGAGAGTCTTCGCCTGGCGGCGTGCCTGGGGCTGGCCGACGCCGGCGGTCCTCTCGCCGAGCAGGAGCTGGTCCACCGGCTCCGCGACTCCGACAAGAAGGTGGGAGAGGCGGCTTTGATTGGACTTGCCCTCACTCCAGCGACGATGCCCGGGACGCTCAAGCGTCTGAGGGCGGAGTTGCGTCATCCTCGCTCCCGACGGCGAGCCTTGGCGGCATTGGCCTTGGGGGAGGCGCCGGGAGAGGATGCCGTGGCTGCTCTGTTGGCCCGGTTGGGACCCCGAGGCGAGCCACGTTCGGAAGTGCTCGCCGTCATCGCACTCGCGTTGGGCCGCCACGGAGGCGAAGCGGCGGAGAAAGGAGTTCGGACTCTTCTTGCCGTGGAGAAGGAGGATGTCGCGCGGGCCGCTCTCCTGGCCTCCGCGCGCCGTTCACAGACCACGGTTTTTGCGCTGCCTACCTTGATTCGCAAGACCCGGTTCGATGGTCTGAAGGCGACGGCTCTCACGATCCTCGCCCTGCGGGCTCCGCAGACCTTCCGTGACTTGGCATCCCGCATTCTCGCCTGGCGGAAGGAGAAGAAGGCGACCCTCGCCCTCTGCCGCGATCTTTTGGATCTCCTGGAGCGCGACGAGGACACGTCACGGGCGCTGCTGGAGGCGAGGCTGCAGGTCGAGATCGACGACTTGGGAGGCTCTCCGGACTGGAACCTCCTGGCCGCCCTCCACCACCGTTTCCTTGTGATCGAGGACATCCACAGGAGCCTTGGGAACCGTGGTCCCGGAGTTCCACGGGCCGATGGCAGCCGTCGCCCGCCCGAGATCTGGACCCACGAGGAGGAGGATATGCGACTCTGGTATGATCTGTTTCCCTACCAGGACCGTCGCCGCTCCCGCAAGAAGAACTGAACATCCTCGTGGCGTCGTACCTTCCGGCCGCTTGACCCCGCCCGCTTCTCTCCTTACCGTCCTCCGCTCGGCCGGTTCCGCTTCGCCTCCGTGCGGCGGCACGGCGAGCGAGACTTCCGCGGAGAACCGATGTACAAGCTGGCTCTGGCCCTCCGATACCTCCTTCGGCGTCGCATCGCCTACGTGTCGATCATCGCCATCGCTTTCGGCGTGATGGCCATGTTCGTCGTCGGAAGCGTGATGGACGGATTCCAAAAGCGCATCCGTCAATCCATCTACAAGGTCGATGGGCACTTGAGCGTTCGTCTCCGCCGGGACGATCTCGTCCGAAGCGAGGATCACTTTCGAAGGGTACAGGAGATGCTCCGCCCCTGGACCCGCGAGGAAGGCGGGCCCATCGTCGCGATGGAGCCCCGGATCGTTCTGAGGATGGCCGGCATCGTCACCCGTGCACCGAAGCCGTGGATCACCCGCGACAAGCGGCAGAAATTCGTCCAGGTCTTCGGTGTGGATCCGGACCGGGTCAACGACGTGATTCCTTTCAGAGAGATGATCGAATCCGTCAGAAACATCGAGGTCGGCGATGGGACGGCGACCCTCAGGCTGCGCATGCCGGATCGCCTCTTGAAAACGCCCTTCCTCTGGAAACAGGAAGGCGCGGACAGCGAGCCCGAGTTGGGCATCGTTCTGGGGTCGCGCTTGGCGGACCGATTGGACGTTGGCGTCGGGGATACCGTCACCCTCATGAGTGCGGAGTTGCCGCCCGACGACGTGGACCCCAGTGAAGTCAAGATCGTGCAACGTCGTTTCCACGTGACGGGATGTTTCGAATCCGGGCGATTCGAGTACGACTCCGGGATCGCGTTTTGCCACATTCAGGACCTGAAGGAGTGGTTGCGAGGCCCGAATGAAGGCGCCTGCGACGAGGTCCGCGTGCGCCTCACCGATCCGACTTTGGCCGAAAAGGTCAAAGCCGAGATCCTCGAGAAGCACGGCCGAGGATTCCTGGCCTTGCGCGTGTGGACATGGCAGGACCGCATGAAGAATCTCGCCGCGGCGTTGAAGTTCGAGAAACTCGCGATGCTCATCGTTCTCGCCTGCATCATCGCCGTCGCGGGAGCGTGTATCGCGGGCATTCTCTACATGGTCGTCTTGGAGAAGACCCGCGACATTGGGGTTCTTCTCTCCATGGGAGCGACCTCCCGCGGCGTGGTGGGGATCTTTCTGACCTACGGCGGGCTGCTCGGTCTCATCGGGACCTTGTTGGGGGTGTTCTTGGGGTTGGAGGTCGTCTGGCATCTGGACGAGATCATCCGGTTTCTTGAACGACTCTTCGACATCGACCTTTTCCCTCCGGATGTCTATCAGTTCAAGACGATGCCCACCTCCTACGAGACCATGGACTTGGTTCGACTTGGCGGGTTCACGTTTCTCTGGTGCCTCGTGGCGAGTGTTCTGCCCGCGTACAGAGCTTCCCGCCTGGATCCGCTGAGGTCGCTCGTCTATGAGTGAATCGAAAATCGTCTACACGTGCCGCGGACTCACGAAGAGCTATCCCTTGCCCGGAGGGGGCATGCTGCCCGTTCTCCAGGGGTTGGATTTTGAAGTCGAGCAGGGGGAACTCGTCGTCATCCAGGGCCGCAGTGGAATCGGGAAAAGCACGTTCCTTCACCTGCTGGGACTTCTGGATCGGCCGGACTCAGGAGAGATCGTCTTCGAGGGGAAGCGCGTAGAGACTGCATCGCTCGGGCGACGCGCGGCCGTCCGGGCCGCCCGGATCGGGTTCGTGTTCCAATTCTTCTACCTTCTTCCAGAATTCACTGCGCTCGAAAATGTGATGATTCCGGGGACCATCTCTCGATCCGTCATTTCATGGATGAGATATCGAAAGCAGGGGCGCGCGCGAGCTCTCGAGTTGCTGGATGCCGTCGGCCTCGCCGATCGGAGCAAGCATCGTCCTCAGCAGTTGTCTGGGGGCGAGCGCCAGCGCGTCGCGATTGCGAGGGCGCTGTTCAATCGGCCGGCCGTCCTTCTTTGCGATGAGCCCACGGGAAACCTGGACGTCCGAACGTCGGAACATGTTCAGGATCTCTTCGCTCGCCTCAACGCGACGACGGGGCAGACCATGATCATCGTGACCCACGACGAAGGCATGGCCCGGCATGCCGGCCGCGTCGTCCACATGGAAAACGGCCGAATTATCTCCTGATTCTCTCAGCCGAACTTGTTTCGGTTCCATCGGTGTTACGGTGCTCCGGAAGGGGAACATGGATGAGGGAGCGCCATTCTCGGTCCGGCTGGATTGCTGCGGGGATCCTCGTCCTCCTGCTGGGAATGGTCTGGGGAACCTGGACCTACGACAGCCGGGTTCGCCGCGAACGCCGCCGTCTGATCCTGGGAACCACCGTTTCGAGGGATTGCCTCCGCTTGAAGGAGTTCTTCGATGTGCGCATGCACACGCTGGACCAGCTCGCCCGCCTTTGGGAGAGCGTTTCCGACCACAGTCCCGAGCGATTCTGCCGGCTGTCGCTGGCGATGCAGGCGGAGTTCCCGGGATTTCAAGCCATCAATTGGGTGGATCCGAGCGGGGTCATACGCATCGTCTGTCCCGTCGAGGGCAATGAAGCCGCGCTGGACCTGGATCTGAAGAATCATCCTCAGGCCGGTCCTGCGATCCGTCGAGCACGCGACGAACGCCGCGTCGCCGTCACCCATGCTCTCCAGTTGGCCCAGGGAGGGTGGGGCTTCACGGCCTACCGGCCGGTATCGAAGCAGGATGGGGGCCTCGAGGGATTCATCAATGGTGTCTTTCGACTTCATCCCATCCTCGAGGAGTGTCTCGACCCGCCGATCCTGGGAAACAAGGAGTTCTCCTACCGCTTCTCTCAGCATGGTCGCCTGATTCTCGAGATCGGGCGGATGTTGAGTGACGATGAGTGGCAAGATGCACAGACCCGCACCTACACGTTCGCCGGTCATCCGTGGACCCTCGCGATCACCGTTCCGGGCGACTCGGAGTTGGGCTTGGAGACAACCCCTCCCAGGAGCCTTCTCATTGTCGGCATCATCCTTGCCGTTTCCATCAGTGCAATGGCTCTTGCCGTGCTGCGAAGGGGAGAGCAGGCCAGGCGTCGCCGAGCGGAGTCCAAGCGGATCCTCGATATGACCCAGGATGGTGTCTGGGTTCTGGGTCCCGACGGCGAAACCCGATTCGCCAATGAGCGCATCGCCGAAATCCTGGGTGTGAGCGGGGACGAACTGGCGCGTCACTCCTTCGGAGATTTCTTGCCGGACGGCGTGGATGCCGACGTCGCGAACCTGGCCCCGGACAGCGATGTGAAGCTAGTCCGGGCGAGTGGCGAGGAAGTCTGGTGCCGGATTGCGGCCACTCCCATGCCCGAAGGTGACGCGGAACTGGGGGGAACTCTCCTCATGGTCACCGACGTCGGGCAAAGAAGAGAACTCGAACGGCAACTCCATCGCGCTCAGAGAATGGAAATGGTGGGGCGATTTGCTGGAGGAATTGCCCACGATTTCAACAACGTGCTTACGGCCATCGTCGGGGCCACGGACATTCTTGATGACGAGTTGCCGCATGACTCCCCTTCGCGAGCCATGGTGGAGACCATCAGAGACTCGAGCGAGCGGGCCATGAGGCTGACCTCTCAGCTTTTGGCGATCAGTCGACGACAATTCGTGGAGCCCGAAAAGGTCCGGCCGGATACGATTCTTCGAGACATGGAGCCCATGCTTGCGCGCATCGTCAACGAGACCGTGCGCCTCGTTTTTCACTCTTCCAATCGACTTGCGGTCGAGGTCGACGTGGCTCAATTCGAGCAGGTGGTCCTCAATCTCGTCGTGAATGCGTGTGATGCGATGCCACATGGGGGAACCATCACCCTGTCACTTCGCGACCTCGTCCTGGAGCAACCGGGGCGCCTGGGATGCGAAATCGTTCCCGCCGGCAAGTGGGTCGTCCTCGAAGTCGAGGACGAGGGAGTGGGCATGGACGAGGAGACCCTTGAGAAGGTCTTCGAGCCCTTCTTCACCACGAAGATCGCAGGGGGAGGGACGGGGCTGGGGTTGTCCACCGTGCATGGAATCGTCACGCAGGCCGGAGGATTGCTGGCTGCGGAGAGCGCGCCCGGGCAAGGGGCAGTCTTTTTCATCGCGTTTCCCGGAAAGACGATCGCCGACGATTCCAAAGTTGAGGAGGGGCGGTCGGCTCCGGAAGAGAGCGGAGGCGAGGAGCCGATCCGGTTGCTCCTTGTCGAGGACAATGACTCCGTGCGGACCGCCTTGGCGTTGAGTCTGCGCGATGCCGGGATCACAGTACGTACCGCATCCTCGGTCGGGGAGGCTCGCGACGCACTGGCGGAGCCTTCCTTGTCGATCGATGTCTTGGTCACGGATGTCGTGATGCCCGACGGCGGAGGCCAAGAGGTCGCGCGCATCGCGGGGGAACTCGCGCCAGGCCTACCGGTTCTTTTCATATCGGGATACGCCGCCGCGGACGGCGATCTCGTGGCGCCGAGGGACGTCCCATGGGCCATTCTCCCCAAGCCGTTTTCCCGGCGCACCCTCCTCTCGCGGCTTCGTAGCCTCATCCGCGAGGCGAAGACCCTTCGAGACGCACGGGCCCTCGATGGGGAAAGGGACTAACGCTGGTTTCGCGCCGGCGATGCGGTCCTTCCGGTTCAGATCTTCTCCGACCAGCCTTTCCGTCCCATGATGGCGAGAGCGCGTGGAGGGCCCAAGACCTCTCGCATGACGATGGCGCGTTGGATCTCGCTTCGGTTCACGACGAGGCCGCGTTTCTTAGACGAAGGTGACACGAGGGTCGTTCCCGCCGAGGAGAGGAGCGCTGCACCGGCCAAGTCCTCCGAGTCGATCAGTTGAGCCGCGTCCGCGAGGGGCGCCTCCTCCGGCTCAACGTCATGTTCCGTTTCGGAGCTCGTCAGTGGGGGAGGTGCTGGGGGCTTCGTCTCCTGCGCCGGCTCCGCGCGAACGACGTCCTCTTCGGCGAGCAGGTCCCCGTGAAGGGGAGGACTCGGCGGCGCGGGAGCGACGTCGCTGGCCTGGCCGGATTGCCTGCGCAGCTCCTCGATCCATTCGGCGAGGGTCGGTCGTTGCCCGGTCGTTCCTCGGGGTGCCGACGGCTTGCGAGCTTGTCCTTGGACGCGTCGACGCGGCCGATTCTGCCCCTTGAGTTGTTTCTTGCGCGCCTTCTCGAGAAGGTTCGCGAGGAGAGGCAGTCCGAAAATCAACAGGTAGAAGAGGATTTTCAGTTCTTCGGACACGAATCAGTCCTCGTGGTCCGGGTTGTCGCCGGAAATCGACTGCCGCATGCTCGTGTCGGCTTTGATGTTCTTCATCATGTAGAAGTCCATGACGCCGAGGTTGCCTTTGTGGAAAGCATCCGAGATGGCGAGCGGGATTTGTGCTTCCGCTTCGACGACCTTGGCGCGATTCTCCTGCGTCTGCGCCCGCATCTCATGCTCGCGAGCGATTGCCATCGCCTTTCGCTCCTCGGCCTTTGCCTGGGCGACCTTCTTGTCCGCCTCAGCCTGGTCGATCTGGAGTTTCGATCGGATGTTCTGCCCGACGTCGATGTCGGCTATATCGATGGAGAGGATCTCGAAGGCCGTACCGGCGTCCAGGCCCTTGGCGAGGACCTGTTGAGAGATCATGTCGGGATTCTCGAGGACGACCTTGTGGTCTTGCGATGAACCGATGGTCGTCAGGATGCCTTCCTGCACGCGCGCGACGATGGTCGCCTCCGTGGCGCCTCCCACCAGGCGTTGAATGTTGGCCCGCACGGTCACACGCGCTTTTGCCAACAGCTCGATGCCGTCTCCGGCCACCGCCGAGATCTTCTGCTTGCCTTTCGCAGGATCGGGGCAGTCGATCACTTTGGGGTTCACCGACGTCTTGACCGCGTCCAGCACGTCGCGACCGGCGAGGTCGATGGCCGCGGCCTGATCGAACTTCAGATCGATCTTGGCACGGTTGGCGGCAATGAGGGCGGAGACGACATTGCGGACGTTTCCTCCCGCCAAATAGTGCGCTTCGAGCTGCTGTCGGCCGATGTCGATGCCGGCTTGGACCGCGCGAATTCGAGAGTTGACGATCGTCGTGGCGTTGACCTTCCTCAGGGACATTCCGACCAATTCGAAGATGCCGATACCTGCTCCCGAGAACAGGGATCGAATGTAGAGATTCAGGTACTTCACCACGAAGATGAACAGACCGAAGAATACGATGGCGAGAACGACGAGAACGATCTGCCAGGCATCGATGACCAAGATGGGAATCATGGGATTCTCCTGATTCATGTGTCGTCGGTCGGTGGGGTCTCCCCCGTGACGACGACTCGGTTTCCTTCCACGTGAGTGACGCGGACGGGACGATTGCTTTCCAAAAAGGAGCCGTCGCTGACCGCGTCGACTCTGCGATTTCCGATTTGAATGATCCCCGCCGGCCGCATGGGGGTCACGGTATGACCTCGAGCGCCCACCAGCTCTGCAAGATCTGGAGTGGTGGCGGCCTGGTTCTGGTCGGGCGGAGGGCCCTTCATGAGAAGCCTGTTTCCAAGCCGCGTATGCTGCAGGAGTGTGAGACCGATCCAGATCCCCAGGGGAACGGCCACGCAGACGCCGCCCACGGCGATGTACCCGGACTTGGGGCTGATCGCGAAGGCCTTCAGGATCGCAACCAGAAACGACGTGACGGCGAGAATGCCGAGCATCCCGAAACTGGGGAACATCAGCTCCGCGACCACGAGCGTGCACCCCACGAGGATGAGAATGATCACGAGAGTCATGCGTCGCGGACCTCGTTGCTATGATCGATGGGCTCGACGACGACCCGCAACCCCGAGATCTCGACGACTTCCACGGGCGTTCCTTTCTCGACCCACATTCCCGGTGTGACCACGTCGATCTTGTGATCGGCAATGAGGGCGACGCCCGCCGGCCGCAGCGGTGTATGGGCGATGCCCCGGGCTCCGACCACGACGGTGGCCCTCGTCCCATCGGCGGCTCGCATCGGTCCCCCCGCGGTCTCCGCGGATTCGGCAGTCCGTTGCTTCATGCGGAGAGCCATAGACGGAATCAGCACCATGCGCGAGAAGAACGGGATGCGGTGCAGGACCTTTCCCAGGGATATGGCGACGCCCATCCCCACCGCCAAGCTGCCAAGGATCGTGAGACCCCAATCCCTTATGCCCCGCACCTCCGTCTTGTCGTCGAAGTCCGGCCAAGGGGGAAGGGTGTGGGCTTCCGGATGGACCAAGCCGACCCAAGTCGCGTACAGGATCATCAGGATACCGAGCACGCCGGGGATGGTGAATCCGGGGAGGATGATGGCCTCGACCAGAAGGAGAAAGGCTCCCAGCAGGAAGATCGCGATGGGCAACATCGCCGACTGCTCCCAGTCCGCTTGGACGAGGAAGAAGAGGATCATCGCGAGGACTCCCATGACCCCGAAAACGCCGACGCCCGCCGTCTTGAATTCGAGAGCTAGGAGGATGAAGGCGGCCACCAGGAGGATGACACTCCAGTCGATGTGGAAGCCGAGGGCGGACGGCCCCGACAGGTCGCGTTCCTCGATCTCGACATCGGGTGTCCCGATGATGTCGCGAATCTGCTCCTCCATCTTCACCAATCGAACAGGGAATCCGAAATCGATCAACCGCTGCCCGTTGGTCGTGAGGGCCTTCTCCGGCGTGCCGATGTAGTTCGGTTCGTATCGAGCGCGTTCCTTCGCCGGACGAGCGCGAAAGTCAGTGGCTCGCATGTAGATGGGGGGCGCCTCGGGCCGACTCACGTCGTGGAGCTCGACGATCTCGATGTCTCGGTCCACCATCGCCAAGAGAAACAGCCTCGGGTACCGAGGTTGGACACCGTTGTCTTGGCATGTGACGACGACCTCCTCGGCGAGGGAGGAAACGATCTTCCCCGGCGCGAGTTCGTAGCCTCGAAAGCTCTGAACGAGGGGCTGGAGGTTGCCGATGGTCGCGTCGGGAGCGATGAAGAGTCCTCGGCATGCGAGAGCGATCCACGCCGCCGCGGAGTAGGCGAACCGCGGGACCCAAGCGAACACGCGAACTTGATCGCTCTCCCGATAGGATCGGATCAATGCCACGATGTCCTGGGCTGCCGGAACTTCACCTCCTCCGGAGTCGATCTTGAGGACGACGGCGACGGGGCCCCGTCCTTCCGCTCTTTGGAGCTCTTTGGCGATGTCGTCGTACAGACTGCCGTTGACCATCCTATTCTCGCCGAGGTCGACGTGGATGATCCGCGGAAACCGTTCGGTGAGCACCAGCTCCGAGGGACGGTTCTGGGCCTGCGTCGACGGACCCATCACGAGAAGGGTCAGACTGCAGATCCATCGAAACCACCGGAATGAAAGTATCGCCATGGGGGAATGGTATGGAGCCGGTGAGCCGTCGTCCAGGAAGAGAGCGAGATTGTGGGAAACGGGGCGTCCCGGGATGAAAGGATCTTCGGGATGAGGGGGGCTCCCGTCGCGGGTAGACTTGAGCCATGAGCGCTCTGGATCTCGTTTTCGTCCTCGTGAGCCTGGCTGGCGGGGCGGCCGTCCTCGTCTCGCTTTCGCGCGTGCCGGGCGAGCGTCGTGGGCGTGCGGCGGCTCTCCTTCATCTCGCGGCCTTTGTTTCTGGCATGAGCTTGGCGGCCCTCGGTGTCGCGATTCTCATCCCCTCGAGCGTTCTCGCGGGGGCCGTCCTCTGCGGAGCGGGCTGGGCGGGCTGGCTACGCGGGGGGCGGTGGGGGCGATTCGTCTTCTTGGCGGGGGTTCTGGCGGGCGTTTTCCTCTGGCCGGGTATCCGTGACGGGACGAGCTTCTCGGTGGGTGAGATCACGGACGACGCCCCCGTGGCCGAGGCATTGATGGGGCGACTGAAGGCCAAGGAGGTCGGGACTCCCGTCATTTTGGCCATGGGGGGCTTGGACGTCGTGACGGCGATCGAAACCGGCCGGAATCTCGGGGATGGTGATGAGGACCTCCTCGTTTGGATCGGAGAAACCGGAGACGGGGGGAACGCGGCCCACGAGGACATCGTTCGCCGCGCACTCTCGGTGAGCGGCCTTCCCGTGCTGTCGGGAAGGGTCGGCGTGGAGCCCCGGGTGTTTCTGATTCCAGGCGCCCTGCGCATCCTTTTCCTGGGAGATGCCACCCGTTTCACCCCCCTGAACGCCCTCGCGCCCGATCTGGCATCGGCGCCCTTGCTGGTCGTGGACGAGCGAAAACGGGGGGCAGTAAGAGAGGGAGACTGGAGGGAGTTCGCCGCGAAGGCCGGGGTCGACCTCGTCATCGAGGTGCACCGGCGCTTCGGCGGATCGGAGTGGAAGGGTCTCGACACCGTTCACCCTCCCACCGATTCGGGGCCGTGGGCCCTGAGGATCGAACTCGATGGCCGGGGCGGGTTCCGGGTGCGCGAGGAGCGATGGGCGGAAACGAACGTCGTCCTCCCCTGGGACGAGGGCCCACGGCTTGCCGAACGGGTGGTCGCGTCGCGAGGCGACGTGGCCAGTTTCCTTCGCCTTCTCATAGGTCTGGCGGCCGGCGGAGCTTTTCTCTGGGGCGCCGTCATCGGCCTCGTGCAGCTGTTGCACGGGTCCGCATTGCGCCGAGATCCCACGAAGGCGGGGTCGTGACCCGAGTCACGACCCCGCCTTCATGGAGTGGGGACACCTTTGTCCCGCGGCTCTGTCAGTCCTGTCCCAAAAGTTCCGCGACCAGGCGCCAGGCACCGTAGATCTTCGTCAATGCCTCCATGATGGCGGCCGGATGAACATTTACGGATCTGGGAATGTCGCCTCGGTAGAAGAAGTTGTTCGCCAGCATCTCGATATTGCCGTCGAAGACCAGGCCCACGACGTGGCGATCCTTGTCGATGACGGGGCTCCCCGAGTTGCCGCCAATGATGTCATTGGTCGCCACGAAATCGACGGGGCGGGACAGGTCGATCTTGTCCTTGTTGGCGAGCCAGGGTTCCGGAAGGTCGAAGGGGTGCTTGTTGCCGAAAGCGACGTTGCGCCCATAGAGGCCGTAGAAGGTGGTGAACCAAGGGGCGATCGTCCCGTTGTACGGGAAGCCGCGAACCTTCCCGTCCGAGAGCCGCAAGGTCCCCGTGGCGTCGGGTGACACGGAAGTTCCGAACAGGGCGAACACGGCCTGCCCGATACGGGCCTTGTGAACGTTCTCCGCGGCGGCCACTTCGGGCTGAAGCTGTTTGTTACGGTCGATCGCCGCCCGCAGCGCTCTTGCCGCCACGAGGGCGGGGTCGTCGGAGGCGGCGACGGCGCCTGCGCCTTTTTCGATCAGGCCCTGCACGAAGGCGGCATCTCCGAGTCGACTCCTCTTCTCCAGACCCCGCAAAGCGGATTCTGCCTTCTCGGCGTTGCCGAAGAGCGCCTGGATGTAGGCGTCATCGCTGCCCAGCCATCGGCGCGCCACCTCGAGGTTGGTCGCCACCGCGGCCAGACGGCCGCCTTCGAGGTGGGCGTCCCCCCTCGTGGCCTTCGACGCGGCTTCCGAGCGCGCCTCCTCCGAGAGTTTCTCGTTGACTGCGTCCAAAACGGCCATGGCTCGGGAGATCAGGGGAATCCCCAAGGTGCGGTGATAGCGGAGGCTCGGGGTGAGGGTCCGCTTTTGGTCCGCCACCTTGGCCAATGCGTCCCACGCGTCTCCGTAGAGCTTCGCGAGTTTCGGGTCGGCGTTGACCCGGCGCCGGAGTTCCGCCTCGGCGGCCTTCTTCTTCGCCATCAGCTCGGCGTCCTTCACCCCGGCCCAGTATCCCCGGTAGGCTTTCTGGGCGTTCTCGAGACCCAGGATGCCGGGGCGGAGCTGCTTTTCGGCCTCTTCGCTGGCTTGGGCCCGCGCACGCATGGTGGCCAGACGGGTATCGATGATGTCGAGGATCATGGGAAGCTCGACGTCGCGCTTGTACTCGAGCTGGGCGTAGGTCAACAGACGCTCGGTACGACCCGGATTGCCGGTGACGAAGACGGACTCGCCCTCCTCGGCGCCTTCGGGATCGAACTTGAAGTAGTAGGCGGAGGAATCGACGGGCTTACCGTCCTCGTAGGCACGGCAGAAGGTGAAATCGATACCGAAGCGAGGGTAGGTGAAGTTGTCCGGGTCACCACCGAAGTGGGATGTCTGGAGATGGGGCGAACAGACCAGGCGAAGGTCCGTGAAGACCTTGTACAGATAGAGCTCGAACTTTCCACCCTGGTAGAGCTTCACGGTGCGGGCCGTGAGATCGGGATGCTCCTCGCCCGCCTTCTGCAGGATCTTCTCCTCGTTGGCCTGGCGCTTCGCGGCGATCGTGTCGACGGAATCTTCGGGCGTGATGCCCGCATTCATCGCTTCCGTGATGTCTTCCATTCCGACCAGTTGCTGCACGGTGAGACCTTCGAGGGGCACCTCGTCCTCCAGGCGCTTCGCGAGGAATCCGTTCTTCACCCAGTCCTGGTCGGGCGGACAGGCCTTGGCGATGAAGTCGCGCACGCAATGGTGATTGGTCATCACCAGGCCTTTCGGCGAGACGAAGGACGACGAGCAGCCACTCCCGAAGCGGATCGACGCCAATCGAACCGCGTCCAGCCATTCCTGAGTGGGCACGAAGCCATGGTGCTTTTCGAAGTAGTCGGCGGGGATGGATTCGAACGGCCACATCTTTCCCAGGCCGAGGTCGACTTCCTGCTGAGCTCTCGCTGGACCGAGCAGGGAAAGGGCCAGGGCGGCCAGCAGAAGGGTGCGACTCCAAAGCGTCTTTCTCATGATTCTCGTCTCCTCGTGGGGCACGGTCGTGCCCGTGTCATTTACCCTCGGGTTTCGTCTTGGTTTCCTTCTGGATCTCTTCGGGCGGCACCGGTTCGAATTGCTCATCGTCCTTGGGCGGCCACGCCACGTCATCGGCCGTGTCCGCGATGCCGTCGGGCCCTTTCGAGATGAGGCGAAGACTGATCAGCTCAGGCTTCTCCTTCATGCGAACCAGCTCCAAGCCATAGGGCCGTCCCCAGGGATCCGTCTTGTAGCGTTCCTCGAGATCGGTCAACTCGTCGACGGTCTGCGGGTAGCGGCCACCGTGGGTCTCGCGGAAGGTCGCGCTTTGCGTATTGACCATCACGGAGTCCCAGGCCCCCTCGATGTACTGCCCGGCCTTCTCGCCGAAGATGTAGCCCGTCTGATCCTGCTTGACCGCCAACGTCAGTTGGATCGACGCCAGGGGGAGGCCGATGATGAGGCCCAGGATTGCGAAGATCTTCGGCGAACGCCTGAGCGCGATGAGGCTGAGGATCGTGCCGGGGATGGCAAGGCAACAAGTGATGGAGAGCACGAAGCCCGCGATGCCAAGACCGTTGCGCCCGCGGGGTTGGACCTCCTCGATTCCCGATTCCATGGTCATTGCTCCATTTGAGAAGGGGGGAAGGATAACCGATCTTCGCCCGGTCGAAAGTGGCCGGGTGCGCCCCGCGGCCGGAACCCTTAGACTCGCCTGTGAGCATGGACTGGATCGATGACCAAATCTGGGTGGAGGCACTGCGCGCTCGGGGCTGGACCGACTTCGACTCTCTTTGGAGGGCGGATCTTCCGGACGTGGAGGAGCCGAACCGCAGACGGGGCGGTTGGAGCCGTGTCGGACGTCTCGTCCTCGCGGGGACACCCGGCCGAACTGTTTTTCTGAAGCGTCAGGAGAACCATCGCATCCGGAGTTTTCGTCACCCCTTCCGGGGAGAGTCCACCTGCGCCAGGGAGTGGAGAAACCTGGTCGCGCTTCGGCGGGTCGGTTTCCCCGTCCCTCGCCCCATCGCCTTCGGCGAGCGCATCCGCAACGGCGCGCTCCAAGCGCTCTTGCTCTTGGAAGAGGTCCCCCGGGCCCGTTCCCTCGACCGTTGGATCGAGGAGTGGGAGAAGTCCGGTTGGCCACCTCCCCGCGAGCTTCATGCCGCCATCGACGCTGTGGCCGCGGTCGTGGGGCGTCTTCATCGGCTGGGCTACCGTCAGGGCGCCTTGTATCCGAAGCATGTCTTTCTCGAGCGGACTGATGACGGCGTGTGGAGAGTGTCGCTGATCGACATGGAGAAGAGTCGACTCACCTGCCTGCGCGCCCGGGCGCGACTTCGAGACCTCGACGCGTTCAATCGTCGTACGCCGGGGTTCACGCGCTCCCAGCGCTGGCGGTTTCTGAGAGGCTATGGATCGGGAACCTCGCAAGACGTACGAAGACTCTTCGGGAAGCTCGCACGCCGCGCGGCGCGGCGCGTGCGCGGCGGCTCAGTGTCCTGAGGAGGATCGCTTCGCCAACGAGCAGGCGATGAGACCGGCCAGGCGCAGGTTGCGGGGATCGCCGGAGATGATCTCGAGAACGAGTGGGGCGGATTCGTTCCCGGTCATGGGGATGATCACGGGGAGGGCCGGATCGCGGGGCGGATAGTCGATGGGCCAGGAGCGCGCCCCGCAGCGAAGCATCAAGCGGACGGCCTGCGAGCCGTCTGAAGGAAACGTGAGAAACAGTCCCACGAGGACCTCCCCGGGCGGCTTTGCGTACGGCAACCGCATGGTTCGCGATCGTCCTCGGGCGAAAATGGGATCACCCTTCATGAACGGACCGTCCGATCCCGTGTATTTCGGGTCGGCGAACGAGATCGCGGTGAGCCCCGGCGGCATCGGATTCACAGCCGCCAAACGTGCCATGGCCGCCTGGGCCAAGAGGGGGTGGGCGGGGTCGAGGTGCTCGAGAAGGCGAGCCATGGAGCGCGGAGACGACGGATCGAGACCGAGTAGGAGCTCTCGTGCGAGGTGGGGTTCGCGGGCTCGGTCGAGGGCGGAGAGGAGATCGTCCTCTGAGATGGTCGTCGGGGCATGCCGAGCGAGTCGGGCCGCCTCGAGTCGCGTCCAGGCACTCCGGGCGCGAAGGCCCTGTCGACACAGGCCATCGGGGGGGGCCTCACCACGCACGACGAGATGGGAAAGGGCGCGCAGAAGCCGCAGCCGCAGCGATTCCGGCGCCGCATCCCTGTCGTCCACGGGGATGCGGAAACGCGCCGCCAGGGCATGACGCGCCGCCTCCCAGTCCGCGTTCTCCGCGAACTCGCGGTCGGTGACGAGAGCGACCACCTCGTCCCGGTCCAGCAAGCCACGTTGAGCCTTCAGCACTTCGAGCGAGCCCTGGACCAGCGGATCGGGGTTGTCTTGGAACGAGCGGGCGGCCTCCCGCATCGAGACAGGTTCCGCGACGGAGGCAATGTAGAGGAGGTAGCGAACGAGTAGATCCCTGGGGAGGTGCTTGATCAATCTCAGCTGGGCCAACACCGCGCCGGGGCCGACCGCCTCCGCCTCCATGAAGAGATCCTGGAGCCCCTCGAGATCGGCATAGACGTCGCCTTGTCCGAGAGAACCGTGAGCTCGCAGGCTGCGGAGGAGCCCCCGTTGGGCCGCGGCGATGTGCGGTCGTTCGTATGCGAGGTTGCGCGTCTCATGGGGGTCGGCGGCCAGGTCGAACAACTCTTCGGTGCGTGTTCTCTCATTCGTGATGAGTTTCCACTCTCGTGTGGCGACGGCGGAAAGCGTGTTCCATCGGGCGACACCCACGGGTGGATTGTCGATGAGCACGCCCTCGGGGCGTTCCGCGTCGTGATACCCGAGCATCAGCGGGAGGAGGCTTCTTCCGGCGTAGTGCGGTCGCCCGGCGGTGGGAAGTCGGAAGATCTCCTCGAGGGTCGGGGGGATCTCCACGAGGCTCACGGGGCGATCGGACGTCCCCTTCGGAACCTGTGCGCCCCAGACGATGAGCGGGACGTGGACCGACTCCTCGTAGAGCTGGGTGCCGTGGCGGAGCGCCCCATGTTCCTCGAATTCCTCTCCGTGGTCCGCGCTGACGACCACCCAGACCCGACGTCCCCAGCTCTTGGCGGCGATGGCCGCGAGGAGGCGCTCGACCATGTGATCGGCCGCATGGATGTCCTGGAGATACCGTTCCCAGAGTGAACCTTGACCCTCGTAGGGGAAGTGGGCCCGCAGGATGTGCCAGTAGGCGAAGCACGGGCGCGTGTCTCGGTCTTCGAGCAGGAGGCGAAGCGTTTCGTCCACCGGAGGATCCTCCCATGGGTGGCCGGATGCGACCTCGAAGTCGAGGTGGTGCCTGCGAAACGTTTCGGGCTCCAGCGTGAGACCGTTCACCGGGAAGGAGGCCCTCGTCTGCACGCCGCCCGCTTGGAGTCGTTCGGTGATCAGCGGGACGCTGTTGAACGCGTCCGACTGCGCCAGGTATTGACTCGGGTAGAAACCGCTCAGAAACCCAAAGAAGGAAAGGTGGGTCCCCGGCGCGGGTGCGTAGGCCCGCGAAAACGAGAAACCCTCCCGCGCCATGCGGTCGAGGGTGGGGGTCACGGGGTCACCGTTCCCGTCGCGGCGACCGACCACGTCCGCACGCAGGGCATCGACCGTAACGAAGACGACCATCTCGGGGCGACGGTCCTCTCCCGCGTCCAGCCAGGATTGGACCTTGTCGGGCAGGGGGCCCTCGAAGTAATCGGGCCACACCGAGCGAGGGGGAGCCCCGTCGTCTTGACGGAGGAATCCGGCCGTCCGCAGGCGGGCGACGAGCAGGGTCGTCGCGGACCCGGAAGCCTGGGCCCACTGGACGGGTTCCGGCCTCAGGACGGCGAGCAGACCCGACGGAATCGCGAGGACGACGAGCATCACAAGCGCACGGCGAGCGAGCCGCGGGCGAAGCCGGCCACCCCAGTCGAGGGCGAGGGGAATGAGGAACAGCGCCGCCAACCCGGCTGCGATTTCCCTCAGTTCGAGGTACCGGCCCCGCTGAGTGAAGGCTGCCGCGAGAAAAACCACCACCCCGAGCGCGGCGAATCGTCGCGGCATCCGCAGGGCGAGACGGCGTGTGGCCAGAAGGCCCACGGGAAGCAGGAGGGCCAGGATGAGATCCCAGTGGGGTGCCATGGGGAGTCGTCGCGCGTGGGCGCCGGCCGCGGCGGTGTGGCCGGCCATGTAGCCGAGAAAGCAGGCGGCGCCTATGAGTCCCGGTCGGCCGAGCATGCAGACCAGCAGCGTCGCCAGGGTCGCCGCGGCGACGAGAAGGACGAGACAGGGCAGGGCCCAGAACCGCCCGACGGCGTGCCCGCCAGCAAGAAGCGACGCGCTCGCTCCCTCGAGGAGGGCCAGGAGTCCTCCAAGCACGAGACCCACGCCCGCCCACCTTGGGATTCGAAGCGATGTCACCGCCCGGGTCCCCGGCAGGTGCGGGCACTTTGCCAAACCCTCATGTCGCCTTCCGGTGAGGGGGATGGAGCCCCGGCCTGGGTGCGGCTACCCTCTCTCATCCGAATTCTTGCTGAGAGGAGACGTTCCATGAGAACGATGTTGTCGGCCTTTCTGTGCCTCGCAACGGCACTGATCTCGAATCTTCAGCCCGCGGTCGGGCAGGGCGATCCGTCCCTTTATATCACTCCCGAGGATCTGCCGGTGCGGGCGTTGGATGCGCGGGAGGCCTTCGAGGCTCTCACCCCCAGGGAAAAACTCTATGCGCACTGGATGTCCGAGGCGTCCTGGCTTGGGAATCTCATCACCTTCGAGCAGCTCTCCGCGGAGTCGCCCGGTCTGTTGGAGTTGATCGTGGGGATCGGGAAGCAACACCCGGTGGCCCTCCGTAAGACGGCCACGCGGCTGGGAGTCACGGATCAGGAACTGACCTGGTTCGAGCAGTACGCCGCCCGCGTCCTCTCCAATTGCGGCAACTACCTTTCCTTTGGCGACACCAAGTTCATCCCGAGGCTCTCGGCGGACAAATTCGCACTCATCGCCGCGGCCGCCGATCTGCTGTCCGACGATGTGGCGGATGGAGAAGACCGTGGCGGGGAGCACGGTCGTTTGAGCCGGCTTTTCGAGTCGATCCGAGAACCGATCTACTCCCTGGACCCTTCCGTCCTGTCCCTGGGACTCGGGGACTCGGGCGTCTCCGCCTACTACGGGGACGACGTGACCGCTGACGAGATTCAACTCGTGGCCGAGTTCATGAAGTCGCGGGGCATGGAAGCGTGGAACACACGCGTGTTCAAGGAGCCGGACGGGACGCTTGTTCTGGCCGTCGCTTCCGCCCTCGAACGTCCCCCGGTTCCCGCCACCTTTCGCAACCGCTCCATTCGCATTCAGTACGGGGATCATGCGAGAGCTCTCCGCATGGTGGTGGAAGCGCTCCAAGAAGCCCTGTGTTACACGGCCAACGACACCGAGTCGAAGATGATCCTCTCCTACATCGCCCACTTCAACGGGGGCGACATCGAGGATCACAAGGCCTCTCAGAGGTACTGGGTCCTGGACAAGGGGCCGGCCGTCGAGACGGACTTGGGGTTCATCGAGACCTATCGCGACCCCATGGGGCAACGAGCCGAATGGGAGGGTTTCGTGGCGATGGTGAACAAGGAGCAGACCCGCAAGTTTGGAAAACTCGTGGCGAAGGCTCCCGAGCTCATCCCCTTGCTCCCCTGGGGGAAGGCCTTCGAGAAGGACGCATTCCGCAAGCCCGACTTCACCTCGCTCGAGGTGCTCACGTTCGCATCGAGCGGAATCCCCGCGGGGATCAACATCCCGAATTACGATGACATCCGTCAGAATTTCGGGTTCAAGAACGTGAGCCTTGGGAACGTTCTTCGCTCCCGCGGCCCCAGTAAGGAGAGGATCTCGTTCCTGGAGGAGAAGGACCAGGAACTCTATCGGGATTTGGTCGGCAAGTCCTTCGAGGTTCAGGTCGGGCTGCACGAACTCTTGGGGCACGGGTCGGGGAAACTGTTCGTCGAGGCCGATGACGGGACTTTGAACTTCGACCCGACCACGGTCGATCCAACGACGGGCAAGCGAGTGGCTTCCTGGTACAAGCCCGGTGAGACCTGGGGCTCGAAGTTCACGACGATCTCTTCGTCGTACGAAGAGTGTCGCGCGGAAGCCGTGGGACTCTATCTGGGGACCGACGCTCGCGTCCTCGCGATTTTCGGGCACACGGGGAAGGATGCGAAGAACGTGGCCTACGTCAATTGGCTGTCCATGGCGCGCGCGGGTCTGCAGGCTTTGACCTTCTACGACCCCTCCAAGAACCGCTGGGGCCAGGCCCACATGATGGCCCGCTTCGCCCTTCTGCAGGTGATGCTCGAGGCTGGGTCGGATCTTCTGCGCGTCTACAAAGATGAGAAGGGAGACTGGTTCTGCGCACTGAATGCGGACGCCATCGAGACCAAGGGGCGCGCCGCCATCGGCGATTTCCTGACCCATTTGAACGTCTACAAGGCCACGGCGAATGCGACGGCGGGAAGGGCGCTCTATGAGAAGTACACCCATCCCGACGCCAGGTTCCTCGAGATTCGCGATTACGTCTTGGCTCATCGCAAGCCGCGCCATGTGTGGGTGCAGCCGGTGACGGATCTCACGGCCGACGGTCAGGTCATTCTTCGCGAGTACCCCGCCACGTGGCGAGGTGTGATCGACTCTTTCGTTGACCGCTACGAGGGTCTTTTCGACTGAGACGGCGGAGCGGCGGGGGGGACGAACTCTCCCGCCTTCCGTCTCATGAAGACGTGAGGAATGCCGTCCTCGAGGAAGGGCTCTCCTTCCCGGTGGAAGCCGAAGCGGGAGTAGAAGGCCGCCAGATGCGCCTGCGCGTGCATCACGACGGTCCGGTCCGCCAATTGTCGCACCGCTTCCGACATCAGCCGTGTCCCGAGCCCTTCTCCCCGCGCATCCGGATGGGTGACGATGCGCCCGAGGGACCAAGTCCCCGGCTCCTCCTCGAACCAGCGTGCGTAGGCGACGACGCGATCCTCCCGGTGTCCAATGAGGTGAGTGGCGAGGAGGTCGCGGCCATCCACGTCCAGATAGGCGCAGACCTGCTCGACGACGAAGACTTCGGCGCGGAGGCGAAGGATTTCATACAGCGTCCGTGTGCCGATCCCATCGAAATCCGTGACGGTCCAGGAAATCATGCCGGAGTCTAACCCGGGTCAAGCCTTCTCGCTTCCCCCTGCGAGGGCGGCCCGTCCTTTCCGGTGTCGTGGGAAGGGATTACTCTGGGGGCATCCTCACGGGAGCTGGACGACATGAATACGATTCCGCCGGAATTTCGCAGCTACAGCCTGGAAGAGGTCGCGGCTCTCATGGAGGGCGGTGGGCGTCGCATCAGTGTGCGCACCCTGCAGGAGTACTGCCGCAAAGGGGTCCTGCGCGGAGTCAAGATCGGTGCCCAATGGCGCGTCTCCCATCTCAACCTCTCGGCCTGGTTGAATGGCGACCTTCCCGCGGCGGGTCCGGCGCCCAGGACGCCCTCGAGCGACGTGGAGTCGGAGACCCTCCCGACGACAAAGGAGCCCGTGGACGAACAACCCCTCGCCGCGGAACCTCCGGCGACCGGTCTGACGGAAGAATCCGCTCTTCCCGATCCCATCGAGTCAAAGGACGTTGCGTCGTCGATCCAGCCTGCGCTTCCCGGCGCCGCCGAGACGACCCGGACGCTGGCCGACCTCGTCGAGGAAGAGCTGGCGGCGGGCCCGGGTCCCATCTCCAGGGAGGAGGAGTCGTCGCCCGCCAAGGTTTCTCCTGAACAGCCCCCCCCGGTGGCCGACCCCGACCCGGTGTCTCTCGAGACTCGGGTCCCTCAGGCCGGGGAGGTCCTGGGGGAGGACCGCGAGGCCGGTGCCTCGACGCTACGGGAGGAGTTCTATCCCTCCGGTCGACTCAAACTCAGATACCATGTGCGGCCGGGCACCGACGGCCGACGGATTCGCGAGGGCCTCTTCGAGGCGTTCTACGAGTCCGGAGAGGTGGCCGCTCGCGGCCACTACGCCGAGGGCCGTCTGGACGGGGCGTGGGAGCAGTGGCACCGCAACGGAAGGCGCAAGTCCTCGGGGCGCCATGCCGGGGGCCTGAAGGAAGGCCCCTGGGTGTGGTGGGACGAAGACGGGCGGAAGACACAGGAAGGTGGATTCCGCGCGGGCCTACCCCATGGGGCGTGGGTGCAATGGCACCCGAATGGAAAGGTGTGGTGCCGGGGACGCTACGAGAACGGCGAACCCAAGGGGAAATGGGAGTGGTTCGACGGCGAGGGGCGGGCCCTCTGAAGTGCCGAGGATCAATTCCGTGAACAGATCATTCCGGCCTTGGAAGCGCTTCGTCGGTTCACAACCCGATGTCATTCGGTGGATCCTCATCGCGAACTTGGTGTATTTCGCGCTGAGTATGCTGGCATCGCGACAGCTTCAGGCGCTCGGGGCCGAGGCGCCGGCGTGGGGGCCATCCTCGGAGGCTCTCTATCTGGGGGGCGCCATGGTGCCGCATCGTATCGTGGCGGGTGAGTGGCGCCGCTTTCTCGTGTACGCCTTTCTCCATGGCAATTTGCTGCACATCGGCGTGAACATGCTGGCCCTGTATCAACTCGGCCATCTCCTACGGCAGCTCGTGGGCAGTTGGCGCTTCATGACGATCTACCTCGTCACGGGATTGATCGCCGGCGCGGCGAGTTTCGGGTGGGCGGTCTTCAAGACTTCCGGCGACTTGGAGACCGCTCGATTCAGCGTTGGAGCTTCCGGCGCTCTTTTCGGGATCATGGGGTACACCCTCGGCCATCTCCGGCATGGTCGAGATGAGTTCAGCATGCGCCTCAAAAGCAGTCTGACGTTCTGGCTCGTCATCAACCTCGCTATCGGACTGCAGCTTCGCGTGGTCGACAATGCTGCTCACATCGGCGGGTTCCTAGCGGGCTATGGATTGGCTCATCTCAGCGACATGCATCGGCTCGGACTCTGGCAGAGATGGGTGCGCCGTCCCGAGACCGGGGCGTTCCTCACCCTTTTGACCGCAGTCGTTCTGGTTTGGAATATCGCGGCATGGGTGGGGCCCGACGGCCGAGAGGACCGGCGAGCCTTGGGTTTGAGGGAGCTCGCTCTCGACTACGTTGCGTTGGGTGAAGGCTCGGCACGCTACTTGGACGATTACATCGCGAGAGCCGAAGCACTCTCCCGAGACGAACTCTTATCGGACGGGGCGGGGACGTTTCTCACGGTATTCAAAACGGAGCGCGATCGACGAGCGGGGCGCTCGTTCTCGCCGATCGAGGCCTTGCGGGCGCGCAGCCGCCTGGACGCGATCCTCCATGACATTCACGCTCGCTTGGGTCTTCTATCCGGTTTCGCGTTCCGCAGGAGCGACGAATGAAGCCGGCCTATCCCAGCGCCTCCACGATGCGGTCGATCAGGCCGGCTTTGGTGCGTTCCTCCAAGTTCAGGAATTTCATCCCGATCTGAAATCCGCCGCCTGTGGGTTCTTCGGTGCTCCAGGCGACCTGGGCCGGGATGCGCAACTCGCGCGCATGAGTTCCTTCGAGTGGCGGGAGGACGAGGTCCAGCTGGCAGCCCACGGGAAGTTCATGGTCGAGGAGAAGTCGCGCTCCACCCAGCCCCAGCTTGACGACATGAGCACTTCGGTCCTTCTCGGCGTCGGGGGTCCGATAGACGGCTACGATATCGACGTCGACGCGAAAGTGCCGTCGTCGCTCCAGATCCGCCAGGCATCGAGCTTTTCGTTCGTCTTCGGAAACCATCGTGGAAGAGACTCCCCCGAGTCCCCTATCGGGAACCGCGGGGTTTTCATGCCGCACTGGGTGAATACCCGGTGGGAGAAGTGATGCGGTGGGCGGTCAGGCCTCGATGATACGTTCGCGGACGGCGAAGCGGCACAACTCGACGCGATCGTGAATGTCGAGTTTCTTCATGAGCGACACTTTGTGCTTGTCCACCGTCTTGTACGCGATGTTCAGGATCGTGGCGATGCGCTTGACGCTCTCGCCCTTCGCCAAGAGGATCAGGACTTGGCTCTCCCTTTCCGTCAGTGTCGAAATCCGGGTGCGAGCAGCGCTGCGAGTGGGCTTACCTTTGGTCACTTCGGTAAGGCGAGCCAAGACGCTGGGCGAGTAGTAGAGGCCGCCTTCGAGCACGCGTTCGACGGCGTCCACGATGGCGAGCGAGTCCTCGGACTTGACGACGTAGCCGCGCGCCCCGAGATCCAAAGCGCGTTCGATGTATTGATCATGCTGGTGGCCGGAGAGGAACATGACCTTTGTCTGCGGCGAACGCTTCATCACCATGCGAGCCGCCTCGAAGGGGCCGAGCCCGGGGATGTCGATGTCCAGGATCATCAGGTCGGGGGGAGATTTCAGGGCCGACGCGACAGCTTGGTTCCCGTCCGCGGCGGTTTCGACGACTCTCAATCCGGGGATCCGCTCCTCCAGAAGCGGAACGAGTAGGTCGATCATCATCCTGTGGTCGTCCACCAATAGGACTCGGACCGGTGCGGCGCTCTGCGGTTCGCTCATGAGGACTCCCGCCAACGTAGTTTGATCGGCGTCCCGAAGAACACCCATCATAGCACGTTTCGCGACGGCGTGGTGGATCACCCCCCACGCCTGACGTGAACTCGTCTTGTGGGGGGCATGTCTATGACTATACTCGGCCACTCGCCGGGGCCAAGTGCAAGGAAGCCTCTGCGTCGGGGATTCACTCATGCTCAATACGGTCGCGATCATTCTCTCCAGCTTGGCCATCCTTCTCATTTTCGCCGGCCTGGCCGTGGCGCGGAGGCCGAAACGGCACGTACCACTCATGTACGCCGCGTTCGCGGTCGATATGATCGCGCTTGCCATCGTCGAATTGGCCCCTCTTTTCCAGGGGGACGTCGACCCGGTCAGCGGATTGGCACGGGAGTTCGAGTGGGCCAAGACCATCCACGCCACCTTGGCCACGATCGCCGTGATCGCCTACATCGTCCAGATCGTCAACGGGCGGCGCATCCTCCGTGGGGAGCGGCAGTTCCTGCCGCGTCACAAGCGCTGGGCAAAGATCTTCCTCGTCTTTCGGCTGTTGGCCTACGGCACCATGTTCACCGTCTGAGGCGGACGTGTCGTGGCGCTTGGCGCGCCTCCAGGGTCATGGGACGCGGGTCAATCCGAGAATTCGTCGATGGCCCGGGCGAAGAGAGGAATGGCTTTCTCGACGCGCTCTGTTGGAACGGCGTAGCTGATCCGGAAATGTCCGGGGGCTCCGAATCCGGAGCCGGGAACGGTCAGCACGCACTGCTTTTTCAGGGCGTCGCAGAAGGTGCGGTCGTCGCCGCCTGGAGCCTTTGGGAAGAGGAAAAAAGCGCCGTCCGGAGAGGGCATTTCGTAACCGGCGCGAGTGAGTCCGTCGATGAGGATCTCACGGTTTTTCCGATACAGTGACAAGTCCACCGTCGAGCCCGCACAGTGGGGAATGATGCGCTGCATGAATGCGGGTGCGTTCACGAAACCGAGAATCCGGGTGGCGATTCCCAAGGCCCCGAACAACACCTCGACACCTTCGATGCGAGGATTCAGAACGACGTAGCCGATGCGCTCCCCGGCCAGCCCCAACTCCTTGGAGAAGCTCGTGACGATGATGCCGTTGCGGCTCACGAGAAGGGCGGACGGGTGCGGCGTGTCGACATAGCGGATGCGTCGATACGGCTCGTCCATGAAAAGATAGACGGGGCGCCCCATTCGTTCCGAATGTTCGTCGACCAGCCGCCCCAGCTCCTCGACGAGCGCCGGTTCGTACACGACGCCCGAAGGATTGTTCGGTGTATTGACGATGACGGCGCGCGTCTTCGGGCCAAGGGCGCGACGGAAGGCTTCCGGATCCGGTTGGAAGCTTTTCTGCGTGGGGACGGCTTTCGGGATGCCGCCGTGATTCTGGATGTAGAAGAGGTATTCGGTGAAGTAGGGGGTCAGGAGCAGGACTTCATCTTGCGGCTCGAGAACCGACTTCAAAAGCACGTTGAGGCCGCCGGCGGCGCCGCACGTCATAACCACGTGATCCGAGGTGATGTCCAGCTCGTGTTCGGCGCTCAGGCGTCGGGCGAGCCATTGGCGGACGTCTGGACGGCCGGCATTGGTCATATAACGATGGTCGGCGGGCGAGCTCTCGCCGGCGACGGTGCGGAGGGCGGAGAAGAAGCTCTCCGGGGGTGGCGCACAGGGGTTGCCGAGGGAGAAGTCGAAAACGGCGTCGTCGCCCAATTCCGCCCTCAGCCGATTCCCTTCCTCGAACATCTGTCGGATGAACGATGCCGCTTCCATGGCGCGATGCATGGGCGCGGAGATCACGGGATCCAACGATTCTTTCGCCGTCATTTCACTTTCCGTTGGCATGGGAAAAGAGTGTAACACGGCGGGCGGGCGTCCGTCAGAGGAGGAACTTGACGGCCACGAACCCTGCCACGAGGAGAATGGCGAATCCAAGGGCCAGACGATCGAACCATCGATCGATGAAACGTCGGATCGGGTCGCCGAAGGCCCTGATCAGGCCGCCGATCATGAGGAAACGTGCGGACCGGCTCACGAGGCTGGCGGCGAAAAACTCGAAGACGTTCATGCCCACGGCGCCGGAGACCAGCGTGAACACCTTGTAGGGGATCGGTGTGAAGCCGGCGAGGAAGACGATGAGGAAGCCCTGTTCGTGATAGGAATCTCGGAACCAGGCTTCCCGCTCCGGCGTGAATCCGGGGACCCACCCGTAGAAGAATTCGCGCACGTGCTCCCAGAGGAAGAATCCGATGACGTACCCGAAGAGGCCACCGAGAATGCTCCCGACGCTGCAGACGACGGCGTACCAGACTCCCCGTTGCCTGCGCCCGAGAGCGAGCGCCATGAGCAGGGGATCTGGCGGGAGAGGAAAGAATGACGACTCGGCGAAGGCCAGCCAGAAGAGGGCCCAGGTGCCGTGGGGGGATTCCGCCCAGGAGAGCATCCAGTCGTAGAGGCGGCGAACGATGTGCCGTCGTCGTGGCTGGGTCATGGGTGTTTCGCCCCTCCTAATCCAAATTGGGTCGGCCGACGGACGGTAGCAGTGGGGGACTCCACCTCAAAGTCCGGCGGAGATTGCTATGATGTCCCGTCGAAGCCCACCGTGCGCCTGTCGGCGCGTCGAACAGGAATCAGGATGACCACCTCGAGCGAAGAACCAGCCATCCATCTCGTCATCGGCACCGCAGGCCACATTGACCATGGAAAATCCAGCTTGGTGCAACAATTGACCGGGCAGAACCCGAGTCGCCTGAAAGAGGAACGGGATCGAGGCATGACGATCGATATCGGCTATGCCGAGTTTCCCGTGAACGAACGGATCAAGGCGGGAATCATCGACGTCCCCGGCCATGAGAAGTTCATTCGCAACATGGTCGCTGGGGCGTCGGGGGTCGACTTCGTGCTCTTGGTCGTGGCCGCCGATGACGGTGTCATGCTGCAGACCCGGGAGCATCTGCAGATCATGAGGCTCTTGGGGATTCGACACGGATTGACGGTCCTCACCAAGATCGACGCAGTCGATGCGGAGCTGCAGGAGATCGTGGAGGACGACCTGAGGGAATTCCTTCAGGGAACATTTCTGGAGGCCAGTCCCATCGTCCGTGTTTCCAACGTCACGGGGGAGGGGATCGATACCCTCCGAGAGACCCTTCGCTCGGCGCTGGTCAACCTCCCGGAGCGGGAAGAGACGGGCGTCTTTCGCATGCCGATCCAAAGGAGCTTCTCCATCCGGGGCCACGGGACCGTGGTGACGGGCGTTCCGGTCTCCGGGCGGGTGAGTGTGCGCGACGTCCTCGAGGTTCTCCCGCGCGGCATCGACGTGCGTGTTCGGGGAATCCAGGTCCACCATCGGCAGAGCGACCACGCTTCGGCCGGGCACCGGGCGGCTTTGAACCTCACCGACGTCAACTACCGCGATGTTCATCGAGGGGACGTCGTCGCGGCGAAGGGATTCTTCTCAGCCGCCTCGCTCTTGGAGGCGAGATTGGAATACCTCCCACACCACGAGACTCCCCTTCGCAATCGGATGCCGGTGAGACTCCACGTCGGGTGTGCGGACGTGCGAGGAACCGTGGTGCTTCTGGACCGCCCCCACCTCCTTCCCGGCGAGAGCGGTCTCGTTCAGCTGCGCCTGGACGAGGATGTCGTTGTTGCGGCCGGCGACCGTTTCGTTCTGCGATTGGAGAGCCCGGTCATCACCCTGGGGGGCGGCGTGATCCTCGGTGAGACCCGCTGGCGATTCAAGCGTTTCCGAGACTGGCTGAACGAGAACATCGCCGCCAAGGAGGAACATCTCGGCGATCGCCGCAGGTATCTCGAGTACGTGGTGCGCAGCCAAGGGAAAAAGCTCATGTCCCTCGGCGAAGTCGCATTGGCCATGAAGGAGAAGCCTGAGGATCTCTTGCCCGAGCTGGAGTCGCTCCGCAGCGATGGCCGTGTGTTGCGCGTGGGCAAGGAACGCAGCTGGATTCATCGGGACATGTTCAAGCAGGCGCTCAAGGACGTCTCGACCGCGCTTCTCGCATTGCACGACCGAGACCGCCTCCAGGCCGGGTTTGCCGTCGCGAGCCTCGTGAAGGAGAGCAAGCTCGAGTTGGCTCTCGTGGAGGCGGCTTTGGAGGAGTGGGTTCGACGGGGAAAGATGACCCAGCTGGGCAATCGAAAGTTTCGTCACGGCGACTGGACCGGGGGGCTTTCAAAGGAGGATTATCGCCTGGTCACCCTGATCGAGTCTCTCCACAAGGAGAACCTCTTCGCGAGCCCCATCAAGTCCGAGATCATTGCGGCCGTGGGAAAGCCCGAGAAGAAGGTGAAGGAGCTTCTCGAGTACCTCTTTCAAATGGGGACGCTCGTTCCCATCACTGCCGATCTCGCTCTCCATCGCGAGGCGATCGAGGAGGCGGAGCGGCGACTCGTGCGGCGCATCCGTGATTCGGGGCCGATGCCATCGAAGGAGTTCAAGGACATCATCGGGGCCAGTCGCAAGTACGTCATTCCTCTTCTCGAGTACTTCGACAAGAAGGGCGTCACCCGTCGGGTCGACAACGAACGCGTTCTTGCCGAGGGCTGGGAGCAGCGAACCCAGGGAGAGTCCAGCGCTCCCGACGATTGAGGCGAATGTGCGTCGTCGCGCGCGGAGACCTCGTCAGTCGGTCTTCGGCAATGGGTAGCCGACCTCTTTGGCCTTCGTGATCCAGTCGCGATTGAGGTGGGAGAGGAACTCCCCCTGCTTCTTCAAGACGGCTTCGACTTTCTGGCGCCGCTCCCGTTCGGTAAGTGGGAGCAGCGACTTCGCGACGGCACGCGTGGAGGCCTCCAGAGCCTCGAAGGTCGTTTTCAGGTGCTTGGGGTCGTGATTCGGGTTCGCCCTCCACGGGTCGCTCCGCGGTAGCCGCCGCGCGAGGCCTTCGGCCCAAGTGATGCGGTCTCGGATGCCCATGAGAGGCGTGAGAATCTGCTGGACCTGGATGAAGACGGGGTTCAACCGCTCGTAGAGGGGATCGATGGTCTTGGCGCCGTTGCGAATCGCCGCCGCGCCCAACGTGGCGATACGAGGATCCGCCGGATTCCCCTGGAGGACCGCCGCAACTTGGGCAAGCCACCACCGCCGCCCCTGCTCGAAGTTCTTTCGGTGTTCTTCGGCGAGGCGCTGTTCGTCCACGCACGGGATGCCTTGCTCGACGAAATACGTGAGGATCTGATGGACGCGAAGAGTCCGGGAGAATGCGTCCCTGAGCTCGGTCGTCAGAGGAGCGGTCTCCTTTTGGAATGCCGCCACCCGCCCCTCGATGTCGTCCAGATCCTTCTTTGCGCCGGCGATGACCTCAAGAGCCGCCGGTCGCGCCGCATCGTCCAGTGAAAGCCGATCTCTGACGGAGTAGATGCGATTGGATGTCAGGCGGAGTCGCTCCGTCAGGGTCTTCAAGGCCTCGGGGAGGGCGGAAGATTGGAAGGCCGGCTCCTGGCCCAAACGACCGAGTGTCTGGGCGAGTCCTTGAATCCGGCGTTCGAGTTTGACGAGTCGCTCCCGGGGCGATGCTTCGGGCGTCTCCGCCACGCCTGAGGGGGACCTCACCATCCACAGGCCGATCCCTAGGACGCCTATGATGATCAGGCTAAGCGCGTAGGTGGCGTACCGCATTCTCGAAGATCCTCGCTCCGTCCCCTTGCGTGCGGCGACCTCGCTCGCGCGTCCAACGGGGGTGTTGCCACGGGAACAAGGCTCGCTCCGGGTGGGGCATCATTCCCAAAACCTGCCCGGTGGCGTCCACAATGGCCGCGACGTCGCCCGCGCTCCCGTTGGGATTGAAGGGGTAGGGTGCCGGGCCCGGCTCCGGACCAAGATAGCGTAACGCCACCCGGCGGTCCGACGCGAGGCGTTCGAGATCGCTCTCATCCGCGACGGTGAATCGGCCCTCGGCGTGGGCCGCCGGCAGCTCCAGCTCGTCGTCGTCATTGAGGAACAGGCAAAGTGACGGGTCGGGACGAAGACGCACCCAGCGATCCTCGTAGCGGTGGCTAGCATTGTCGCGGAGCGTCGCTCGGATGGGGGGGCCGTCCGGAGACGGGCCGGGTAGGAGACCGGATTTGATCAGCACCTGAAAACCGTTGCAGATCCCGATCACGAGTCCGCCCCGTTCCACCAGACTTCGGAAAGCCTCTCCCAGAGTCTCGTCGATTTCGAGGGCGAGAATGCGTCCGGCGGCGATGTCGTCGCCGTAGGAGAACCCGCCGGGAATAGCGACGGCACCGAATTCACCCAGGAGCTTTGGAGATTCCAGGAGTTGATTCACGTGGATCTCGCGAACCTCCGCTCCCGCCCGCTCGAAGGCGAATGCGGTCTCCTCGTTGCAGTTCACGCCGGCGGCGCGAAGAACGCACACCCTGGGTTCAGTCACGGCTTTCCCCTTCCATGTATCGAGTGAGCCCGGAGCGGAACCGTGCGGCCAGCTCGTCCACGTCTTCGTCGAGAACGACTGTGTCCTTTCCGTGAGTCGCGCGTACCCGTTTGGACGCCGTGACGGCTCCGATGTCGGCGGCGGGAACCCCGTCCAGGATCGATCGCACATCGTCCCATTGCGACGCCGCGATCTCGAGGACGTAGCGCGACGGTGTCTCGGAGAAGAGGATGGCGTCGGTCTCCAACTCTTCGCTGCCCGGGACGCATTCGAGTTCGACCTCGAGGCCGAGATCCCCGGCGAGAGCCATTTCGGCCAGGGCGGCCGCGAGGCCGCCGTCCGACAGGTCGTGGCAGGACTCCGCGTAGCCCGCCCGAATGACGCGGTGGATCGCAGCGTGGATCTTGGGCGCCAGTTTCAGGTCGACGTGAGGGGCGAGGTCACCCCTTCTTCCGTGCAGACGCATCCATGCCGAGCCGCCGCGTTCGTCTCGCGTCGGTCCCACCAGGATCAATCGGTTTCCCGCTTTCTTGAGGTCCATCGTCGTCGTCCGCTCCACGTCGTGAACCAAGGAGAGCGCCGTGACAACGACGGTGTGGGGGATGCAGATCGAGCCGTCCCGCGTGGCGTACTCGTTGTTGAGGCTGTCCTTGCCGGACACGAAAGGCATGCCCATCGCCAGGGCTGCGTCCTTTAAGCCCTCGGCGGCGAGGACGAGTGCCCCCAATCGGTCGGGCTTGGCCGTATTGCCCCAAGAGAAGTTGTCCAACAGGCAGGTGTGTTCGGGGTCTCCGCCCACGGCCACCACATTGCGCACCGCCTCGTCGAGCGCCGCCGTCGAAGCCAAGTAGGGGTCCAGGTCGGCAATCCAGGGTTGGACTCCCAGACCGAGGGCGAACCCCTTGGTCGAGCCCAGGCGCGGTGCGACGACGGAGCCGTCCCCAGGACCGTCGCTTCGGGCGCCGACGAGCGGCTTGATACAGGAGCCCGCCTGGACCTCGTGGTCATACTGCCGGATGATCCATTCCTTGCTGGCGAGATTCGGCTCCTCGAGAAGCGCCGCCAGCGCATCGCTCGGCTGGCGCGATTCGAAACCTTCGCGCGGTTCTTGGGGTGGCGGTGACCAAGTCGCCTCGCGGGATGGTCGCGGCAACCCGTTGTGAAGGAAGTCCATGTCCATGTCCGCGACCGACTCGCCTTCGTAGAAGAGCCTCAACCGGCTCGTGTCCGTGAACGTCCCCAGCACGCTGGACTCCACGTCTTCGCTGTCGCACAAAGCCTTCAGCTCGTCGAGGTGCTCCGGCGGAACGGCGAGCACCATGCGCTCCTGCGCCTCCGAGATCCAGATCTCCGCATACGAAAGGCCGGGGTATTTGAGGGGCGCCCTGGAGAGCTCGACGTCGGCGCCGATGTGCTCGGCCATCTCGCCCACGGCCGAGGAAAACCCCCCGGCGCCGCAGTCGGTGACCGCCCGAAACAGGTGACGATCGCGTGCGGCGAGAAGAACATCCATCATGCGTTTCTCGGTGATGGCGTTGCCGATCTGCACAGCGCCCCCGTCCACGGACTCGGATTCTTCGTGCAACTCTCGACTGGAAAATGTCGCTCCGTGAATGCCGTCACGGCCGGTTCGCCCCCCGAGCGCAACGATGAGGTCCCCCGGTCGGGCCTCACCCTCGCTCATCCCGCGGGGAATGAGGCCCACCGTCCCGCAAAAGACCAGGGGATTTCCGGTGTAGCGTTCGTCGAAGAGGACGGCCCCCGATACGGTGGGAATCCCCATGCGATTGCCGTAGTCTCTCACTCCGGCGACGACCCCCTCGAGAATGCGCAGGGGATGGTGGACGCCGGCCGGCAGGTTGTGGGCGGAGACGTCCGGGCGTCCGACGCAAAAGACGTCCAGATTGGCGACAGGCTTCCCGCCTTGACCGGTCCCCAGGATGTCGCGGATCACGCCGCCCAAACCCGTTCCCGCGCCGCCGTAGGGCTCGATGGCCGAAGGGTGGTTGTGGGTCTCCACCTTGATGCAAAGATCGAAGTCGTCATCGAATCGCACGATGCCCGCGTTGTCCTTGAACACGGAGACGCACCAGTCCTTGTTCAGACTTCGGGTGGCTTCGAACACGGTTTCTTTGAGGAGGTTCTCGTACCGCCGCTCTCCCATGGTCACCCGAGCCGTGAACGTCTTATGCTTGCAGTGCTCCGACCAGGTTTGGGCGAGGGTCTCCAGTTCGACATCCGTGGGGTCGCGTCCCATCTTGGCGAAATGCCCGCGAACCGTACGCATTTCCTCCAGGTTCAAGGAGAGTCCCATCGACCGGGAGAGCTCCAACAAACCCTCGTCGGTATCGGGAAGGGGCACGACGATGCGGCGAAACCGATAGGGCTCTGGGTGGTGGGGTAGGGGCAGCCCCCTGCGGCCGGGAAGGATCTCATCGACGACGTCGTTCGCCAGGAGTCGGCGGGCGACCGTTTCGAGATCGCCCTCTTCCAGGTCTCCCAGAAAGCGGAAGCAGGTTCCGGTGCGGATTTCATCGAGTTCCAAGCCGAGTCGCGCGGCTCCTCTGCGGATGCTCTCCTCGGCGGGCTCCATCACGCCGGCCTTGCGGGTGATGGTCACCGATCGGGGATCGTCGGAGGGAACCGCGTCGAAGGCGTCGACACGACAGGTTTCGACGACCTCGTCGCTGAGCAGTCGTGCCCCCAGGCGCCGAGCGTCCTCCTCGTCGATGTCACCGCCCAGAAGGTAGAGTCGTCGCGCTTCCACGGGTCCCATCCGTCTCCAGCCCAACGCGGCGAGATGTCGTTCCACGTCATGAGAGGCGGCGGATTCGAAGTTTTCCCTCGGACTGATCTCGAAGTGCCAGAGCATGTTTTCGTCCCGGGTCGGCAGATCGGATTCCACGCATGCGAAGGCGCCCAAGACGGCAGGGCCGTTTTCGGGCTCCGTTCGGCCCCGGGCGTTGCCGTCGGCGCATGGGTAAGACCTGACGTAAGGTCAAAATATCGCGTGCTTTACGTTCTTGCGAGGCGGTGACCGACTATAGCCCCTGCCGGGGACGCCTTCAACGGCGGTTGGGCTTCTGGGTCCCCCGGTCTACAATGCCCCGCCTCGGAAGGACACCGACCCTGGTGGAGCGGGATGGACGAGACCAAACCCATACAACCCCTGGACTTCGAAGAGCCCATCTTCGAGATGCGCGCCAAGATCGCGGAGTTGGAGGATCTGTCTCGCCGTACGGGGATGGACCTAAATGGGCAGATGCAGCCCCTGAAGGACAAGCTGAATCAGCTCACGGCCCAGATCTTTGACGGACTGTCCGCTTGGGATCGGGTGAAGCTGGCGCGCCATCCTGCCCGTCCCTACACCACCGACTACGTCGATCACGTGTTCGACAGCTTCTCGGAACTCTTCGGTGATCGACTTTTTAGCGACGATCCCGCCATGATGGGCGGGCTGGCTCGTCTGGACGGTCGCTCCGTCATGCTTCTGGGACATCGCAAGGGCCGGGACACCAAGGAGAAGATCGCCTGCAACTTCGGTTGTGCTCACCCGGAGGGATACCGCAAGGCCAAGCGGCTGATGAAGCTGGCCGAGAAGTTCGGGATTCCGATCATCACCCTCATCAACACTCCGGGAGCGTATCCGGGGATCGGGGCGGAGGAGAGAGGACAGGCCTACGCCATCGCGGAAAACCTCATGTTGATGGCCGGGCTGCGCGTCCCCATTCTCAGCGTCGTGATCGGCGAGGGCGGATCCGGCGGCGCCCTGGGGATCGGAGTGGCGGATCGGGTGCTCATCCTCGAGCATGCCTATTACTCGGTCATCTCGCCGGAGGGCTGCGCCGCCATCCTGTGGAAGAGTTCCGAGAAGGCCGGGGAGGCCGCGGAGGCCCTCAAGATTACAGCCAGGCACTTGAAGGAATTGGAGATCGTGGATGAGGTGATCCCCGAACCCATGGGGGGGGCCCACCGTCATCCCCACGCGATGGCCGAGACCCTGAAGGACGTGCTGACGCGAGAACTCGATGCCCTCTGCGAGCGTTCCGTCGATGAGCTTCTCGAGGGTCGTTACGAGAAATTCCGCCGTATGGGGACCCTCTTCGGCGATGAGCCCCCGCGGATGCCTGAGGAGCCGGCGTCCCCCGAGGGGGAGAAGGCTTCGGCGGCCGAGGCACCCTCCGAGGGCGCTACGGATCCCGAACTCCAAGAGGATTGAGGGAGGATGGGACGGCTCAAAGCTCCCCACTCGTCGAAATTCTCCACTTTTTTTCGAAACTTTCCTGTCAGCCCCTGTGCGAGGGACGTAGAGACTGACGAGTCGCCTGCCGGCGATCCCGTCATTCGGTTCTCTAAGGAGTCGTCAGCCAATGGGTTATGATTTTTGGGGACCGCGTTTGCCTCGGGGTTTCGGGGGGCGACGCACTGGAACGAGGCGACCAGGAATCCCTTGGACTTCCGCGCCTGGGGATGAGACGCCTTCGGCCCGCGAAGGGGCGGCGCCCCCGAGCGACCAGGCCGAAGCGAGGCAGTTGATGAAGTCTCTGCTCGCCCGCTGGGCCGAGGAGCAGCGCCGACGCCTGGATCACATTGAGCCCGGAATCTGGGACGGCATCAAGGATCGTCTGCCGCCCCGGAAGAATTCAGAGCCGCCGGCTTCTCCCGGGGAGTAAAACTCCTTCTCATCCGTTCCCAATCAGGACGTCAATTCGAACGCAATACAGGGAGGGAGTGCCATGAAGAGCATCGCATCCGTGCTCGTTTGCCTGATCGCGGTCTCTTGGGGGCCCGGTCTCATGGCTCAGGAGGGGGGCAAGAAGAAGACGCCGCCGCCCACCAAGAAGCTCGAAAAACTGGATTCCCATGATTCGGTCTTGGCCAAGAAGGTCGACAAGCTGGTCGCTCAGTTGGGAGCGGAGGAATTCGCTCAGCGCGATGCCGCGTGGAAGGCGCTGAAGGAGATGGGCGCGAAGGCGCGCCCCTACCTGCAACGTCATCTGGACGCGAAGGATCCGGAGGTCCGTCAACGGGTCAAGTCACTCCTCGAGAGTCTCGAGCCGCCCACCAAGAAGGAAGCCCGCCCGAGATCCCGTGGAGGCATCGATATCAGGCCCTTGCCGGGTCCGCCCCGCCCAGACCAGTTTCCCAACATGGAGGAGTATTGGCGGGCTCTCGACGCCTGGATGGAGAGTCGCTTTCGGGGCCTCGGTAAGGGGTTCGAGATCGAGATCAACCCCAACGACATGCGCACTCAGGTGTCTTCGAGCACGACGATGACCGTCAACGGGGTGAAGATGACCTGGAAAACGGGGAGTGACGGATGTCGTTTCACCGTGACGAAGGATGGGAAGACAGAGACTTACGAAGCCAAGGACCTGGACGAATTCAAGACGCTTCATAAGGACGTCTACGAACTCTACAAGGATACCGGGATCTTCGAGAATGGTCGCATCCGCTTCCAGCTCTTCGGATCAGGCCCCGGCCTGGGGTCGCCGCCTCTGCCTCCCGTTCCCGGAGAGAACGACCTCAAAAAGGAGTTCGAGGAACGGTTCAAGAGGCTTCGTCGGCTCTTTGATGGGTCCTCCCGCCGGTCGGACACCGGACGTCTCCGCCGCCTTCCCGGCGCCGAACGTGATCGCAGGAGCCCACTCGCCAAGCCCACGCCGAAGACTCGTCGTCTGGGCGTCCTCGTCTCGCGGACGTCGGATGCGGAGGAACTGAAAGGCTTCGACGCTTCCAAGCTCGGCGCCCCGGGTGTCTACATTCACGAGGTGGACGCCGGGAGTCTGGCGGAGAAGCTGGGCTTGAAACCGGGCGACGTCCTGTTGTTTTGGAAAGCCGCCCCTCTTGCGTCCCCGGACGATCTGGCCCGCGTCTTCCGCGCTGCCGGGTCTTCGGAGTCCCTCGAACTGAAGGTCTGGCGCGACGGCAAGGTCTTGACCCTGAAGGGACGCATGCCCGGGCCTCCTCCGCCTCGCAAGCTCAAGAAGATCTGAGGACTGCCGGAGGGGGGGGCGAGCCTTCCCTCCCGACGTCATTGTTGCGACGACTTGAGCGCAAGTTGACCGCAGGCGGCGTCGATGTCGGCGCCCTTGCGGAGCCGGAGACTCACCCTCGTCCCGCGGCGCTCGAGGAGGTCCGCAAAGCCGTGGATTGCGCGGTCGGTCGGACGTTCGAACTCCAGCCCCTCGACCGGGTTGTACGGGATGAGATTCACCACGCCGGGGACCCCTCGCAGAAGTTGCGCCAACTCGCGGGCATCCTCGGGATGGTCGTTGATCCCCTTCAAAAGGACGTATTCGAAGGTCACCTTCCGCCCGGTCGTCGCCATGTAGCGGGCCCCGGCATCCCGAATCTCACGCACGGTCATGGCGGCCTTGAGCGGCACGATGCGCCGCCGGATGGCGTCGTTGGGAGCATGCAGGCTGAAGGCCAACGTGTAGGGTCGACCCGACCCCGTCAGCCGCTCCACGCCCTGAGCGATTCCGACAGTCGAGACGGTGATGCGACGGGCGCCGAAATGAATCCGTTTCGGATCGTGAAGCGTGCCCAAGGCGGCAAGGACATTGTCGACGTTGTGCATGGGTTCGCCCATGCCCATCATCACCACGTTCGTGACCCGGCGATCCATTCCCTCTGCGGCGTGTCGAGAGAGGAGAAACTGCTCGACGATTTCGTCTGCATCCAGGTTGCGACGCACCCCACGCATGCCGCTGGCGCAAAACCCGCATCCAACGCCGCACCCGATCTGACTCGAAAGACAAAGCGTCGTTCTCTTTCCCGCGGGGATGACGACGGATTCCACGAAGGCGCCCTCCCTCGTGCGGAAGAGGATCTTGGCCGTGCCGTCTCGGGATTCAGATTTTCGAACGATTGCGAGTCTGGGGGAAAAGCCCTCGCTCGTGAGCTCGTTTCGAAGGTTCGCGGGAAGGTCGCTCATGGCGTCGGGAGCGAGCTCGCTGCGCTCGAAGAGCCAGTGCTCGATCTGCCGGCCGCGGTAGGCTGGCCATCCCCGAGATTCGGCCCACGCCTCGAGGCCGGTTTCGAGCGCGAGTCCGACGAGGCCGGGCGGGGATGAGTCAGGCAGGTTTTTTTCGATCCCCACCGCGCACCTTCATGGGTTGGACGGGTTTCTCTCCCCGAATGTTTTCGGGCTTGACCACGAAGGTCAGCGTGTCCCGCTTCTCCATGTCAGGGAGATGGAACATCGTGTCGAGAAGGAGATTCTCGACCAGGGAACGGATGGCCCGTACGCCGGTTTCTCTCTTGAGCGCCTCCTCGGCGAGGGTTTTCAGCGCGTCGGGGGTGAATTTGAGTTTCGCCCCCTCCATCTCGAAGTAGTGCTCATACTGCTTCACGACGGCGTTGCGAGGTTCGGTCATCACCCGCACGAGATCGTCGGCGGTGAGAGCATCCAGGACCGCCAGCACCGGAAGCCGGCCCAACAATTCCGGGATCATGCCGAATTGGACCAGGTCGTCGGTCTCGACGAGGCGGAGCAACTCCCCGGTATCCTCTTTGGGGTCGAGGTGATGGCCTCCGTCTTCGGCGCTGGAGAAACCGATGCGTTGCCGACCCGTCCTCTTGGCGATGATGTCGGCCAGGCCGACGAATGTTCCGCCGCAGATGAAAAGAATCTGAGTCGTGTCGAGAGCGATGTAGGGCTGCTCGGGGTGCTTGCGACCCCCGTGGGGTGGGATATTCGCGACCGTGCCTTCCAACATCTTGAGGAGTGCCTGTTGAACCCCCTCCCCGGACACGTCTCGGGTGATCGACACGTTGCCCGAACTCCTTCCGATCTTGTCCATCTCATCGATGAAGACGATGCCGCGCTGGGCGCGCTCGACGTTGAAGTCGGCATTTTGAAGGAGTTTCAAAAGGACGTTCTCGACGTCCTCACCCACGTAACCGGCTTCGGTGAGGGTCGTGGCGTCGGCGATGGCGAACGGCACGTCCAAGAATGTGGCCAGGGTACGCGCCAGGAGGGTCTTGCCGGAACCGGTGGGGCCGATGAGCAGGATGTTGCTCTTTTCCATCTCGACTTCGGTTTCGTAGCTCTCCGACATCACGAGCCGCTTGTAGTGGTTGTGGACCGCGACGGAGAGCACCCTCTTCGCCGTTTCCTGGCCGATTACGTACTCGTCGAGGTAGGTCTTGATCTCCGACGGCTTCGGGACGTCTTCGGTTTCCACCGAGGCGGCTGCCTGATCCGACAGGGTCTGCTTGCGATTCTCCTCGTAAAGGATCGTGTTGCAGATGTCGACGCACTCATTGCAGATATTGACCCCCGGAGGGCCGGAAATCAGGTTGTTCACCTGGTGCCGGCTCTTCCCGCAGAACGTGCAGGTCTCGGTGTCTTTGCGACGTCGACTGGTCATTCGGTTACTTCTTGTCCTCTTTCAGCGAGTTGACGATCTCGTCGACGATACCATATTCCGTCGCTTCTTCCGCTGACATGAAGAAATCGCGGTCCGTGTCCTTTTCGACCTGGGCGATGTCCTTGCCGGTTTCCTCGGCCAGGATGCCGTTCAGGGTCGTTTTTAGGCGTCCGATCTCCCGAGCTTGGATTCCGATGTCGGTGGCCGTGCCCCCGGCGCCGCCCCAGGGCTGGTGGATCATGATTCTCGCTCGGGGAAGGGCGAATCGCTTGCCGCGCGTGCCGCTGGCCAACAGGAGCGCGGCCATGGATGCGGCTTGGCCGATGCAGAAGGTCGCCACGTCGCATTGGACGTACTTGAGAGTGTCGTAGATGGCGAGGCCAGCGGTCACCGACCCTCCCGGCGAGTTGATGAACACGTTGATGTCGTTGTTGCGGTTCTCCTTTTGGAGAAACAGCAACTGGGCGATCACGTAGTTGGCGAAGTCATCCGTGATCTCACCGCGGATGAATACGATCCGGTCCAGAAGGAGACGCGACCAGATATCGAACTGGTACTCCCGCGACCCCATCTTCTCGATCACATACACACCCTTGGCGGGTTCAGGCATCCCCCTCATGGCTTCGGCTCCACTCACGCTTCGTTCCCTTCGCTCTCCGTACTGGTCGGCGAGCCTTCATCCTCTTTGTCGACCTCGCCGGCCTCGTCCTTCACTCGAACGTGTTCGACGAGCCAGTCCAAGGCCTTCTCCTCGATGATTTCCGCTTGGATCTCTCCCCACCGGTTGTCCTTGCGGATCTCCTCGACGACCTCCTTGGGCTTGCGCTGGCTCGCGCGAGCCATCGCGTTGATCTTCGCATTCATCTCGGACGGTGTGACTTCGATCTCGTTTTCCTTCGCAATCTGCTCGAGGATGTACCAAGCCCTGAGGCCTCGTTCCGCGCGTTTGGCCGCTTCCTCGGTCAGGCCGGCCTGGATCTCCTTGAGGTCGTCCCCTTGGGCGATCTCCCCGGCGTAGATCTTTTGGACCATCATCTGGCGGGACGCGGAGTCGGTGGACGAGGCCAGGACGTGTTCGGGAAGCTGGAAGTCGGTCTTCTCGATGAGCTGATCGACGATGGATTCCTTGAGTACGCGATTGGACTCTTCCGCCATCCTCTGCTCGAGGAGCTCCCGCAGTCGGCCGCGGAAGGATTCCACGTCGTCCTCGCCCATGTTCACGGCGAGCTCCTCCTCGGAAGGGAGGACCATGCGCTTCACTTCATTGATCGTGAATCGGGCCGCGAGGTCCCGGTCCCGAAGGTCCGATACAGGGTAGTCCTCGGGGACGCGGGTGCGGAATTCGAGGGTATCCCCGATCTTCTTGCCGGGCAGTGAGTCCTTCAGCCCCTCCATGGGCAGGCCGACCAGGTCGTCGTCGAAGCCCACATGGGCGTGGGCCGTGTCGGTGGAGTAGACCTCTTCGCCGTCATCGTCGAGAAGGGCGAGCTTGCCGATGACGATGTCGTCTTTGCACGCTGCTTCCTCGTCTTCGACGGGGAGCCATTCGGCGTGCTCCTTTCGGAGGTTCTCGATCACTTCCTGGATGTCATCGTCGCCCACCTGCTTGATCTCGCGGGTGACCTCGATCTCTTCCACGCAGGGAAGTTGGATCTCGGGTTTCACCTCCAGGGTCAGCTCGAAGGCATAGGGGGCGTTCTCGTCCAGTTCGGGCAGGTCCCCTTCGAAGTGCGGATGCCCCACGGCATCGATGTCGTGTTCCTCGAGGCCCTCGCCGATCGCCTGCTGGACGAGACGATCTCGCACGTCCTTCACGACGTCCTCGCCGTAGCGCTTGACGAGAATCCGTCGTGGAGCGTGACCGGGTCGAAACCCCGGAATGCGCACCTGACGACCGAGTTCCCGGTAGGCGTCATCGAAGGCCTTCTTGACCTTCTCGGCCGGGATTTCGATGCTCAGGCGCCGTTTACAGGGGCCGAGTTCCTCGACGGTGGTCGGCATGGACGTGGACTCCTCTCGGGTTCGGATGGGACGAAGGACGATACGATCCCCCCCATGCGGAATCAAGCTATGGAACCACCCATGGGACCGGAGTTTAGCACGGCTTTCTCCCCCGTTTCGGGAGCCTGCGAACGGAGTTCCGGGCCTTGTGCGAGGGTCAGACGAACAGGACGGGCTCGGGCTCGTCCAACTGGACTCCGCAGGAGACGAGGAGGTTGTAGAACCGGGGCGAGAGGATCACTTCGGGGGAGAGCTGGGCTCCCTCGCCGAAAAGCTCTCTCGTGACGTTGATGTCCTGGAGCTCCCGATCATCGCAAGACAGGTACAGCATCGACTCCAAGAAGAGTCCTCCCAGTCCGCACCGATGGCAAAAATCGTCGGTGACTCCGAACCGTGTGGGGGGAGAGGCAAGCTGGGGCAGCGTGTGGGTGGGAACGACCTGGTAGTAGGGCGGGGATGGAGCCGTCGTCTCCGATTCCACGCGCACCTCCTGGAGGAGACACCCGGAAATCCCATCGGCGATCATCCTGCGCGCGATCTTCTCGGTGACGAGAATCTCGCCCCGGCGCCCGCGGATGAGGTTGCGGCCGCCTGTCTGCTCCGCTCGCACTTCCAGCACGCCGACCTGGCTCGGCACACGCATGCACTCCGTGCAGGCCTCCGACCAGTCCCACTCGGTGGATAGAGTAGGGAGGGCTTTCTCCGGACGTTGATGAAAGGAATCCAAATGGAGGGCCCTGGCAGACCGAAGTTCCTTGCGGGTGAAATGCCTCTCGTCGCGGACCCAATAGTCGACGCCCTGGGCGTTCAGGGACTCCTCGAAGGCCTTGGCCTCATCCGAGTGGGCTGGAAAACGCCTTTCGAGATATCCCTGTCCGTGGAGGGCTCGGTCCATGTCGATCAAGCCGAGTTCGTAGAGCCGGCGCTGGGTTTCCGGCGCCAAAGGGATCAGAAAGACCTTTTCTATCTGCATGTTTCTCGATGGCCGCTCGCCCGAGCGGCGTCCTCCTGAATATTGAATCGGCTTACGAGCCGATATGTTGGAGAGAATCCGGAAGGGACCGCCATGAACGAAGACTTTCGATTGGCCTGGTCGATTCGGCGGGATGCCCCGAAAGGGCACAAGACCTTCCGTTCCCGTTTCTCCGAGGCCCTCGAATTGGCTCTGGAGCACGCCCCGGAGGCCCGCGGGCTCGGCCTCGACTTTGAGAAGTGGGCCTACGGAGTCGCCCACGCCGCCGCCGAGTCGCTCCTCGGAGCCTTCCCCGCGCGAGGAACCACGTCCCCCATGGACGCCCATGTGGCCCGCATCATCGCGCACCGGGACTTCGCCTTGGCCGTTCTCCTCGTGGAGGGGATGCCGGGAGCCTGGGGGTTGTTCAGGGATCGCTTCGGTCCCTACCTCGACGGCCTCTTCCTTCGAGCCGGCCTAGGGCGCATCCAGCGGGCGAAGAAGGTGGAGGAGCTCGTCCTCGAGTTGAGGACGCCCGCGGCCAAGGATCTCCCCCCCCCGATCGCCGAGTACCGAGGCACGACGGACCTGAATTCCTGGCTCTACGCCTTCTTGCGACTGCGCATGGATTCCGGGGAGACGTCCTCTCCCGAGGCGAGAAGAGCCCGGATGAATACCCGAGTGCATCCCGTCGTGTCGATCTCGTCGTCGATGGGCGAGGGAAGGAGGCTCCCGGCGGAGGACGACGGGGGAGCCCTGGCGCGCGTCCTCGATCGTGCGAGAAGCGTTTGGGAAAAACTCGGCGAGGCGGATCGACGGTTGCTGCGCATGGCGTCCATGGGGATGCGTCCCCCGGAGATCCTCGAGACGCTCCAGGGGGCCTCCACGTCTCAGTCCGGCCGCGCCCAGGGCGATCTCGTGGAGCGACACGCCCAGCTGTGTCACGACTTCTTCAAGCGGATTCGGCAGGGTGTGGCTGAATCCGCCGGCCTGCCTCCGGACGAAGCGGACGATCGAATTCGCGAGGTGTTCCTGGGCACCATCGAGACGCGCCTCGTGGGCATCTGGGAGCCTGTCGAAGAGGAAACCCCATGAAGGATCTCAGGCTTGCGGAAGACCATCAAAGGGTCGTTCATGAACTCGTCCGCGAGTTGGAGGGCATCGACATCGCGACCGACGAGACGGGCCATCTGACGCTGGGGGAATTCGCAGCCCTCGTCTCGGGTTCTCTGCTTCCCGCGGAGTTGGGCCGCGTCGAGGATCACTTGATGATCTGCGAGACCTGTCGAAAGCGGGCCAAGACGCTTCACGCGGATCACGAGGCGCGAGTCGTGCCCACTTTGGTCCGCCGCGCTCCGTCGGCCGTCAATCTCCGAACTCGGGGTTCTGAATTCCTGAGAAGGCGCGTCCTTTCATGGACGCTGGGTTTGCTTGTCTTCGCTGCGGCGCTTGGCGCCGGCATCTCTTTCCAAGATTGGTTCGGTGACCATACCGTCCCCATCACGGAGCCCCTTCTTGTGACCGATGTCATCGGTCGCCCCGAGATCGTCGATCTCGACAACGACCCGCGCGTCGGTTTGTGGCCCGGTCAGTGGTTGTTGCGGGGCGATTCCCTGCTTATCGGGCCTGGCGAGATCGTCGAGTGCATCGATGGCAACGGTGCGATGGTCGAAATTGGACGAGACGGTCCGGGGCGCGCCGATGAGACCGATCCATTGCTGGCACGCGTCGTTCGTCGCGCCTTCAAGGAGCGAACCCGTGTGCTGACGGATTCGACCGCCCCCATCGAGGGAGAGGCGGACTCGCCGGTGGAGATCCTCTTTCCCCGAGGACTGATCCACGACCTTCGCCCGACTCTTCGGTGGGAGGCGGCGTCGGGGCGGTGGGCGATCGAGGTCGCCATGGTCCTGCCGCGGAGAGAAGACGTTCTCGTCGTCTCCGACGCTTCCGTCGAAGGTGTCTTCCCATGGCCGGGGAGCAGGCGGTCCCTGAGCCCGGGAAAGACCTACGAGGTTCAGGTGCGCCGCTTGAGCGGGGGACGAGACGATCGGGGAGAAGTGAGATTCACGGTGATGGAGCGTCCGGAGATCGATCGCGTGCTGCGGGACCTGCGTGGTCTGGATCGCAAGTTGGGGCGCCAACGGTCGGTGGTTCGCGCCCTCTATTTCCGGCAAGAGGGGCTTCTCGCCGCGGCGTGCGTGGAGCTGGAGGAACTGAGAGGTCAGGAAAGCAGTGACGTACCCGTATTGAGGCTTCTGAAAGCCACCGCCCGGGACCTTGGAGCCCGGACCTTGGAACGACGCGTCCTCCAAGCCATAGAAAGTCGCCTTCAATGAGGACTTGCAATCCTTCGGGGCATCCGTAGATTCTCGAAGAACGAGTCAGGTCGTCGGTACGACCCGGCCCACGCGCCGAAGAAAAGGGAAATATGACGGCACCCTACCTCGCTATCGACGTGCCGGCGGAATCCGCCTACCTGAAGTGCATTCGCGGCTTCCTGAAGCCCGTCTTGGAGAATCGGTTCTCCGATGATGATGCAAGGCAAATCATCCTCGCCATCGACGAGGCCTGCGCGAACATCATCAAGCACGGACAGGGGTGGTTGAAGCCTCGAGGGCGCATCGAATTGGAGTTCGTCGACGGAAAGAAGATGATCGTCGTTCGGATTCTGAATTTCTGTAAGGAAAGCCAGATCGCGAAGATCCGCCCCCGCGATCTGGCGGACGTCAAACCCGGGGGACTGGGCACGCATTTCATGCGCGAAGTGATGGACACCATGGACTTCGAGCCCGACAAGGAGCACGCTGGTCGCGTGGCCCTCGTGATGACGAGAGCCGTGAGCGGGAAAGGGGACAATGAAGCTCAAGGTCGATGAAATCGAGTCGGGAATCCTGATCGACGTCTCGGGAGAAGTGGACATGGAGTCCTCCCCGAAGCTTCGTGATGAGCTGAAGAAGGCCGTCAAGAAGAAACCCGCCTCGTTGCGCCTTCGCCTGGCGGACGTGCCCTATATCGACAGCTCGGGCATTGCCGTCCTCATCGAGGGCATGAAGTGGGCGCAGGGGAAGAAGATCCCGTACGTCCTGGTCGACATCAGCGACAGCGTTCGCGATGTCCTGAAACTGTCGCGCCTCCTCGAGGCCTTCACCATCGAAGGAAGCTGACTCTCTCATGAATCGCCTCCTGCGAGGTCTGGCGGTATTCATCGGTGCATTCGGTCGGCCGATCGTGGGGGGGCTCGAGTCCCTGACTCGGCTGACCAAGTTGACCCTGGAAACCCTCTATTGGGTCTTCGTGGGTCCTTTCACCGGCAAGACCCGATTCCGCAAACTCGTGTTTCCCCTGATGCAGCAGATCGGCGTTTTCTCCCTGTTCATCACGTGTCTCGTCGCCGTGCTCATCGGGGCCATCCTCGTTTTGCAGACGGGAGACAAATTCGAAGATTACGGTGCCAAGAACATCATCCCGAAGATGATCTGCATCGCGATCGTTCGCGAGCTGGGACCTCTCATGACCGCGATCGTTCTGTCCGGACGTGTCGGCGCGGCGTTCACCGCGGGCTTGGGTAGCATGGTGATCAACGAAGAGGTGCTCGCTCTGCGGACGATGGGGATCAATCCGGTCGGCTATCTCGTCGCCCCCCGTTTCATCGCCATCTTTATCATGCTTCCCGTGCTGACGATGTACTCCTATCTGTTCGGGAACATCGGCGGGCTCGTCGTGGGAACGTTGAATTTCAATATTCCGTTTTGGTCCTACTACTCGACGGTGCGCAACGCCTTCGACATGGTGGACATCATCGGCGGGCTCGTGAAGGCCGCGATCTTCGGAGGCATCATCTGCATGGTCGCATGTCACAACGCTCTGACCGTCCGCGGTGGCCCCGAGGGCGTTGGTCGCAACACCATGGTCAGCGTCGTCATGAGTCTCGTGTCGATCATCGTGGCGGACGCTCTCATCGATGGGGTCCTCTTGAATCGGTTCTACAAATAGGGGTCCCCATGGCCGACGATTCCAGGAAACGATCGCAGTCGAATTCGGCGCCCATCATCTCGGTCAAGAATGTCACCAAGACGTTTCCGACGCCCCACGGCCCGGTGGAAGTCCTGAAAGGAATCACTTTCGACGTCAAGCGGGGCGAGACCGTCTGCGTTCTCGGTGGATCGGGCGGGGGGAAGTCGACCTTGCTCAAGATCATGATCGGAGCGATCCCCGCCACTTCGGGTGAAGTCTGGATCGACGGTGAGAACATCGTCGGCATGAAGGAGCGAGACCTCAATCGCATTCGACGGAAGTTCGGCGTACTTTTCCAGTCCGGCGCGCTCCTCAATTCCATGACGGTGGGGGAGAACGTGGCGCTACCCATCGAGATGCACACCAAGCAGGCGCCGGAAACCATCGAGATCATGGTGAAAGTGAAGCTGGAGCAGGTGGGGTTGCGCGCCGCCTTCGACCTTCTGCCCAGCGAGATCTCCGGCGGCATGCAGAAGCGCGCGGCCCTGGCCCGCGCCATCGCACTCGACCCGAAGATCGTTTTTTACGACGAGCCGTCCGCCGGACTCGATCCCATCGCGACCGCCGCCATCGACGAATTGATCAACGACCTGAAGACGAAGATGGGGATGACGAACGTCGTCGTGACCCACGTGATGGAAAGTGTGCGTCGGATTGCCGACAAGGTCGTCATGCTCGACAAGGGGAATGTCCTGCTTTACGGCACTCTGGATGACCTTTTGAACAGCGACGATCCTCGCGTACGGAAATTTGTCAACGGGGAAGTCGATGCCCTCGCGGCCGAGAGCGAGGCCTATTCGAGTTTCCTTCAGGATCTCATGGTCTAGTGGCGGTTTCGCTCATGGACAGGAGACGGACATCATGATCAGGCAGTCGGAAGTCGTCACGGGAATCTTCATTCTGGTCGGCCTCTTGATCCTATTCTCCGTGGCCATCGTGCCCTTGGAGCGGACCGTGTTCGCGGCCAACAACGTCGTGTTCGTCGCCAAGTTCCAAGACGTTGCCTTGCTCGAGGAAAAGGCTCGGGTCACGGTCAACGGTCTTCAGGTGGGGACGGTCCAGACGATTGAGATCCGAGCGAGCGTCGAAGGCGACGATACGGGTGGAGGCGTTCTGGTCGTCTTCGACATGGAGCCTCATATCGCGGAAAAACTGCGCGTCGGAACCCGCGCCGAGATCAAGCAGGAGTCGCTGCTGGGGTCCAAGTACCTGCGTGTCGTCCCGAATACCCAGGGCGATCCCCTCCCCAAGGATGGCGACGGTCGCCTGATCGTCGTCGGTGAGCCGTATGGCGACATGTTCACGATGCTGGATGAGCTGCGTGAACAGATCAAACCTCTCATCGCCAACACGAACACGATGATCGAGAACATCAACCAGCGGGTCTTGGCTCAGGAGAAGATGGATGAACTCTGGGGACTCGTGGCCGATACGCGGACGACGGTGAATAACGTGAATGACACCATCCACCAGTTGCGTGACCGCGTGCTGCAGGAGGATGGAATCATCGATCGGGGAGAGAAGCTCCTTGGAACGGGCAACGACGTCCTCACCCACATGGACGAGTCTCTTGCGAGGCTGGAAACGAAGTTGACGGACACTCTCAAGAACGCGGATTCTTTGATGGGCAACACCGATGGCGCTGTGACGGATGTGCGTTCGACCTTGTCGGAGATGCGCCCCAAGATCTCCAAGTTCCTGGATACGGCCAACTCCACGGTGTCCAGGCTCGAGACGAAGACCATGGAGTCGATGGGAAAGCTGGACGATCTTTTGGACGGAACCAACGACCTCGTTCGCAACCCCGATCTCCTCGCCGCACTCTATGAGTTGCGCCGCACTCTTCGGGAGTCGCGTCTGCTCGTGATGAGTCTGAGGGCGGATCCGTCGCAGGTCATTTTTGGAGGACCGGGCGAAGTCAAGGCCGCGGCGCCTCCTGTCAAGGATTTGACGCCGTTCGTGATTCAGGGGAGGCCCCAGCGATATGATCAGTAATCGAGGTCCTTCGAGTCGGCTGGCTGCGTTCGGGTTGGTCGTCACGACCGCCATCGCCTTGGGAGCGTGCGGCTCCTCCGCGGTCGTCGTCCTGGACGACTTCGGACGGGGTATCGAGCGCTACGACGACGGTGACTACCACGGAGCCATCCGGTACTACCGTCAGGCCCTGGAGGCGCATCCTGACGATCACCGCATCCTCTACAATTTGGGGTTGACGTATCACGACCTCTACTTGCAGGCGAAGGCGGAGGGGGATGCCGAGAAGGCGAGCAGGTGGCAGAAGGAGAGTCTCGCCGCTTACGATCGATGCCTCCGTGTCGATCCCGAGGACTCCAAGGCGCGGAGCGCCAAGGCCGTGCTTCTGGAGGACCTGGGCCGTCGAGATGAAGCTCTGACCCTTTTGAACGAGGACGCTGCCACCGACGGGGAGACAGCCGTCATCGTCTTGTGGACCAAGGGAGTTCTCTTTGAGAAGGCGGGGGATGTCGCGGGTGCGAGAGAATCATTTCGAAGGGCTCTCGAAGTCGATCCGCATCACCTGGAGAGTTCCGTGTCGCTCGCGGATCTCGATCGACGGCAAGGGAAACTTGCCGAGGCCGAGACCGTTCTTGCGAAGTCCCTTGAGGTCCACCCGTACTCCTTTTCGCTTCTCTCCATGCGGGCGCGCGTGGCTGTCGAGCGGGCGAGGCATAGCGGAGATGACGATGCCCTTTGGAGACAGGCCGAGGCGCGTTGCAAGGAGGCCTGGGCGATTCTCCCGGATCATCCCCTCGTCAATCTGTGGCTGGCCGATGTCCGGGAGCGCAAGGGAGATCTCGAAGCGGCTGTCGCGCATCTCTGGCGGGCGCGTGACTCCCGGTCGGATGCGGGACTGCGGAAGCTCGGGATCACGGACCCGGAGGTCTGGCGCTCGAAGATTGAAGAGCGATTGAAGGGCCTTTTTCGCAGGCTCGGCCAAGGCTGAGAGGAGGGCGTCTCAGGCCCCTTCCAAACCCTCGTGACAGGCGAGGACGCATTCGTTGCACAGTGGATTCTTGCCGTCCAGCAGCGTTGAAGAGCGGAGCGCCAAGAGTCTCCGCACTTCGTCTGCCGGGAGAGTCTTGACCCGCCCGAGTTGGTGGGCGAGCCAAGTGACGTGGGCGGCGTGCTCGAGTTTCTCCAGCTTGTAGTAGGCATCCATCGCGCTCCTTCCTACGGTGACGGCTCCGTGCCGCTCCAGCATGAGGGCATCGGCGTGACGAATGACTCGTCGGACGGCCAGGGGGACCGCTTCGGTGGTTGGAGTCGTGTAGGGGAGGGTCGGGACCGCACCGAGGGTCACGACGACCTCGGGGATGATGCATTGGGCGAGCGTTTTTCCCGCCAAGGTAAACGCGACCGCGGTGGGGGGGTGGGCGTGAACGACCGCCGCGATGTCGGGGCGCTCCTCGTAGCAGGCGAGATGCATGCGAATCTCGGAGGACGGGCGTCCGCGGCCTTCGAGAACGTTCCCATCGAAGTCGACACGGAGGATGTCTTCTTCTTCCGCGTCCCCCTTGGAGATTCCGCTGCGAGTGATGAGCAACTCATCCTCGGCCACTCTGACCGAGACGTTGCCATCCGTGGCGGCGATGAGCTTGTTGGCATACATGCGTCGGCACGTGCCGAGGATCTCACCGCGGAGCCTTCGCAGCCCGTCGTTCCAGGACTCGGAACTCATTTCACTTCGAGCTTTCGGTGCCGAGGAAACTGTGCAGATCGATGCCCTTCTTGGCGTCTCTCCATGCCTCGGCGAAGGCTCGGTGAGCCGCCCGAAGCCTCAAGTCGGCGACGATCTTCTCATCGAGAGGCGGCGCCGGTTTCTTGCTGACGAGTTTGTAGATGTGGTAGCCGAGCCCGTCTCGGATGGGACCGAAAACGGCTCCGACCTCAGCCTTCGAGACCTCGTCGCCAAAGCCCGCCTCCCTCGCGGTCTTGGGGGTATAGGATCCGATTACGCCGCCTTTGAACTTCGTTCTGGAGTCCTCGCTGTAGAGCTTGACCGCATCCTTGAAGCTCTCGCCCTTCCGCAGGCGCTTCATGATCTTGTCGGCTTCCTTCTTGGCGTCGGCCATGGACCGGAGGAGGCGGCGATCCTTCGCACGGTCGCTGCCGCGAATCAGGATGTGGGCGAGCTCGTAGACCGGGCCGTAATACTCCTTCTCTCGTTCATAGACCGTCGCCGCGGTCTTGTCGGGAACGAGCTTGGGGGCGAGGAGATTGAGGCAGGCTTCGCGACGGAATCCGGCACTCGCCTTGTGCGTCTCAGGGCCCATGCCTTCCCGTTCCCGAATGAAGTCGGGGAAGGACAGACCCTGGAAGCGCGGATCGCTTTCGAAGCGTGTCTTCATGGTGTCGTAGACACGGTCGATGTCACTGGGCTCGAGATGACCTCCCTGGGACTCGAGCATCTGCTGGGCCAGCTCTTCTTGCATCATCGACTGGACGATTTGCAGGACCTCCTTTTTCGGGAGGTGGGCGAGGAGAGTCTTCACGAAATCCGTTTTCGTGATGAATTCTCCGTAGACTCGCGCGGCGGCGTCCTTGGGGAGCTTGGACGCATCGCGTTCTACCTTGGCCTGAAGGGTCTTCGACCGCAGCCATTGGACCTCGTCAGCGGGGAGGACGTCCTCTCGACCGAAATCCTTCGCGGTCATGCGGTGGAGAGCGGTCTCCATGCGCAGTTTGGCCAAGAACTCGTCCTTCGAGAGTCCTTGTTCCTCCAGGACGGTGTCAATCGTCTTCTTCCCCTGCGTGGCCTCCCGGATCCTGCGATCGAGCGCGTCGTAGCGTTTCGCGACGTCATCGTCGCTGATGGAAAGGCCCCGCTCCTTCATGTTGTGTCGAATGATGCGCTCCTGAAGAAGCGCGTTGAGCGTTTCGACGCCCGTCGTGTGGCTGGCGTAGCGGCGATGAACCGCATCCACGAAGCGGGGGATGGGGATGGTCTGGTCGTTGATGACGGCGACGGCGCCCGCGGGGACCGGGACGCCGGACACGAGCGCAGGCTCTTGAGTTTGGGAAGGGGTTGCGCTCGCGGACAGCCCGATCAGGATCAATGGCAGGACGGCGGCGCATAGAACTGTGAATCTCAAGGGGCATCTCCCGAACAGTGAAGAGGACTCTGTTTCCCAGCGTATTCCGCCCGAGCCGGTTTGCAATTCCAGACCCTCGATTCCGTCGGTCTCGGACGCCAGTCGGGGTCTGGAATTCCCTCTTCTCCAGGGAGGTGCCTCTCCCTGGCGAAGAGCCTGCCACGGTGCCAGGATGGGGCTCGACGCAAGGAGGGGGCGCTTGATTCAGCACATTGGGAATCTCGATGATGACCGCCTGGAGCCCTTCCGGGACGTGCGCGACCGGGATCTGAAGGGGCGACACGATTTATTCCTGGGGGAGGGGGCGCTCACCGTGGATCGAATGCTCGCCCTCGATGGGGTCGTGCAAGCCGTTCTCGTGGCGGAGCGGTGGGCCGCCCATTACGAGGCGGCGTCCGCCGACGTCGATGTCTACGTCGTCTCCCAGAAACTGATGGAGACCGTGGCCGGCTTCCCGTTTCATCGCGGGGTGCTGGCCGCCGGGCGAAGGGCTCCTTTCGAGAGCCGTGCACTCGCCGACCTGATCCCGCCGCCAGCCGCTCCCGCGACCCTGCTCCTCGTGGACGACGTCTCGAATGTCGACAACATTGGTCTACTCTTCCGGAACGCCGCCGCCATGGCCTGCGACGGCGTGATTCTCTCGCCGCACTGTAGCGATCCCCTCTACCGGAAGTCCCTTCGGGTTTCCTTGGGGCACGTTCTCAGCGTTCCCTGGTGTCGGACATCGAATTGGGCGACCGCTCTCGATGAGTTACGGGAATCCTCCGTGACGTTGGTGGCCGCCGCAATTCAGCCCAAGGCCGTTCGTCTGGACGATCTCGAGCCACCGCGGCGCGTGGGTGTCATCGTCGGGCACGAATACGATGGCGTCTCGGAGGCGACGCGGCGCATGGCGGATCACTGGGTCCGCATCCCCATGGCCCCCGGCGTGGATTCTCTCAACGTCGCCGCAGCCTCCGCGGTCGTTCTGCATCATCTCTCAAGAGGGCGTCGCGCATGACAGGAGAGAGACGACCTGTTTGGGACGATGTGTGCACCGATACGACGTCCGGCCGCGGCGCTCTGGTTCGTGTGCATTTTCGGCCGCTGCCTCCCGGTTTCTGGAGTCGTCTCATCGGTGCCTTCGGATATCACACTTGGCTGGAACTCCTCGACGTCAAGGGAGACCCTCTCCAGGCCTCCCGTCCCGTCGTGTGGGGGATCTACCAAGGGAGACACCCCGACGGACCTCGGAAGGGGCTTCACAACGGCCGAGCCGAGCTTGGCTGGATGAGGTGGGAATACGTGGAGGATGGTGGACTGGCCAAGTGGAGCGAGGTTCGGGGGTGGCGTCATGGCTTCCTCGACGTGCCTCTTCCCGCATTCGACCGATCCGATTTCGACATCCTCATGAGGTACGTGTTCGAGGACTTCGAGGAGGATCTTGGCCCCTATGGATACGTTCTCCCCATGGTGGGATGGCTCACGGGGTTTTGGAACTGCCAGCGCTACGTGAGGGTTCATGTCCGCGACCGGGGCGGCCCCCGCAACATCCTCCGATCCATCCGTCGCCGCTTCCGCGCGGAGAGGCTCTGACGCGTTTCCGCACTTTTTGGTTGAACATGCGTTGGTCGCCACGGGCCGGCCTGAAATTCCGGGTTTTCATTCAGTTTCAGCCTCCGAATCGCCGAAAGAAGTCCCAGATCGTTCCTTGTCCCAAGAGGGCTTCGCCATGCGTTTCGTTTCCGGTCTCGGCCTGATTCTCTTGCTCACCTGCTGGGGTGTCGCCCAGGACGCGGCCCCCGAAAAGAAGGATCAGCAGTACGACGTCGTGAAGCTGAAAAACGGTCACGAATTCGTGGGCCGCATCACGGAGGAAAACCGCAAGTACGTTTCAATCCTCTTCCGCGGAGGCGAGATCCAAATCCCCAAGCGTCGGATCAAGGAGATCGTTCGCGCCACGCGCAAGGAGGTGGAGAAGGCGGCCACGGAGGTCTTGAGTCTCGGTCGCTTCGAGGAGCGGCACGAGTCGTTCTACGTCTACTATCGCGGACATCGGGTCGGCTGGCGCGAAACCTCTCTCAAGAAGCACAACATGGACGGCCAGCTCGGATTCCTCTTCACGGAACGCACCGTGTTCCTCAAGAAGGACGGCCAGCTCGATCTGGACATGCGTCTCGAGGAGTTCATCGACAAGGACCTGCACCCCAAGTTCTTTCGCGTAAGTGAGGTAAGCCCTGACTGGTCGAGCCTGACGTCGGGCCACGTGCGATCAGGGCACCTCGTGATTCATTCTGTTGAGGGAGGAAAGGAATCAGACAGCGAGATCCTTTTCGACCCCAAGACCGAATTCATGCTTCCTCTGCTCCGACGTCTGGCGGACACGACTCACTTCCCCGACAAGGGCGAGGTCGTCAAGGTCTTCGACAGCCTCCGGAGTCGGTTTATCAGGGTTCACGCGACGCGGACTCTCCGCAAGGAGCTGGTCGCCGGCCGCCACCAGTTCGTCACGGTGTGGCGATTCGACGAGGGTGATCGCGCCCGGGAGATCTGGGTGGACGGGTATGGAGGCGTCGTCCGGGAAGAGTTGGGAGGGCGTCATATGGTGGCGCTCCGCGCCGACCCGGACAACGTGGCCGCCTACGCCAAGGGCGAGCCGGTCGATGACGATACGGTCGATCTTTCTCTCGCCTACGAGAACGTCCCCTCCGGCTATCGCCTGGCGCGTCCCAACCTCACCTGGTCCTTCGAGTTGCCCGAGGATGACGGTGCGCTCAGCGTCTCGCTTCTCAATCCCACGCAGCAGGCGAGCGTGGACGTCATTGTCATCGACCGCATCGGTCAGTCCACCGAGCCCGAGACGATTGCCATGGATCTTTTGCGCAAGATGGAGATGAAGAGCCGAGACTTCCAGGTTCTCTATCAGAAGCCCCAAACCCTCGGTGGTCGAACCGCCATCCGGTTCGAGGCCGAAGGCGACCACAAGGGCAATGTCCTGAGGACCCTGGGCCAGATCTCGGTCGGCAAGGATCGCGCCTACGCTCTTCTTGCCTCGGCACCCCTCGAACGCTTCGACGCGGCCCGCAAGCAACTGGAACTCATCCTCCAGAGCTTCGAACTCACGACCCCCGCTGTCCCCGATGGGGTGCAGTGACAGGTGGACAGGGGGGCAAAGCGCCGACGACTATCCCCGCACTCAAACTCCAACCCATTCCTGCGGTCCGCCACGCCTGCGGTGACGAGGCCAATGGGATACTCGATTTAGCCTATGGCGTTTGGACTTTGAGGCTCACCGCATTCGAGATCACGTAGCCCCCAGTCGTGGGCTTGT
>DRQF01000025.1 GCA_011369445.1 Planctomycetota bacterium | reverse complement strand
TTTCGGAAGCCGCGATGGAAAACAGGTGAAAGAAGTTCGTGGCGGCAACGATCTCGTCGTCTCCGAAGAGTTCCCGCTCCCGCTTCATTTTGACTTCGCGACGTTCGGCGGGATCGTAGATGTAGACGATGCCAGGACGCCGACCGACCGCGCAACTCGGGTTCCCGCAGTGAAGGTGTTTGCAATGGAGGTCGACGCAGTAGGGATCGAAGCACTTGGTCGCCAGAATGTGGAAGAGCGGCGCCAAGGACTTCGCGTAGCCATCGACCCGCATTGTGGGCCACTCCGACTCGAGCCAACGTATGTCGAGAATCCGGCATACCCGCGGGCTTCGAAGCCGACGCCCCCAGGGCGTATAGAAACGACCGGCTCCCCCGGCGGCCTTCCTCCGAACGGGAAGCGTCGATCCACCTCCGACGGGGACCCCGGTGGTCCCGCCCGGTGCGCCTGTGAGCCCGGGGGCGCCGCCAGGGACGGGCGCGGGAGAGGGAGCAGGAACGGGTGACGGTGCGGGGGCACGCCCCGCGTCCATGGAAGGCGGTCACGGGGGAGGCGTCAGGGAGGTCCCTGACACCGTCCCGACTCCCGACACCTGCCCAAGAACGACTCCGGAGAGTCCCAACAGGAGGATGATTGCCAGAACTTGACGTTCACACATAATCGTTTTCCTTTCCTTCGGTTCCTGAGAGCAGCTGTTGGGGAGCGCTCGATCTCGTCAGCCAACTCGCATCATAGCGGAAGGGTTGCCAAGGTTGAAGAGGATTCTTGTGGAGAACTCGAGAAATGCCTCGTTCATGACACGGGATAGGGACAGAAGTATCCGCATCGGTGTCAGCGCGTGCCTCATCGGCGAGCGAGTGCGCTATGACGGCGGCCACAAGCGCACCCCCCTGATCGCCGACGTCCTCCCACGATTCCTGTGTCTTGTACCGTGCTGCCCGGAAGTGGGTCTGGGGCTGGGCACTCCCCGTAACACGCTCGACCTGGTGGAAGGAACGACTGGCCCTCGGCTCGTCATGACGGAGCACGGCAAGGACTACACGCAAGACATGGAGCGGTGGGCCTCGGCCAAGGTCGAGGAGTTGAAACGGCAAGGCCTTTGCGGTTTCATCCTGAAGTCGAAATCCCCCTCGTGCGCTCTCGCGGACGCTCGTGTCCTCGATCACGAAGGACGCCCCGCAGGTTTCCACCCCGGCCTCTTCACCGCCGTCCTTCGGCGCGCTCACAGCGGGCTTCCTTTGATCGACGAAGTCGAATTGCGAAACCCGGAGTCACTTTTCATTTTCCTGGAGCGCGTTCTCGACTTCGCTCTTCATTCCCGCCCATCTCTCGAAGCCGAACTGTGGGGGGAAACGACACGTCCGGGCCGCGGAAGCACCGAGCCATGAGAGTCCTCATGACAGGGCGCAGCGGCCTCATCGGATGCGCTTTGACGACGGTTTTGGAGTCCCAGGGGCATGAAGTCGTCCCCGCGGTTCGCAAGATCGAGCCCACCGCCCCCGGCAGCGTGTTCTGGTCACCGATCAAAGGATTTGCGGACGTGCAACAGATCGAGGGCATGGATGCCGTCGTGCACCTGGCTGGAGAAAACATTGCGTCCGGACGATGGACCCGCGCGCGAAAGCGGGAGATCAAGGAGAGCCGGATTCTGGGAACGCGCACGCTCTGCGAAGCCCTCTCGAACCTGAACCGACCACCCCGCGTCCTCGTCATGGCCTCGGCGGTGGGGTACTACGGAGACCGAGGGGACGAAGTCCTCACCGAGGAGAGCTCTCCCGGCCGCGGGTTTCTGGCCGACGTCGTCCGCGAGTGGGAGGCCGCCGCTTTCGCCGCGGAGGAAGCTGGTTTGCGCGTCGTCTTCATGAGGCTGGGGGCGGTCCTGAGCGAGAAAGGAGGCGCCCTCCGCAAGATGCTCCTCCCCTGTCGCCTCGGTCTGGGAGGCCGATTAGGCTCCGGACGCCAGTTCATGTCCTGGATCGCCATCGATGACGCGGTCCGTGCCTTTTGCCATGCCATCGAGACGGAGTCTGTCCGCGGCCCCGTGAACACCGTTGCGCCCAACCCCGTGACAAATCTTGTGTTCATGCGGACTCTCGGACGGGTTCTTCATCGGCCGACGTTCCTCCCTCTCCCCGCCCCCGTCGCACGGATCGCCCTCGGGGAGATTGCCGACGAGCTCCTGCTTGCCAGTTGCCGAGCCATTCCAGCCGCCCTCGAAGCCAGCGGATTCCGTCACGCGCACGCAACGATCGACGAGGCCTTGGGGGCCCTGGTGGGAAGGACCGGATGAACGCTGCGGGCGGCTTCCCTTGTTCCCCAAAGACCGCTAAGAAGTTTCGGGCTCCAGGTAGGACTGGGGCGCGGCGTTGAAGGACTTCGACGCGCCCTTGGGGATCGTCAGCGACTTCCAATTCGTCCCAGCAAAATGCTTCGCAAGGAAAACAATCTGCCCCACGTGGAAGGCATAGTGGGAGATCTGCCGCTGGATGGCCTGCAGAACCGTGAAGGCCTCCCCTCGAATGGTGACCGATCGCACGAGGTCTTCATCGGTCAACGGGTCGAGCGCTGCCGCGAGATGGCCCCAGCCCTCTTCCCAAGCTTCCATGAGTGCCGCCCGAGCTTCCCCCTCGGTCACCTCGAATTCGCCATCGCGATCCCGGTCCGGTTTCTCTCCATCCGTCGTGAGAAAAGCCCGCCAGCGCGAGCGCAGATTCCCCGCGAGGTGTTTCACCATGACCGCCAAGCTGTTGTCCGAGGGCCCCAGAACGACGAAGAAATCGTCGTCGCTCACCTGAGCCAAAGCCCGTTCGGCGAAGCGTCTGAGGCTCGCGAATTCCCGTCGAAAAAGCGCGATCTGACTTTCCACTGCCATCGATCCCTTCCCCGGCCGTTCAGCGCGCGATCGGCGCCAAACGGATGTTGCGGAAGTGAATGGGTACACCTTCGGACTGCAAGCAGATGTGGCCGGCGTGGACTTCTGCGTTGCGGCCTCGATTCACCTCCTCGCCATTGACGCGCAGGATGACGTCGCCGCCATCCGCAACGATTTCGTACTCGTTCCACTCCCCCACCGGGTTCTCGGCCATGTGGGTCTTGGCTCGATTCCGTCCGCGGGCCCGGAAGCGTTCTTCAGGCGTCTCGATGGAGAACCCATCGATGAGCCAAAAGTCGCCCGCGTTACCACTCTCGAGTTGTGCCTCCAAGGAGCGTGGCCAAACCTTATCGGGAGGAGTCATGCGAATGAGCACTCCGCTATTCCCCGGCTTGCGCGTGACCGGATCGAAGCGCCATTCCAGCTTCAGGACGAAGTTCTCGTACGTCGTCTTCGTCCGGATGTAGCCCGCGGGCCGGCCCTTGCAGACGAGGACGCCATCCTTCACGGACCAGACATCCTCCATTTTCTCGTCACCGTTCAGAAAAGAGGTCCAACCATCGAGGCTCTTTCCGTCGAAGAGCCGGACTTCGGCGGGCATCGGAGCGTCCAGGTCGCGGATGCGAATGTTCTTGAACCACACGGTGGTTCCGTGATCCTGCAGGGCGATGTGTCCCCGTTTCGAGGCACCGAAGCCCTCGTACTGGTTGAATTTGCTCTTGGCCACCAGCCCGTCCCAGACGGATCCTGCGAGCGGGCAGTCGATGATCTTCACCCCATTCAACCAATGCCGAACACGGTCGTCCTTGACGAGGATCCTCGCGTGATTGAATTCCCCCACCGGGCGACTCACCTTGGTGTCGGCCGGAGCCTGAAGGTCATAGAGGGCGCCCGCGGCATGGGGATCGGTGGGTTTTACGTTGTGACCCGCGTCGTCCAGGATCTGACACTCGGGCCCGGTCTGCCAGGGCGCGCCGTGGCGTTCGGTCACGCGGAACATGATCCCGCTGTTGGACCCCTTCGCGACCTTCCAGTCCAACTCGAGTTCAAAGTTCTCGTAGGTCGCCTTCGTGAGGATGTCGCCCCCGCCGCCCCCTCCGACAACGAGGCAGTCGTCCTCGATCCGCCATCCCTTCTCGGGAAACGCTTTTCTGCGGTAGCCCCGCCAAGCGTCAGTGGACCGTCCATCGAAAAGAAGGGTCCATCCCGCCGCTCGCTGGGCTGGCGTGAGAGCGTTGGCCCGGGGACTCTCCTTTTGGGCCCACGACGTCGTGACGAGGGCGAGAACAGCACAGACGACGAGAAGAGAACCGCGATGCATGATGAATCTCCTGGCTCGGGGCCCCCGCATTGTAGAGCCTCTCGCCGATCCTGGCCACGCTCTGAGCCGCCTGCCCATGAGATCCTCCACGACGAGAGCCTGGAAGCAGGATCCCGGGAAGTCGCCCCTTGAATCGGGACCCCGATCGCCATGGCCCACCCCCTGCTACACTCCCACCATGAGCAGCAAGACCCAGCGACGCTATTGGCTGATGAAGTCCGAGCCCAACGTGTATTCCTTCGACGACCTGCTGTCGGAGCCGGACGGACGGACACCGTGGGACAGCATTCGCAACTATCAGGCGCGCAACTTCATGCGCGATGACATGCGCATCGGCGACCTCGTCCTTTTCTACCATTCCAATGCGAAGCCTCCTGGCGTGGCCGGCCTCGCGGTGGTCGCCTCGGAGCCCTATCCGGACCCGACCCAATTCGACCCGAATCACAAGTATCACGACCCCAAGAGCACGCCGGACCAACCCCGCTGGATTCTCGTCGACGTCGCTCCCTTCGATCGGCTCCCGCGATTCGTCTCGCTCGATGAGTTGAAAAGCAATCCCAAACTGGCGGAGATGCAGGTCTGCCAGAGGGGCTCGCGACTCTCGATCCAACCCGTCAAACCCGAGGAATGGCGTGAGGTCTTGAAGATGGCGGGCTACTTGGGCCCCGCGCTCACCTGATCTCCCCGAAAGCGGCGGCGCGTCAAAAGCCAGCGATCGTGTCGGCCTGTACCTGGTAGTGAAACTTGCTCCACTTGTGGGAAGCCCTGGATCGTGGCACCCTGGGGGGTCCAGCGGTGGACGAGTCAGTCGGTCAGTGCCTATCCAAAGCGTGGACCGAGGGCGGGTGTGAAATGCCGGAAGACCGGCGCCCCGTTCCCCCGGCTCCACAATCCCACCGAATACAAGACGGCGCGAACGCCGTTGCATCGCGTTCATGCGCGAGGAAAGCACTGTCCATGTCTGCACCGACCCCAATGAGTCTCCATCCCGCTCTCGACCGAGCCATCGACGATCTCGGATTCGAAACACCCACGGCCATTCAAGCCGAAGCGATTCCCATGGCCCTTCAAGGCCGGGACATCCTGGCCTCCGCGGAAACCGGAAGCGGCAAGACCGCCGCCTTCCTCATTCCGACCATCCACCGATTGATTACCGGTCCCAAGCGCAAGGGCCCCCGGGTTCTCGTCCTCACCCCCACGCGAGAACTCGCGGTTCAAGTGGCCAACGACTTCAAGAAACTCAGCGCGCACACGCGCCTTCGCAACATGCCCATCTACGGCGGAGTCGCCATGCCTCCTCAGGTACGCGCCTTCAAGAATGGCGTCGAGGCCCTCATCGCCACGCCCGGTCGCCTGTTGGATCACCTCCAACACGGCTACGCCCAGTTGAACAACATCGAGGTCCTCATCCTCGACGAGGCCGATCGCATGCTCGACATGGGCTTCCTTCCCGATATCCGCCGCATCCTCGAACACTGCCCCAAGCAGCGCCAGACCTTGTTCTTCTCCGCGACGATGCCGAAGGCGATCAAAACGCTTTCCGACCAGATCCTCCGGAACCCGCATTGCATTGCCGTCGAGCGCCGCGCGGCGCCCGCCGCCGGAGTCCGGCAGCAGGTGATCCCGGTAGCGCAGGTCGAAAAATCCAAGCTCCTCCTCAACGTGCTCGCTCGCGACGAAGTTCGCTCGGTCCTTTGCTTCACCCGGACGAAGCACCGCGCCGACCGCTTGACTGACTACCTGGAGAAACGCGGCGTCCGCGCTGCCCGCATCCACGGCAATAGGTCCCAGGGTCAACGCCAACGCGCCCTGGATGCCTTCCGGAAGGGACGCGTTCATGTGCTCGTCGCCACGGATGTCGCGGCGCGCGGCATCGACGTGGATCACATCACGCACGTCGTCAACTTCGATGTACCGCGAGCCCCCGAGGACTACATCCATCGCGTCGGTCGTACGGGCCGCGCCAACCGTGAGGGCGACGCCGTGACCTTCGTCAGCCGCGAGGAGGAATCCCACGTCCGCGGCATCGAAAAGGCTCTCAAGCAGAAAATCGAGCGGGCGCCTCGTTTCGGGGCCCCCGAAGCCGCAGGTGAACCGAAGAACACGAAGGGCGGACGCGGCAAGAAGCCCTATCGTCCGAACAAGAGGTCGGCGAAGGGCAGGCCCACGTTCAACGGTCCGCCCAATCGCAGCAAGTCCCGAGCCGCCGCCCGCCGCCGCGCCCGCTAAACGCGGCGACAGAGGAAGAACGAGCCGCCCCCGGCCTCAGTCGAGATCGAGGGGGCGCGGATTCTCTTCCGTGGCCAAGAGGTCGGCGAGAGTCTGGCGCTCCGTGACCAAGACAGCTCCCTCGTCCGTCACGATGACTTCCGCCGGGCGACCGCGGTCGTTGTAGTTGGAGGTCATCGTCATCCCGTAGGCCCCCGCCATGAAGACGGCCAGAAGATCTCCGCGTGCGAGCCGCGGCATCGCGCACTCGTTACCCAACACGTCGGACGTCTCGCAGATGGGCCCCACGACGTCATAGGTCGCAAGGTCCTCGGAGGCGATCGGGGACTCGCCCCTCGGGGGCGTCGAGGCGCCGCACACGACCGGCCAGATGAAGTGACGTGCCTGGTACAGGGCCGGGCGGATCAGGGTATGCATGCCTGCATCGCAGATGGCGAAACGGCGCTCGCCACTTTCCTTGAGATGCTGAACGCGAGTCAGAAGGACGCCGGATGCGGCCACGAGTGACCTCCCGGGCTCGAGGATGACTTGCAGCCCTTTCGCAACAAAGGGAGCCAGAAGCGGAGTGACAGCCTCCGCGTACGCCCTGATCGGGGGGGCGTCGCCGGATCCGTAGTCCACGGCCCATCCCCCCCCCAAACTCAGGGATTCGATGTGAGATCCATGGGTCTCGAGCCGCCCCAGGAGATCGAGCAGCGCTTCGACGGCTTCGACGTAGGGTTCCACTACCTTCACCTGCGAACCGATGTGGACATGAAGGCCTATGAGCTCCAAGAAAGGGTGACCGGCGAAGGCATCAAAGACCCCGGGAACGCCCGCCACGTCGATCCCGAACTTGTTCTCTTTTCGACCTGTCGACGTGTAAGCGTGTGCCTTGGCGTCGACGTCCGGATTGACGCGCACGGCGCAACGCGCTCGCACTCCGAGCCGGCTCGCCACGTGAGCGATCCTTTCCAGCTCGCTTCGGGATTCGACGTTGAAAAGCCCCACGGGACCTCGTCCCGTAGGGTCCGCCCCCCGAAGAGTCTGCGGCGAACCCAGAAGCGGGCTGTGGGCTCCCGAAAGTGCGGCAGCAATCTCCTCGTCCGTTTTCCCGACGCCGGCGAAACTGATGTCCGACATGGGCGTGCCCGCCAACCAGGACCGCTCCAGCTCGCCGCCCGACACCACATCCATGCCTGCGCCGAGTTCCCGCAAGAAGCGGCAGACCCTCAGATTGGAGCAGGCTTTCACAGCGTAGTGGATCTTCGCTCCCAGGGGTGCCCACGCCGCGACGACTTCCTCATGGGCTTCGCGAATACCCCGGGCGGCATAGACATAGGTGGGGGTGCCGCACGCGCGCGCGACATCAGCCAAGGAGATCCTTCCGGCCTTCAAGACGCCGTCGTCATAGGCAAATCCTCGAACCCCGCGAATCATGCTCTCTCCTTGCCAAGCGGTTGCCATGCGCCGATTCGGTGACACCATGTTGCCATGGCTGCACGACACGATCCCACTCAGTCCGTTTGGCGAACAGTCCTCCCCGCGGAGAAACTCCCCACGGGGTCGATGGCTCACGTCAAACCGGACGGCCATCACATCCTCCTGCTCCGAGACGAGGATGGCAACGTCCGCGCCCTCGACAATCGATGCCCTCACGAGGGCTACTCCCTCGCCCAAGGGGACTTGAAAGGGCAGGCGCTGACGTGCTCCTGGCACAATTGGAAGTTCGATATTCGAACGGGTCGGTGTCTGCTGGGGGGCGAGGGCGTGCGGTCCTTCCCCACGAGGATTGAAGGAGAGATGATCGAAGTCGACCTGGCCCCTCTCGACCCGGAGGTGCTCAAGGAGGGCATCCTTTCGAGTTTCCATGAGGGGCTCTCGAAGCACGAGAACGATCGAGCCATCCGCGACGGCATCCGGTGGATCGAAGCCGGATTCTCACCGTGGGAGTTGCTCTCCGAAATCGGATATCACGACGCCTTGCATGCGGAATATGGCACGAGCCACGCCCTCGCGGCGGCCGCGGATTGGGGGCGGTACCTGGATCGACTACCCGGCGCCGAGGCGATGTACGCCATCGCTCCCGCCATTGACATGTGCGGTGAAGAGTGCCAACGGCTCCCGCGTCGAGAACGCCCGAGAGCGAAGCCCGGCGGGACCCTGGAGACGATTCGCGCGGCGGCGGAAGCCGAAGACGCCAGGGAAGCCGAAGCCCTCCTCCTGGGAGCAATCGATGCCGGTGTTGCACCCCAGACGATCGAATCCTGGCTCTCGGATCTGTTCGCGGACCACTTCAACGGATTCGGCCACACACTCATCTATCTCATGAAGGCGCACGAGCTGTTCGAGAAGACGAACTGGCGCCACGCACGGGATATCTTCGGGGCGCTCCTCTACCGCTACGTCGTCTCCACCCGCGAGGACACGCTCCCCTACATGAAGCCTTACGCGGATCGTTTGGCCGCCCTCGAACCCGAACTCGCGGCCCTTCACGAAGGCCTCGTCGGCAACGAGAAGTTCGACGGAGATCGCCTCGCGTTCTCCGTGCTGGACGGCAATGCGAAAGAGGCCCTCGACGCTTTGGAAGAGGCCCTCCGCGCGGGAGCGGACATCCCCTCCATGGCCCGCGGTTTAGTCGCCGCGGCGGCACAGAGGTTCCTGCGCTTCGACCCGAAGGTCGAGGCCGACCAGGACGTGGCGGAGACGTGGATCTGGGTCACGCACCGATTCACCTATGCCAGCGCCGTGAGAACCGTCGTCGAGCGACTGAACTCGCCGTCGGCGATCCGCTATCTCTTCCACGCCCTGGCGTTCATCCACACGGGACGCCGGATGGATCAACCCCGCCCCGAACGCGACCGTTTCCTTCCTGCTCCGGGCACCGTCGAAGACATGTTGGCGGCGATTCGGGGCGGAGACCGCATCGGTGCCGTGAATCAGGCGCTCGGCCTCCTCGAAGCAGGCGAGGCGGCAACCCTGCGCCGTGCCCTGGAGAGTTTTCTTCTCGAGGACCCCGCCATCCGTCCCATCGTATGGACCCATTTGCTCAAGACCGTAACCGCGGCATGGGATGAGTATGACCATGTACATGGACACCCGGACGGCAACGCGGCGGTCCTGGCCGCCGTCCGCATGCTCGCATCCCATCCCAGGGAACGCAGCCTCAACGGCCAGGTTCGCACGGCCCTCCGCTGGGTGGTCGAAGGGATCATCCCGAAAAAGTTGACGCAGTGAAGGCCGACGGATCGATCGATTCAACGGACGGATTGATTTCCCGCGGCATCCTCGGCATGGACGCGGACCCGTGACGCATCCGCCCCCCGAAGGATGACCCCTGGAGGCACGACCCCGCGATAGAGTCCTCCCCCCATGTAGGTCATCGGATTCGAACCCGAACCGGAAAAGCCTGCGGCTTCCCCCGACCATGTGACCCAGACCTTCAATCTCGACTCGCCGTCATCGGCAACGTCGTCCCGTACCATCGCCTTCACGATCATCCCCTTGCCCGCATTCGTCACCCTCAGGCCGATGATGCGCGGAGGACGCGTATCCCTCGGCCCCATGTTCTTGTAGTAGCGGTTGTGAAAGCTCTCGAAGCGGTCACTCTCGCCCTGGGCCGTCACGACGTCTCGGGCGCCGTCGCCGTCGAAATCCGCGATGCAAAGATCCAAGGTACCGTCGACGAGTTCACTGAAGGCATGCTTGGAAAGACGCAAGAAGCCGGACCCGATGGTTCCGGAGTTCAGGTAGAGCTTCTCGGAACCGGGTGTGGCCAGAAGGGTCGCCGTCACGAGATCGAGATCCCCGTCGTCATCCGCGTCGAGGAAAGCGAACTCGTTCTCATCCTCGTTGTTGCGAAGGTCCAACGCATCTTCCACGACCTCGAAGGCCAGTCGCCCCGACTCGACGAGGAGGTTCTTCAGCACCACGTTGCGGTAGCGCTGACGGCGCCCTCCGCCCCAATTCATGTGGACGGCGTCCAAATCACCGTCTCCGTCCAGATCCGCCCACTCGATTTCATAGGGCTGCCCGCCTCGGTCCGCCATGGGGATCGTCTTCGTGTCCAGCTCGAAACGCCCCTTGCCGTCATTGATGTAGAGCTGCGTGACGCGCGACTTGCCGTCCACGACGACGTCCAGATCCAAGTCGCCATCGATGTCCAGAATCTTGGCATTCTGCGCGCCGACTTTCGGTTCCGAGGGGAAACGATCGGCAGCTTCCGTGAAATGTCCCTTACCGTCATTCAGAAAAAGACGCGCTCGTCCGCCGGGTTCGCGATCGGACTTCGGCCCGGAATCCGCGAAGACCAAGTCGAGATCGCCATCGTCGTCAAGGTCGCCGAAGCCCACGCCGTTCGCGTTGAGTTTCACGTCGGGGAGGTGGGATGCGGTCGCATCGACAAACCTCTTCTTCGATTCCTCCCACAGGAGCAGTCGGGGCCGCCCGCCGAAGGCGACGGCAAACACGACGTCCGAATGTCCGTCGCCATTGACGTCGCAAACCGCTGCGTTCTTGGCATGCATCGCCAGGTCCTCGGGGAACACGTCGGCGGAGACGTCCTTGAACCGGGGAACGCCGTTCTCGCTGCCCTCGTTCATGAGGAGAGTCGGCCGTAGCGGTTTGGCATTCGGGGCCGCCATATCGCCCGGTCGATGCCATCCATTGCAGTTCGCGAAGAGCAGGTCCAGTCGACCGTCCCCATCGATGTCGATGGGATGAACGGCCTCCGACCAAACCGCGGGGCCGGGCAGAACATCCATCTGCTCGACGAACTGAATCCCACGGTCACCCGACTTGGTGATTCGCCTCAGAAGAGCGGGAACGTTCCTCGAATCCGGGTATCTCCTCTCCGCGAAGCGCAGGACGGCGGCCGCCGCGTCGAGCTGGCCCGCCCCCACGAGGACCTTGGCCGCGGAGTAGACGGCAGCCAGACCGAATCCGCCGCGCTCTCGCCGCGGGAGATCTTTAACGAGTCGCAAGGCGCCTTCCACATCTCCGCGGTGAACTCGGGTCCACACGCGTTCCCTCATGGGGCGCTTCGGAAGCCGGGGTTCCAGACCGGCAACCTTCCGCGCCAACTGTCGGGCGAAGCGAGGCGCCATGCCATCCATGACGTTGCTCAACACCACGACAACGGCGTCCAGGTCGGGCAAGAGGTAGATGCAGGTCGCAAACCCGTCGATTCCCCCTGCGTGGTGAATCGTCCGAACGGGCGTTGCGCGATCGACCGCATGGGTGTCGATCGCCCATCCGAAACCGTAGCTCTGCAGCGCCGGCGTGAACATCTCCCGGGCGGATGCCTCGCTCACGACCTTTCCACGCAACAGCGCCCGGCCCCACCGAAGCATATCGTCGACGGTCGAGTAGAGCGCACCCGCCGCGAAGGGAACAGACATGTCGATGAAATCGGCGCCGACCCGGGTCCCCGCCACGGGAACGTAACCCTTGGCCCGACGGGGAATGTCCGCCCGACCGTGATCGTAGCCGGTCGAGAACATCCCCAGTGGACTGAAAAGCGCCTCGTCGAGAGCCACCTCATAGAGTTTCCCGGTCACCTCCTCGATGACGACGCCGAGGAGGAAGTACCCGGAGTTGTCATACTTGAATCTCGAACCGGGCTCGAATTCCAGATCACCGCTACAGTGCGCCTGTGCGAACTTTCGAACGTCGATCCGCCTTCGCTTCAACGACTCGTAGGAGGGCTGCGCGGTGAAACTGGGTATCCCCGATGTGTGATTGAGGAGGTTCCGAATCGTAACGCGGTCGCCGGTGTCCCTGCGATACCAGTCGAGGTAACGGGTGAGCGGCGCGTCCAGTTCCACGGCCCCCGCGTCCACGAGTTTCATGATCATGGCCGCCGTGAACGCCTTCGTGAGCGAAGCCAAACGAAACTTCGTCTGCGGCCCATTCCGCCCCCGCCATTCCCCGTCGGCCAGGCCCACGCCGCCGCGATAGAGGATGTCCTTTCCCTTGGCGACGATGACGGCCCCGGAGAACCCGTGATCCTTGGCCGCCCTGTCAACGAGAGCAGCGAACGTCTCGGCGCTCGGGCGGCGTTCCTGGGCCGAAGTCGGAAGCACCGCGATGAGAACCAAGCAGAGCATGAAGGGGAAGCGCATGGGGGTCTCCTGAACCGGGACATGGGACCGGCGACATCGGATTAGCGAAGGGCTAAGAAAACGAATCGAGGTCATGCCGTGGCCCTCGTGACCTCGGCTTTGGCAGCCCAGATCTGAAGGGCGAGCGACGTGGTAAGGAGGATCACGATGTTCCTCCAGGCCAGCCCCGCATCGCCCATCGGTCCCACCGAGTCGGCAGGCCGCAGGAATCCATAGGGCGTGAGGTTCCCGAGCCATCGCCCCTCCCGCCAGAGCCTTGATGCGATGTCGACGAGAAAGAAACCGAAGACGAGGATGAAGGTGGAACGCATCGCCGTGGAACGATCCGACGCATGAACGGACACGACGAGTGCAACGCTTCCCCAGCAGAAACTCAATGCCGCCGCATTCAGCATGAGGACGAGGAATTGCCCCACCGGGATGTGGACCCACTCGCCGGCCAAGCCCGCCCCGAGGAGAGCCCCCGCATAGGCTCCCATTCCGATCATGAACCCGAGAAGCGATTGAAAACAGCCCACGGTCGCGACGAGACTTCGTCGCTCGAGGGGCGTCGCCAGAAGGAGGTCGAGGCCTCCGCGGCCACGTTCGCCGGCCGGCAAAGCCGTCGCCGGAATCGCTCCGATGACTGCGAAGAGAATCAGGGCCACGGGATGCTGAAATGGCATCGTGAAGGCCCCCAGCGCGGAGAACAGGTCCAAGTGCTGGCTTCCGCCGAAGAATCGTTGACCGATCTTGAGCAGCGACTTCGCCGCCTCCCGCTGACCGCTCAAAGTCGGATAGATGAGACCGACCAGAACACCGAGAACGCAGGGCGCCAAGGCACAGGTCGACGCCGAGAGACGATGCCTTCGCCAGAGGAAGCCGAAGAGATGCCTATTCACGAAGCCCACCTCCGTCCTCCCCCTCGACCATCGACCGAAAGACGTCCTTCAAGTCAGCGGGGCGAATCTCGATGTCAACGAGACCTTCTCGGGGAATACGATCCAGCAGGTCCGCGGGAGACCCCGAGTCCAGAATCGACTCCGTCCGGCCGTCCTCGTATCGAAGAATGGCGCGACGGGGAAAGCCGCGCCGAAGGTTCTCGATCGTATCGACACCGACCATCCTTCCCTCGTGAATCAAACCCACGCGATCTGCGACGTCCTGGACCTCGGAGAGAACGTGACTGGACATGAACACCGTTGCGCCGGTAGCGGCGGTCTCCCTCACCAATCCCAAAAAGGACTCCCGAACGAGAGGATCGAGACCCGTCGTCGGCTCGTCCAAGATGAGCAGCCGTGGGGCGTGCTGGAAGGCGAGGGCAATTCCCACCATCTGACGCATCCCGGTCGAGTACTCGGCGACCTTGCGATCCATGGCGGACTCGGGAAACCCCAAGGCATCGAGGACGGCCGATCTCTTGGGGGTGGGGAGTCCGTAGAGACGCCCAAAGAAGTCCAACGTCTCTCGGCCCGTGAGACTCGGAAATAAATCGAGATCGCCGGGAAGGAAACCGAGCTCTCGGCGCAACCCTCCTCCCCCGGTCCGGACCTCGACACCATGAATCGAAGCGATTCCGGCGGTCGGCCGTTGGAGATCCAACAGGACGCGGATCGTCGACGTCTTCCCGGCCCCGTTCGGCCCCAGAAACCCGAAGACCTCCCCCGGCTGCACCGAGAAGTCGATCCCACGCACCGCCTGGACCGCCCCATAAGTCACCTCGAGTTCGTGCACGTGAATGGCGGGAGCGCAGGTCGATGTTTCCGAGATCAAAGTCTTCACCCTCGTCACGCGGCGTTGAGCCCCGCCGTCGGTTTGCTAAACCGCCCCATGTGTCGCTTCGTCATCTATTCCGGTCCACCGATTCCATTGGACCACATTATCACCCGACCAGCCCATTCGATCATCCAGCAGAGCAAGGATTCGACGCTCCGCAGTGAACCCGTGAATGGCGACGGATTCGGCATGGCATGGTATGTCCCCTCGGTGAGCCCGCATCCTGGGGTCTTCCGATCGATTCGCCCGGCCTGGAACAACCGAAACGTCCGAAGCATCAGCCGCGTGACCACAAGTGGGCTCGTTGCGGCCCATGTTCGCGCGGCGTCTCCGGAGCTTCCGGTGGCCGACGTCAACTGTCATCCTTTTACATTCGGACGCTATGCGTTCATGCACAACGGAGGGATCGCACGCTTCAGGAGCCTGCGCCGCAGGCTCGTCGACTGTCTCTCGGACGCAGCCTACGAGGGCGTGGAGGGCACGACGGATTCCGAGATCGCCTTCGCGATGTTTCTCGACCGCCTGGACGTCCAACCGTCGGATCTACCCGCGTCGGATCGAATCGCGAACGCCATTGAAAAGACGATTCACGATATCGTCCAGATCGCGGGCGGGGACGAGGTGAGTTACCTCAACTTCGCGGTCACCGATGGAAAAAGAGTCGTGGCGTCCCGCTACGCCACGGACCCCAAGGTCGCCCCATCGCTCTTCCTCAACGAGGGGTGTCACTACATCCTGGAGGGAGACCAGGTGCACCTGCGGCCGTGCGCGAATGCCCACTCCGCTGTCGTGATCTCCTCGGAGCCCCTGAGCGCGGACGAGGAATGGACGGAGATCGAACGGAACTCCCTCGTCGTCGTCACGGCGGACCGACGAGTCCTCCACCGCAAGCTGACCTCTTAGCGCTCGTGCCTCGCCATGGCGTTGCGGAGACGCTTGGCAAAGGCCACCGGCCCCTCGAATCCGTGGAGGCGGTCCAACACGCGACCGTCCGGTGACAGGAAGACGACATCGGGAACGGACTTCACCCCCCACGCTCGGGCGATCGCCGAGTGTTCGTCAACATCGATGAGAACCAGCAGCGCGCCCTCGAGGAGCTTCTTGACGGCCTCGTCGGCAAGGGTGTGTTTCTTCAACTTCTGGCAAGGCCCGCACCACGTGGCCCAGAAATCCACGACGAGGATCCGCTTCTCGCTTTTGGCCTTGCGCAGAGCGTCGGCCAATGCCGGAGGCGGGTTCTCGGGAAAACTCAATCGCGGCGCGGAGTTCGTCGTGGCGCCCCTGTTTCGATATGGGCCCACCTCCTCGACCTCATAGCCCAAAGCCTCGATCGCCTCCCTCAGCGCGGATGCGCTCACGGTTTCGGGCTCGAACGTCACGGTGACCTCGTCCGTCGCGAAGTCCCAGGTCGTCTTGATGGATGGGTGAATCCCTACCAGGGATTCATCGACCGCGTCCGGTCAGCCCATTCACGTCGCGCCCGACTTCGTCTTCTTCATCCCCTTCACACGAAAAACGAGGCGTCCCGGTTGCTTAGCACTGTCCATCGCGTTCTCGGATTCGGTGGCCTGCGGGGCGTCCGATGTCTCGGGGGCATCGCCCGAACACGCCGCAAGAATCGCGGCTCCTGTCACGGCAAGAATCAAGACGAATCGTGAATTGATCAAAATGATCCCTCCATACCCCCAGCATACTCGATGAGACCCGTCGTGTGCCCGATTGCAGGCAGAAGGTTCAGCAGGCGGAACCCACGTAGCTGGACTCCCCCCGCAGGTAGGCCACGACGTCGGCAGCCGTGTAGCGCGTCACCCCGTCGCCCAGGAATTGGGAGAGACGCTCCACGTCATCCCCTCCGGTGAGCAAAGGCGGCTCCTGGAAGCCATCGGAACGAAGCTGAGGCATGCCGAGATTGGCCATGAGCCCATTGCACAGGCACTTTCTCCCCTCGGCATCCTCTCGAGCACCCCCTTTCCGCTCCCATGAGCGAAAGGGCTCTCCGGGGCAGCGCCAATCGACCCGCCCATCGGGAGTCTCGAAGGCTTCGCGGAGATACCCGAGATCGCAGACGCGAGGGCGACGTGCAAAAACATCCTCGTCGGCACTCGTCGCGTCGAGTTTCACAACCTTGAACGGGAAGCCCGTCGGAGAGGCGACCGGATCCGTGAACACGCGGAGGGTGCCTTCCGCCGCTCGATCGATCACCCGGCGCTTCAGGGATCTGGACAGCCCGGATTCCTCACAGAAAGCAAAGAGGGTCCCGACTTGGATTCCGCGGGCGCCCGCCTCCCGCGCCTGCTGCAAGCCGCCGGCGTGTCCGTAGGAGCCCGCGAGCCAAAACGGCAGGCCGAGGGCGGAAAGGGCCGCGAAATCGACCGAGTCGCGGGGCCCGTAGGTGGGCTCGGTCGCCGGGTCTCCCCTTCGCCATCCTCTGGGCGGCGCGTTGTGCCCTCCGGCACGGGGAGTCTCGACGACAAACCCGTCGACGCATCCTTGCGCTCCTCGCATCAAGGTCTTGGCGAGGACGACCGAGGCAACGATGGGGAGAAACTTGGGGCACGGAAGGTTGGGTGCCTCTCCACCGAAGATGCATCGCGGGTCGAAATCCAGGGTTGGCCGAAAATCGGACGAGACTCTGGAAACGTAGAGCGGCACCGACGCCCGATCGCCACTGGCGAGACGCCGCATCACACCGGGAACCGCCTTGGGAACCCCCGCCCCCATGGTGACGACGTCCACACCGGCCAACATCGCACCGTAGAGAGACGGTATAAGCGGAGCTTGGATCTTGTCCAGGTAGTTGATGCCGACGACGCCGTCATGCCCCTCGCGAGCGAGCCACACCTCGGCGAAGTTGGCGACCACGAGAAGTTCCACCGCATCCTGCGAAGGACGGTGTCCCACCATGGGCTTGGCTCGATAGGGAACCCCCGGCGCGCGGCCGCCGGGAAGAAAGAATCGGTCCATGACTCGGCGCGCCACTTCGGGAACGGGGAAGCGATCCAGTGCCCGCCGCATCGCGCCGTCCTCGTCGCCATCCTGCAACCGCCGGGCGCACACGAGATCGAGAGCCGTTCCGGAAACGACACCCATGATCCCCGCCTTGGCCGCGGACCTGGCCAAGCGCCAATTCGAAACTCCCGCCCCCATGCCGCCTTGAATGATCCGAGGAATGTTCATGAATGACCGACGAGGGTCTGTGGCGATCCCTCGATTCTCGCAGAAGGACTCGAAACCCCGGCAGAGACAAACGGGCCGGGAGACACGCCACGGTAGCGCTTATCGCTCGCCGGACAACGCCGCGGTCCGCGGGAGCAGTCGCGGCGTCCCTCTCCTGCTGAGGCCGGTCGAAGCGCGTCTTGAATCTGCCCCCCCAAATATATATGGTTTTTCGTATATGTTTCAGATCCATCAACGCGCCGAACTCTTCCAGGCTTTCGCGGACCCGACACGGCTGCGCATCCTCGCCCTATTGACGGCCGGGGAGCTCTGTGTCTGCCACCTGGTCGAAGCCCTTCAGGAAAGCCAACCGAAGGTCTCGCGACACCTCGCCATCTTGAGATCGGCGGGACTCGTGGCGACCCGGCGGGACGGTCGTTGGATTCACTACGCGCTGGCGGACGCGGACGACCCCGCGACGCGACGCCTCCTCAAGTGTGCGACGGACTGTCTGACTCCGCTTCCCGAGATGCAGGCCGATAGGAAACGGCTCGCCGCCGTGCTCGCCCGCGATTGCTGTTGAGAAGACCTCGAACCTAAGGAACCCACCGTGCCCCAGAATCAGAAGAAAAGACTCGGCGTCCTCGATCGCTTCCTCACGGCATGGATCTTCCTCGCCATGGCGATCGGGGTTTTTCTGGGACACCAGTTCTCCGGCGTCGAAGAATTCGTGCATCGCTTCCAGGTCGGCACGACGAACATCCCCATCGCGATCGGCCTCATTCTGATGATGTATCCGCCTTTGGCGAAGGTCCGGTACGAGGAACTGGGAGATGTCTTCCGCAATCGCAGGATCCTCGGCCTCTCCCTCCTGCAGAACTGGATCATCGGACCGATCCTCATGTTCGGGCTGGCCATCCTGCTCCTCCGCGACCAGCCGGCGTACATGGAAGGTCTGATCATGATCGGGCTCGCGCGGTGCATCGCCATGGTCATCGTCTGGAACGACCTGGCCGACGGTGACCGGGAATACGCGGCGGGCCTCGTCGCCTTCAACTCCGTCTTCCAGGTGCTCTTCTATTCGCTCTATGCATGGATCTTCATCACCGTTCTTCCCCGCCTGTTCGGCATGGAGGGCGTCGTCGTCGACGTCAGCATCGGACAGATCGCCAAGAGCGTGCTGATCTACCTCGGTATCCCCTTCTTCGCCGGAATGCTGACGCGCTTCATCTTCCTGAAGTCCAAGGGACGAGAGTGGTATGAGAACGTCTTCATTCCGAAGATTTCTCCCATCACGCTGATCGCTCTTCTGTTCACCATCCTGGTGATGTTCTCGCTGAAGGGCGACATGATCGTGGAACTTCCGATGGACGTCGTTCGCATCGCGATCCCGCTGTGCATCTACTTCGTGGTGATGTTCTTGGTGGCATTCTGGATGGGCAAGCGTTGGGGCGCCGACTACCCCAAGTCCACGACCATCGCCTTCACCGCCGCGAGCAACAATTTCGAACTGGCGATCGCCGTGGCCGTCGCCGTTTTCGGCATCAATTCTGGCCAGGCCTTTGCGGCGGTGATCGGCCCCTTGGTGGAGGTGCCCGTGATGATCGCCCTCGTCAATGTCGCCCTGAGATTCCGACGGACGTTCTCCGGGGAGAGCACCGTGCCGGCGACACCCAAGAGCTGATCACTTCAGTTTCGGCATCTTGGGATCGGGAGCTCGCTTCCGCAGCGAAGCAGCCAGTTGCCGGACCTTGATCTTGCCCTCGTAGAGCTTCTTGAGCTTCCCCTTGCGGTCATAGATCGCCACCGCGGGCGTCTTGTTGATCTTCAGCCCCGCGGGCAGGTCGGCGGAGTTGCGGTCCATCTTGACCGCGGGCAGTTGATTCCCGAAATGCCTGACGAGGGGATGCATGAAGACGACCTCCTGGATGCGACGAGCTTCCTTCGAATCCTTGTCGCCTTCGGCATCGTAGACGTAGAGCCACACTCCTCCCCGCTTCTTGCGAGAGGCCTGGGTCGCCAGCGCGGCCGTAAAATCGGATTGCCAGTCGAAGTTCATGTCATCGCCGGGCGTGAAGCGCCCCTCGGTGACACCGGTCCACCAGAGCATGAAGGGCTCGTACATGCGCGGCCACTTGTGCCCCAGATTGGGCTGAAAACGGGCTTCCACGCGAAGGACCTTCCCCCTAAGACGCGTGACGGTGGCCCGGGCTGCGCGAGCATTCGGGTCCTGCTCGCCCGCCAAGGCCAACACGCTCAAACGTTTCTTGGCCCACTTGGGCGGGCTCGGACCATCATGACCCGCGGCCAGATAGATTGCGCTGACGGGCTTCAGCTCATCGGAGAAGGCGAGGGTGGGCAGATTCCACCCCCCATTGCTGAATCCCATCGTATGAATCTTTTCGGGATCGATGGGCAACAGCTCGAGAAGCCGCTTTCCGATCCGAATCACCGATTCCACCTGGGGCCTCGACCACTGCTTACCCTTGGCTGTGGGAGCGCAGATGACATACCCCTCGCGGGTCCACGACTGCAGGGTGTGACTCAGGTTAGCGCCCGTGTCGCCCAGACCATGAAGGAGCAGCACCAAGGAGCCTCGCCTCTCGGGCGTGAGCCCCTGGGGCACGATCAGGGTCGTCTGCAGGCCCTCCATCACCCGTTCCGACCTTCCCACGGGAATGGAACTTTCCTGGGCGAGGAGGGGCGCCAGGGAGAGAATCAGCCAAGTTGACAAGAGCCGCATGGGAACACTCCGTCGAAACTCCACCCGGGGAGGGAGTGGAGCCGGGGTCTGAAGGACGAGCAAGCGTGGATCAGACAGATTCTACCACTTGCTCTTCTTCTTGCCCTTCTTGTTCCACCAGCGCATCCAGGCCTCCTTCCCTCGTAGCTGCTCGCCTGTCAGCTTTCGGAAGGTCGCGTCGGCCGCGGACTCGATCTTTCTCTTGCGCTCGTAGTCGAACCTGGGATCGACGAGGCCACCGCTGCGTCCCCCGGCGCCTCCACCACGGTTGCCGCCCGACGTCCTAGGGCTGGGAATCGCCCGAAGGATGGTCTTGAAGATCTCCTTTCGGACCGAGGTCTTCGCCTTGTGGAACTGCCCCAGGGACTGAATCGCCGCCGTGACGGTCTTCGTCTCCTTGTCGTTCAAAGAGTCCAGCAAGGCCGCCATTCCCGCAGCGCGCTTCAATAGGCCGAGGCTCTTCAAGATCTCGCGATGGAGGGCCCCCTTCGCGACGACCTTTTTGACCTTCAGATACTTCAGCAGGGTGTGCGTGGACTTCTTGGCCTCGAGGCCTTTCTTGCCGCCATCCATCCTCCCGAGAGCGCGGACGATGGTCAAACGGAGATCCTCCGCCCCCTTGGCGAACAGCTTCTCCATGTCCGCACGCAACAGTTTCCTCTGCTTCTTGTCGAAGTGCTTCCAGCGAGGAACGAGACTCCTGATGAGACGGATCTGCTCCTTCGGGAGCTTCTCCTTGATGGCAGCCTCGAGGGCCGTCAAATCCTTGGCAATCGCCTCGCGCATCTTGAGCGAGGCGGCTTTTTCCTCGAGGGCCTGTGACGGCGCTACGGGGACAAGGAAGAGTCCCAGAGCAAAGACGGCGCACACGAAGCCTTGGACACGCGACGCGGAATGAGACATGGCGAGACCTCCTGGCTCCGGGCGGGATCAAGATCTTGGAGTTCGTACGCGGCCGGAGCACGGCGCGAGACGACTCCTCCTGATACGATCCTTTCACCCCTCCGTCCACTCTCGGGCGTAAACGCTCGCGAAAACCGTTTTTTCGGCCCCGGACCGCGGGATTGCCTTGCGAGAGCGTTGACTTGAAGGCACAAGGGAACCCCAGGCGAGGAGAAGCCTCGTCGCGTCGCGTGAACCCCTGATGGAGATGACACATGGGTAGCCTGAATCTCGAACAAGCTCACCGGGCCATCGAAGCCGCCATGGCGAAGGCCGGAGAACTGGACTGCAAGATGGATATCGCCGTCGTCGATGCCGGCGCCAACCTCACCGCTTTCGTGCGGATGGATGGAGCTTGGCTGGGATCGATCGATATCGCCATGAAAAAGGCGAGGACGGCCCGGTTCTTCGACATGCCGACGGGCGCGATCGGGGAACTTTCCCAGCCGGCGGGTCCGCTGTTTCAAATCGAGGTGTCGAACGGCGGCTTGATCACCTTTCCGGGTGGCGTTCCCATCACGGACGATTCGGGAAGCGTCATCGGCGCCATCGGCGTGTCGGGATCGACGGTCGAGAACGACCATGCCGTCGCCATGGCTGGAGCCGCCGCGGTCTAGCCGTTCGTTGGACCAGGAGGCCGTCCCTTGCGTGTGATCGACGGGTTGGAGTGGTGCTACTACCGCCTCTTCCGAAAACATGATGCGCGGGGTCCTTTGAGTCGCCTCCTGGCCTCCCTCCCCACCGACGCCGCGATCCTTGATTTCGGCGGCGGCGACGGCCGCATCACAACACTCCGAGGCGACGTCTTCTGGATCGTCGCGGATGTGGACGAGGAGGCCCTCCGAAAAGTTCGGAGGGGCCGTCACATCGCTGCCGTGCGTGTGGCCCGGCGACCGCCCTACCCGTTCCAGGACGACCGCTTTTCCGCCGTCCTCCTCGTGGACGTCCTGCACCATTTGGACAGCGCCGTGGACACTCTCGCGGCATTGGGCCGGGCCATGACCCCCGATGCGCGCTTGATTCTCGTCGAGTACGATGGGCGACGATGGATCACGCGCCTTTTCCAGATGCTCGTTCGCCTGGATGGCCGACGCTGCACGCCCCGTACCCCCACCATGGTCCGCGGAGTGATCGAGGCCGCCGGTTTTCACGTGGAGGAAAAACCGATCGACCGACTGCGGCGGCTCTACATCGCACGCTCCTCATCGGCCCTTTCTGAAGAGACACCGAAAGATCCTTAAGACCAGGAGATTCCCATGCTGAGCCACATGCTGACCTACCAGTTTCGCCTGAACGCCACGACTCTGGCCATGAACCTGAAGGACATGACGGACGAACATGCCCGGGTGTTGCCGCCCCATGGAGGCAACAATGCGCTTTGGATTCTAGGCCACGTCGTCCACACCCGACGCGCCCTCATGGGCCTGTTGGGGTTGGACACTTCGGCCATGAATGACGTCCCCCTGGATCGATTCGCGCGATACACCGAACGCCTTGCCGAGGAGGAAGCACCGGTGGAGCTGGCCACGCTGGTGCGACTGTTCGACGACTCCCAGTCGGTCATCGAATCCACGATCCAGGGGATGAACGATCAGGGCTTCGACCAACCTCTCCCCGAGCCCGGCCCCCTGGGGGCCAAGACGGTGGGCGAGTTGGCCTCAGCCCTCCAGTTCCACGAGGCCTACCACATCGGCCAAATCGGCCTTCTGAGGCGCATTGCCGGCCTCCCCCCCGCCATCACTTGACGTCGTGAGGGTCGCCCTTGTTGCCCTTGGAATACCGCAGACCGCTTCCAACACCCGGCATCCACGTCAGCTCCAAGGGTGCGAGGTCGGCTGGCAAGGACATCCGCATGCCCCACATCGTGCGAGCGTCCGCGCAGAAGACGGCCGGAACGACGACGACGGCCTTGGTCGATTTCGAGCGGAGATCCTGGATCACATCGCTAAGCGACGGCGTCCCTTTCTCGAAGGCGATGCGGAGCCGAGCGAAGGGGCTCTTCCTGCGAATCACCTGCTCTGTCTCGAGAGTCGCCCAGGCCTCCTTCTCGCCGGAACCTTCGGGGACGACGAGAACCGTCACTCCTCCAAAATCTGCGGGGGCCACGGGCAGGGCCTTTCCGTCCATCAGATCCTCGGGATGCACGGAAAGGGACCACTTCTTGCCGTCGACGGCTTTCGCCTCCCGGGACCCCAAGATCGTGACGCGGTGCTTGGCGGC
>DRQF01000024.1 GCA_011369445.1 Planctomycetota bacterium | reverse complement strand
TTCGCTTTCAAGAAGAGCGTCGCAACAAGGGATTGTCCCTCGCCATGCGAAGTGCTCTGCTCACGAGCGGACGCGGAAATATCTCCGGCGCAATCACCTCCAGCGTGGCGTTCTTCATGACGTTCTTCACGGACTTTCGGGGGCTGCAGGAGCTGGGCATCGTCGCCGGGTCGGGGCTCATCCTCTGTCTCGTGGCGATGCTGCTCGTCTTCCCGGCCCTGCTTGCCCTCGTCGATGCGAAGTTCCCCGTGGCTCAGCCGCCCGCGGCGGGCCGCCTGGACCGAGTCCTCCGCGGATTCGACGCCTTCAACCGGCGGCGACCGCTCCTCGTCCTCGGCGTCGTCCTCGCCCTGACTCTCGCCTTCCTTCCGCAGGCCGCCCACATGGGATTCGACGGCAATGTCTTGGAGTTGCAGGCGACGGGCCTGGATTCGGTCCGCTGGGAACGCCGCGTTCTGGAGGACGACGCTTCGGCCTCCTGGTTCGCCGCCATCATCACGACATCCGAGGAGGAACTCGCAAAGAAGATCGCGGCGACAAAGGGCCGCCCCGCCATCGGGCAGGTCACATCGCTGTTCGATGTCGTTCGGCCGACCTCGCTGAGGAGAGAAGCCCTCTTCGATCAACTCCGGGCTGTCGTTCCCACCGTTGCCGCCTCGCCCCCTCCCCCGGCGTGGAACCCTGCAACGCTCGAATCGGCCGTCGACATCTTGAAGAGCATGGCCAAGAAGGCGGCCCTCGTGAGCCCGGATGACGTGAAGTCTCTTCGGGATCTCGGACGGCGCCTCCTCCATCGGGCGGCCGTCTTGAAACGGGAGCCGATGGGCAGGGCCCAAGTGGTGCAACGGGTGGAGCGGGCTCGAAGCACCGTCAAGCTCATGTTGGAGGGACTCCGAGCACCACTTCGGGAAGCCCTTCCCAAAGCGCTCCGCGCGCGCCTGGTCTCGCCGTCCGGGCACTATCTGCTCTCCCTCTTCCCTCGGGAGAATATCTGGGACGAGATACCGATGGAGCACTTCGTCTCCGCCGTGCGGAAGATCGACCCCAAGGCCACGGGCGTTCCCATCACCCACTACTCGTCGATTCAAGACATGAGGCGGGGTTTCGTCACCGCCGCCCTGTTGGCGGCCTTGGGCGTCCTCGTGATCGTGTTCTTGGATTTTCGGAAGCTCGGCCCCACGTTGGCGGCCATCTTGCCGGTGTCCTTGGCCTTCCTCTGGCTCACCTCCCTCATGGGGTGGGCCGGGGTCGACTTCAACCTCGCCAACTTCTTCGGCGTGCCCATCCTCATCGGCATCGGCGTCGACGGAGGTATCCATCTCGTCCATCGCTATCGCGAAGGAGGCGGATTCGGCGCGACCCGCCGCGCCATCCTGCTCACGAACCTGACCACCCTCATCGGCTTCGGCTGCCTCCTTCTGGCGAGCCATCGGGGACTTCGCAGTCTGGGTCTCATCATGGCGCTCGGGTGCGCCGCCTGCCTGGTGGCCACCCTCGTGGTCCTCCCTCCCTCCCTCCACGCCACCCACCGGAGGGATGGAAAACACGAAAAACAGCACCCATGAGACCGATTTTCCTGTAAAATCGGTCATCATGAGATCGAAAATTAGGTTTTCTAGATGGTTGGGCGGCCGTCTCCCATCCGATGAAGATCGGCGCCTCGTCGTCTTGACGGGGGCGCGCCAAACCGGGAAGACGACTCTCGTACGGGACCGTTACCCGGATCTCACATACCTGACTTTCGATGACATCGAGCTTCGCGAACAGGTCTCGGGCATCCGGACGTCCTCGTGGGGACGATCGGTCGGAGCCGCCATTCTGGACGAGGCTCAAAAGGCGCCCTCCGTCTTCGAAAAGGTCAAGTTCGCCTATGACGCCGAGGAGATCGATTTCTCCGTCCTGACGGGTTCGTCTCGAATCCTACTGCTGGACAACGTCCGCGAAACCCTGGCGGGCCGCGCCTTCGTCTACGAACTCTGGCCCCTCATGCCTTCGGAGTTGAGGTCAGAAGGCGGACGCGAGCTGAAACAACCGCTCATCGACCGGATCATCGGAGGCGATACGAACATTTCCGACCGCCTCGCCGACGAACCCGAGATTCTTCTCGGCGAGGAGGACGCCGGGCTGCGCGAGAGCTTCGAGCACATCGTCTCGTGGGGAGGCATGCCGGAACTGGCGCGCTTGGACCACGAGGATCGCAAACAGTGGTTGACCTCCTACCGCGCGACGTTTCTCGAGAGAGATCTTGCCGACCTCGTCCGCCTCACGGATCTTGAGCCCTTCTCCACGCTGCAGAAACTCTGCATGCTCCGCACGGGCTGCCTACTGACGCTCTCCAAACTCGCCCGAGACGCCCATATCTCTCCCGCAACCACGCGCCGATACCTGGAGTATCTGCGGGTCTCGTTCCAAGTGATCCTTCTGCCCCCCTATGCCAAGAACCTCACCAGCCGCGTCGTGAAGTCGCCGAAAGTGTACTGGATCGATCTCGGCCTTTTGAGGAGCGGAACCCGACGCTGGGGAGAGGTCGATGGGGCTCTGTTCGAAACGTTCGTGGTCGGCGAGGTTTGGAAGTGGGTCGCGACGATGGGGCGCGAGGTCGACCTTTTCTTCTATCGCACACATTCCGGTTTTGAAGTCGACCTCCTCCTCGAAACGACGAGCGGGGTCATCGGAGCGGAGATCAAGCATCGAGATCGCCCGGCCCCCTCCGACCTGCGTGGGCTGCGCAAGCTCGCCGAAGCCCTCGGGACCCGCTGGAGGGGAGGCCTTCTCGTTCACCGTGGCGATGCGCTCCGGTGCCTCGATGCCGAATACCGCATCTGGGGCGTGCCGGCCCACCGGCTGTTCTGAGGAGCCCCGGGAATCCCCTCAGAGGTTCGGGCGGGCCCGGTGGTAGCTGGTGGACGTCTGCCAAGCGTGGGCGAGACGGGCCAGGTTCCGTTCGCCCCACAGTCGTCCCACGAAGCTGATACTGCGGCCGGCGCCCGCGCGACGCGGCATGACCACCGTGGGGTGGCCGGTCAGATTCGTCGTCAACAGGATGCCTTGGGCATAGGACGGGATGACCAGGACATCGATCTCGGCCATCGCCTCCCGCATCCGGGCCTTGAGCGCCGTGCGCATCCGGCAGGCCTGCACATACTCCACGCCGGGAATGAACCGGGCCGCGCGGAAGATCCGGGGCCAGGAGCCCGGCCCCTGGGCGGTGAGTTCTCGCACGCGGCCGTCCCGCGTGATGTCGTCGAAGGCCGCCGCGGCCTCCACGTCCAAAATCGCCATCATGCGTCGATCCGGGCGCGGCAGGGTCACGGGCCGAGTGCGAAACCCCAAGGCATCGATCTCCTTCAAGACGCGCTCGTAAGCCTCCGCGTCCCGGCGGCCTCGCCCCCCCAAGTCGACCCGCCCCACGCGGATCTCCGCCAAGGGCTTGGCGACCTCGCTCGCAAAGTCGCGCGCCACCGTATCCACGTCCTTGGGATCCGCGCCCGCAATGATCTCAAGGACCAATTCCGCATCCCGGATGCTCCGCGCAATGGGCCCGGCCTTGTCCATGGACCAAGACAAGGCCATGGCGCCCGCCCGGCTCACCCGCCCGAAGGTGGGTCTAAGCCCCGTCGTGCCGCAACGGGTGCAGGGAGACACGATGGACCCCAACGTCTCCGTTCCAATGGCGAACCCCACCAACCCCGCCGCCGTCGCGGACGCCGGCCCCGCCGAAGAACCGCTCGATCCTTGCTCGAGATTCCACGGGTTGCGCGTCCGTCCTCGGAACCACCGATCGCCCATGGCGAGAGCGCCCGTCGAGAGCTTCGCGAGGAGAACACAGCCCGCCGCATCGAGACGGGCGACCACCTCCGCGGTCTCGTCCAAGACCTGGTGTTCGAATGGGGCCGCCCCCCAGGTCGTCGGCGCCCCGGGAACGGAGAAGAGGTCCTTCACTCCCCACGGCACGCCGTGCAGGGCGCTCCGCACCCGGCCCGCCGCGAGGTCCGCATCCGCGGCCCGCGCCTGGGCGAGGGCCCGTTCCTCCAGCAGGGTGACGACGCACAGGAGTTTCGGGTCCAGACGCTTCATGCGTTCGAGGAAATGCCGGGTCAAGGCGAGCGAGGTGATCTCTCCCTTGCGAATGCGATGCGCCAGCACGTAGGCCGGCTGGTAGTGGAGAGGCCCCGAGGCCTCCTCGTCCGCGATGTCGTCATCCAACTCCCTGGATGGCTTCCACGAGGAGGGCTCTCGGGCGCAAGGGGCGTCCACCCGTCCCAACGTGGGAGCCACGCCGTTGGGGAGCCCCGCGCTCGTTCGCCAGCGCGGCCACTCCCGCCGGAGATCGTCCAGCGCCGCCTTCAACTCTTCGTCGGTGAACGCGAGGCCGCTCAGTCGGGACGCGGCCCGCAGGGTCTCCAGATCCACCACGTCCGGGTCCGGATCGGCCCCTTTTTCAACGCTCCTTCCCCCCGCCGCCCCCAGCCCTGTCGCGGCGATGCCCAGCAGAAAATCGCGGCGGCGAATCGGATCGGGATCTCCAGGGAGATGGGACTGTGTCATGGTGGGGTCTCCGGAAAACGGGCCACTTCTTGCCGACGGCTCTCGTCGCTCCCCGTCGGCCGTTCTATGATGGGTACGACTCAAGAGGAAGAATCTTGCCCCAAGCCGCGAATCCAGCCCTCGTCCTCCCTCCCTGGCTCGCGGAGAGTCTCTCGCAAAGCGGCATTCGCGATCCCTTGGGGGAAGGTGCCTTCGGAGAGGAGGAGGCTCGCCGCTACGCCAAGGCCCTGGCCCACGGCCACTACGAGAACTTCCATGTGGGGTCGATTCTCTTCCCCAAGGACGTCCGGGACGACGCGTTCGCCGTCTACGCTTTTTGCCGGTGGGCGGACGATCTGGGAGACGAAACCGGGTCGACGGAGTCCTCGACACACCTGTTGAACTGGTGGCGGGAGAAGCTCCACGCCCTGTATGAAGGGCTCCCACCGGACCACATCGTCTACGCGGCTTTGAAACCCACCGTCGCCAAGTTCGATCTCCCGCGCCAGCTCTTCGACGACCTCATCGACGCCTTTCTCCAGGACCAATCCACCGTGCGCTATGCCACGTGGGAACAGCTTTTGGACTACTGCGTCCGCAGCGCGAATCCGGTGGGGCGCCTGGTTTTGCGGCTCCTTGGTTACGACGACCCGGAACTCGACCTCCTCTCCGACCACACCTGCACGGCCCTCCAACTCGCCAACTTCTGGCAGGACGTCGAGAACGATCTCGTCCGGGGACGGATCTATCTGCCTCGTGAAGACATGGAGCGCTTCGAGGTCAACGAGGAGGATCTCGCTCTCCCCCGCGCCGGCGACAACGTGCGGAAACTCCTCGCCCACGAAGTCGAGCGCACCGAAGAGCTCTTCGTCAAGGGCCTCCCCCTGGCCGACAAGGTGCGAGGGCGGGCTCGCTTCGACATCCAACTCTTCTCCCAGGGCGGACTGGCGATCCTGAAGGCGATCCGCGCCCAGAACTACGACGTGCTTGCCCGGAGACCGAAGGTGGGCAAGCTCCGCAAGATGGGGCTGCTCGCCCGATCCCTCGTCAAGGGGTTGGTGGGAGGAGGACGCTCATGACCACGACGCTCACCCTCGACGCCTCCCGCCGGTATTGCCGCGATCTCACGAAAAAGTCGGCCACCAGCTTCTACTACGCCTTCAAGACGTTGCCGCGAAAGAAGAGGCTCGCCTTCGAAGTCGTCTACGCATTCATGCGCCTGTCGGACGACATCAGCGACGACGCCGCTGCGGGCGGCGACCACGAAGATGTGAGGAGGTGGAGAGAGATCCTGAGAGTCTCCCTCGCCGGCGACACCCAGGTCCACCCCGTCATGCCCGCCCTCGTGGACGTGATGCAGCGGTTTTCCATCCCGGCATCGTGGATGGAGGAGTTGATCGATGGTGTCGAGCAGGACCTCACGATCAAACGCTTCGAGACGATGGACGACCTTCGCAGCTACTGCCACAAGGTCGCGGGCGTGGTGGGACTCGTGAGTCTGCGCATCTTCGGCATCCAGAACGCAACGCCTGAACGCTGGCGGAAGGCGGAGAAACTCGCCGAGGCATGCGGCCAGGCCTTCCAATTGACGAACATCCTTCGGGACGTGAAAGAGGACATGGGGCTCGACCGGATCTATCTGCCGGCCGAGGTGCTGCGCAAATTCGAGGTGACGGAAGCCATGTTGAAGGAAGGACGCATGACCCCCGCCTTCCACGCCCTGATGGCTCACATGGCCGATCTCGCGGAGGCGGACTACGCCACGTCGAAACCTCTTCTTTCCATGATCGAACGCGACGCCCGCCCTTGCCTCCAGACGATGCGAGGCATCTACCACCGCATTCTCGAGGGGGTCGTGGACGCCGACTACGACGTCTTCTCGAGACGCGTCCGAGTCCCACTCGGCCAAAAGCTTGGAATTGCCGCTCGAGCTTTTCTGGGGCGTTGGACTCCATGAAGCCCATCGCCGTCCTGGGTGGCGGCATCGCCGGCTTGCGTGCGGCTCTCACGCTCGCTCGAGGGGGGAAAAAGGTGGTCCTCCTGGAGAAAAGTCCCCGCCTCGGCGGCCGCGCCGACACCTTCCGCGACCGCACGACGGGCGAGGAGGTCGACAACGGCCAACACGTCATTCTGGGCTGCTGCACCACGCTCTTGCAGTTCATCGAGGACATCGGCGCCTCGGACGAACTCACCTGGCACGAGGCCTACACGTTCCTCGAAGAAGGCGGCGCTCGTCACACGCTTCGGCCCACCCGAATGCTCCCGGCGCCTCTCCACTACTTGCCATCGCTGCTGCGATTCGGAGCGCTTACGGTCCACGACCGGCGAAAGCTCGCGTTCGTCCTCTTGCGCATGATGCGCACGGGCGCGCGAAGGCGGCACGAGGCGCAAGCCCAACCCTTCGCCCGGTGGCTGGATGACGCGGGGGCGAGTTCCTCGCTCGTAAGGCGCTTCTTCGACCCCATTCTGGTCGCCGCCGTGAACGAGGAGCTGAACGTCGCGGCCGCCGCCCCTTGCTTTCAGGTGTTTCTGGAGGGATTCCTCCCCCACCGCGACGCCGCCCGCTTGGGCGTGGCGCGCAGGCACCACGGGGCCCTCTTCGCCAACCCCGCGCGACGGGCCCTCGAAGCCGCGGATGTCGACATCCGCGTGAATTCCCGGGTCGTGGGGTGGGAGGCGGAAGGAGGACGGCTCGTTCGCGTCCGCCTACCGAGCGACGAGACCCTCGAGGTGGAGGGAGCCGTGTGCGCCCTCCCCCCGAAAGCGGCCGCCCGCTTGGGTGGCACGTGCGAGGCCTTCGCGGCGCCGATTCCCGACTTTGCCTACTCGCCCATCACGGACGTGCAGATGTGGTGGGACCGGCCCGTGACGACTCTGCCCTTCGGAGCGCTTCTCGAGAGCCCTGTCCAGTGGTTCTTCACCAAAGAGGTGACGGAACCCAAGGCCCGCGATCTCGGTGCACGACAGCGGGTGCGGGCCGTCATTTCCGCGTCCCGCGACCTCACGAATCTCCGACATCCGGCCATCATCGAGTTGTGTCGGCGGGAGCTGACCCGCTTTTTCCCCGAGGTGGCGGATGCTCGCCTCGTTCACGGCCTCGTGGTCACCGAGCGTCGCGCGACGATCTCTGTTACGCCCGAGTGGGCCGCCCGGCGCCCAGGGCCGAACACGAAATTCGACAACCTCTTCCTGGCCGGGGACTGGACCGACGTGGGCTGGCCGCCCACCATGGAAGGGGCAGCTCGAAGCGGTCAACGAGCCGCGAATCTGCTTCTCGGTCGCCCGGAGAAGGACGGCATCGTTGATCTTTCACCTTCCCTACTCGCTCGTCTTCTCATGCGCTGAGCCTTGAGCCGTCAGGAGCGCAAGCAAGTGTTCCGCCAGCATCTCCGCGACCTTCTTGCAGCGGCGACGCAGTTCCAGCAACTCCCCCGCAAGTCCCCATCGCGTCAGCGCTCTTCGGAAGATCCAGGATCTGCGGAAGCCCTCCCCGTCCCAGGCCTCGAGAACGGCCTCGGGCAGCTCGTCGTCCAAAGCGTCGCTCACGATGCGCAGCCCCGTGTAGGGAATCCCCTCTTCGAGAGCGCAGGCGAGAACGGCATGGCTTTCCATGTCGACCAAGTCTCCCGCGTCGTGGGAATGCATGAGTCGCTTGTCGGAGGCCCCCAGGGGGGCGGGCGCCGTCACGAGGCGGGCCGGCGCGAGATGGCTCATCCCGGACGCAAAGCGGGAGCGCGGCACTTCGAGAACCTCCGGCCCCTTTCGGACGGAGACGATCCGCGCCGTATCCCCGACGGAGAGGTCCGGGCGGAGCGCTCCGGCGAATCCGGCGTGGACGATCTCGGAAGGCTCCAGCCGTGACAGGCATCGCAGCGCCGCGGCTTCACCCGCTCCGGTCAATGCGACGTCCCAGGCCCTGCCGCCCAGAACGACCCGGGCGTGACGTCGCCCCGGGCGCTCCGTCCGAATCCCGCACCGGCGGCAGAGGTCGAGGAAGGGTTTGCGTTCCTCCTCCATTGCGAACAAGACGACGGGCCACCTCATGCGGGATCTCGCGCGTGCGTGCTCAGGCCTCCTGCTCGGCAGCGGTTCTGGCCTGTTGCTGCACGAGAGTCGCGCCGCGAAGGGCGTCGCGCCACATGGCGAGGGCCATGATCGGGAAATAGAGGCTGTAGAGGTAGTACCGCAGATAGAAGACCTTCGGGAAACCCGTCCCCGTCCAAAGTTCTTCCTCCCAGGTCCCATCCGCGCGCTGGCTCGTCACAAGGTATTCGACCGCCCGGCGAAGACTCGTGCCCCGTGCCCGGCCGGCCGCGATCAACCCCATCATGGCCCAGGCCGTTTGACTGGGCGTACTCGGCCCGCGGCCCATCAAGCTGCGATCCTCGTAGCTGGCGATGGTCTCCCCGAAACCGCCGTCCTCGTTCTGGACGGACTCCAGCCAGTCCGCGGCGCGGACGATGTAGGGCTGGCTCATGTCCTCGCCGATCTCGGCCAGACCTCTCAGAACCTGCCACGTGCCGTAGATGTAGTTCACACCCCATCGACCGTACCAGGAACCCTCCGGCTCCTGGGTGTCCTTCAGAAACTGGATGGCGTGTGCGGCCTGGGGATCGTCCTTGCGAATCCCGAAGAGCCCCATCATCTCCAGCGTACGGGCCGTGATGTCCGCCGTCGGCGGGTCCAGCATGGCGTTGTGGTCCGCGAAAGGCACATTGGCGAGAATCCACCGATTGTTGTCGCGGTCAAACGCGGCCCACCCTCCGTCCTTCGACTGCATTGCGCGAACCCAGCGCATGGCGCGCTCGATCGCCGGCCGAGCTTCCGGAGCATCCACCCGCTCGAGAGCCATCATGACCATGATCGTGTCGTCGACGTCCGGGTAGTACTCGTTTTTGTATTCGAAATACCACCCCGCGGGCTCGACATCGCGCACCCGTTCCGCCCAGTCACCCGGAGAGCGCACCTCCCTGTCCAACAGCCAGCGAACCGCGGCTTCGAGGGAGCTCTTCACATCCTCGCCCCCGGCCAGAGCCAGGGCGTTCACGGCGATGGCGGTGTCCCACACGGGAGAGTGGCAGGGTTGGATTCGAATCTCGTCGTCCAGTTGTCCAGGAACGCGCAGCCCCTTCAAGGCGCGTCGGGCCATCTGGAAGCGAGGATCGTCTTCGGAAAATGCCAGGGCCTTGAAGGCGATGAGAGAGTTGATGATGGGAGGCAAGATCGCTCCCAAGCCGTCACTGTTCTCGAACCGGGCGCTCATCCAATCGAGGGCCTTGCGGATCGCGAGGGCCCGCAAAGGACGCCGCCGCAGTCGCCCGGTCAAGCTCTCCGCCAACTTCGCGGCCTTGTCGATGGACTGGAAGACGAGCTGCCAAGTGCGCGAGGTCCCTTCGACCTCCAACGTGCGGTACTCGGGCGCGTCCTCCAGAGAAACACGAAGTTCCTGGATGTCCTTCCCTTCGGGGACCGGACAGAGGGGTTTCGTGGCCCAGATCAGGGAGAGGGGGATGACGATGGTCCGCGACCAACTCGACATCTCGTAGATGTTGAACGGGAACCAACGAGGAAAGAGGATCAACTCGGGTGGGACGGCAGGGCATTCCTTCCAGTCCACCTGCCCGAAGAGCGCCAACTGGATCTTCGTGAACGTGTTACACGCCAGCAGCCCGCCCAGACGCTGAATCTTGCGCCGGAGCTTTGCCATGTGGGGGGCGTCCGGATCGTCACCGAAGAGTTTCAGGGCGAAATACGCCTTGACGCTGGCGCTGACGTCCGCGGGGCCGCCCGGATAAAGGGCGTATCCGCCTTCGTCCTCCTGCTGGCGACGCATGAAGTTGAGACACTTCGTGAGTTCGTCGCGGTCGCGTTCCTCCCACCCTAGAAAGTAGTGGCACAGGATGTATTCGGACGAGAGGATCGTGTCACCTTCCAACTCTCCGGCCCAATGCCCGTCGGAATTCTGGATGGAGAGCAGGGCCTCGACCGCGCGCTCCAACACCATTTCTGGAAGTGCCGTGAGCCTCTCCTCGGGAGAGGGGATGACGCCGCCTTCGGTTTTCTTCATGCGGGCTGTTCGGATCCCCGGCCAAGCCGGGATGATCCCTCCTGACGACAGAACTTCATTTCACCACGATGGGGCCGCTCAGTCTGAAATGGCGGGCTCGATAAGACAAGTGGAAGCCGATTCCCGGCGCTCGGGAATCCGGGGCGCATTCTTGTCAGAATCCCTTGGATGAGCTACTTGGTCAGATTGGAAGATTCGGCGGGCGGTCCCGTCAGGGGGAAACGGCCCCGCGAGTCACAGAATCGTTTATGCGGCAGGGGCTTACGACCACCCGCATGAGAGAAGGGACAGGGCGTCGATGAAGGTCAACTTGGCGGAGCCGCGCGGATTCTGCGCTGGAGTCGAACGGGCCATCCGCATCGTGGAATTGGCTCTGGAGCGCTTTGGTCGCCCCGTCTACGTCCGCAAAGAGATCGTCCACAATCGCACCGTGGTGGATGGGCTCAAACCGAAGGGCGCCGTCTTCGTGGAAGAGCTGGATGAAGTCCCCGAGGGATCCGTGACGATCTTCAGCGCCCATGGCGTGTCTCCGGCGGTCAGGGACGAGGCTCAGCGACGGGGACTCCACGTGATCGACGCGACCTGCCCCCTTGTGGCGAAGGTTCACATCGAGGTCTTGCAGCGGGTCGCCGAGGGCTATCGCATCATTCTCGTCGGTCATCACGGCCACGAGGAGGTGGAAGGAACGATGGGGGAAGCCCCCGACCGCTCGATTCTGGTCCAGAACCTCGAGGACGTCGAAAAACTGGACTTCCCGCCCGGCCAGAAGCTTGCGGTGGTGACCCAGACGACTCTGTCCCTGGACGACACGGCCGAGATCATCGAAGCGCTGCGTTCCAGGTTTCCCGACATCCGTCTCCCTCAAAAAGACGACATCTGCTATGCCACGCAGAACAGACAGCAGGCCATCAAGCAAATGGCGCCCGACACGGACGTCTTCTTGGTCCTGGGAGCGGCCAACTCATCGAATTCCTTGCGCCTGAAGGAAGTCGCCGAGTCGGAGGGGAAAGCCGCTTATCTCGTCCCCGACGCCGCCGCGGTCGACCCCAAATGGCTCGACGGCGCACGCACGGTGGGAGTGAGCGCCGGTGCGTCCGCTCCGGAGAGCCTCGTCGAGGAACTCTTGAAGCGCCTCGCGGATCTCGGCTATTCGGATCGCCAGGTCCACATCTATGCCGAAGAAAACGTACAATTCTCGCTGCCGACCGAGCTGAATACCTGAATCGAGGTGGGAACCATGTCGAAGATTCTTGACACCATCAACGGACACGACGATCTGCTCAAGGTGCCCGAGGGGGAACTCCCCCGACTCGCGGAGGAGATCCGTGACCGGATCGTGAACGTCATGCCGCGTAACGGAGGTCACTTCGGCAGCGGTCTGGGAATCACGGACCTCACAATCGCCCTGCACCGGGTGTTCGACTTCCGCAAGGATCATTTCGTTCTCGACGTGTCGCATCAGTGCTATCCCCACAAGATGCTCACGGGCCGTCGAGTCCAGTACGAAGACATCCGTCAAAAAGGCGGCCCCGCCGGCTACACGCGGCCGAGCGAGAGCGACTACGACCGATTCGTGTGGGCGCACGCCGGGACGGCCATCTCGACGGCGATGGGACTCGCCCAGGCGGACAAGGGGCAAGACCGTTGGGCCGTGGCCATCGTCGGCGATGCTTCCATTCCCACGGGCGTCTCCCTCGAAGCGCTCAACCATTTCGCGGAACTCCACGACCTGAAGCTTCTCGTGGTTCTGAACGACAACGACATGTCGATTGCTCCCACGGTCGGAGGTCTCTCCAAGCACCTGAAGGGGATCAAGCAGCGCGCCCGGGAATCGGGACCGATCCTGACTCCGCAAGCCGGCGAGCCCTATACGGGCAATTTCTTCGAGTCCATCGGGCACCGCTACCTAGGCCCGGTCGACGGCCACGACATCAAGGGGATGATCGAACTGTTCAACCGCATCAAGAACGCAGGACAGGCCAGCTTCGTCCACGTGGCCACCATCAAAGGGAAAGGGCACCGCGAAGCCGAGAAGGATCAGTGGAAATGGCACGCCGTGGGCGGCTCGAAGAAGTCGGCGAATCCTGTGCGAGAGCATTCCCGCCTGGGCAAGAAGCCCTACACCGAGGTGTTCGTCGATGCCGCCATCGAACGGGCGCGCAAGGATAAGGACGTCCACGCTCTGACGGCCGCCATGCCTTGCGGCACTGGACTGCGCCGTTTCGCAGCCGAGTTCCCGGACCGCTTCTACGACACCGGCATCGCCGAACAGCATGCCGTCGCCTTCGCGGCGGGGATGGTCAAAGGCGGGAAGAAGGTACTCTGCGCCATCTACTCCACATTCCTGCAGCGGGCGTACGACCAGCTCTTCCAGGAAATCGCTCTGAACCGCATTCCCGTGACGCTCTGCTTGGATCGGGCGGGCATCGTGGGGCCCGACGGTGTCACCCACAACGGCACCTTCGACATCGCATACATCCGAAGCCTCCCCCACATCAACATTCTGGCACCCCGAGACGCCACGGAACTCCACGGCATGATCGAACTCGCATTGGACTCGGGCGAGCCCTGCGCCATTCGCTATCCGCGAACGGCGGCCCCCGACCTGGATCTCGAGTTCCCCCACGAAACGCCCCTCGAGATGGGGCGTTCGGAGTTGCTCCGGCGTGGGCGGGACGTCGCCATCCTTGCCTACGGTTCCATGGTGTATCCCGCCATGGACGCCGCTGAAATCCTCGAAGAGCAGGGGATCAGCACCACGGTTGTCAACGCCCGGTTCGTGCGTCCCATCGATGACGCCATGCTGCGCCAAGCCCTCGCGGAGCACCCTGTCGTCGTCACCGTCGAAGAACATGCCCTCAGCGGTGGCTTTGGAGCCGCCTGCCTCGAGTACGCCGCCCGCAACGAGATGGACGCCTCCCGCATCCGGCCCATCGGTCTATTAGACGACTTCGTGGAGCACGGCACCCGCGCCGAGATGCTCGATGAGCACGGACTTTCCCCCGCGGGGATCGCGCAGCAGGTGGCGGAGCACGTTCGACGGGCCCGCTCTCACACCGATCACCCCGATCACGCGGCGGAAGAAGCCCTCTGATTCAGCGGGTGACGGTGAGAACCAAGCCGGTACGTTCCTCGCCCGCGGCCAGCTCGACCTCGACGGCGGAAGCCCCCTTTGCCCGGATTCTGTAGCGACCGGGCTTCAACCCCTCGAAGCGGAATCCACCCTTGGGACCGGTGCGATGGCCGCTGCCCGGGGATGAAGGAACGCCGGCCGGCTCGGTCTCCGCGATATCCATGCCGCGGATCGCCTTGACGAGCCCACGCGGATCTTTCCCCGGGGCTTTCCCCAGGTCCTCGAGGACGACGGCCACTCCGGCCTTCGGACGGCCATCGACTTGAACGACGCCCGCAATGACGCCCGAGGGGAGTTCCAGACTCCGAAAGACCGTCTCTCCGCCGATGAGCTGGACGGGAAACAGCTGGGGTGGCTGACCAGCGACCTCCAGAAGAGCACGCCCCGGAGGCAAAGAGTCGACACGAAACCGCCCGGAACGATCGGCCACCGTCCGAGGCAGCTCGGTCACAAGGGGGTCGTCGCCACTGCGCACGACGATGACGGCTCCCGGTACGGGACGTCCTCCCCGTAGGACGACGCCCTCCACGCCGGCCAAGACGTCGAGGGTGAGGTCGATCCGCAGCGCCTCGCCCCGGCCGATCCGCAGCCGCCTCCCGGACGCCTTGTTCTGGCCGAGCCCGATCCCCGCAACGAGCCACTGCTGCAGCTCGGGGGCACCCGGACCGCGCACGCGCACCCGATAGAGCCCCTCCTGGAGACCGGCCAACCGAAAGCGGCCCTGAGCGTCGGCGTGGGTGCGAAGACGTTCCTGCCCGAACCCGCCTCGGAAGACTCTCTGAGAGCCCCCAGTGGGGTCATCCGAGAAATCACGAAACAGCGCGACCTGGGCGCCGGCCACCGGTTCGCCCGAAGCGTCCCGCACGACCCCTTCCACCGACGCCGCGGGATCGAGGAGCAACCGAAGATCATCCTTCGTTCCTTGCAGAAGGAAGGGCACAGACGGGGAGGAGAGATAGTCCGGATGAACGGCCATGACGACGTGGCGGCCCTTGGGGAGCCCCTTCAAAGAAAAAGCCCCCTCCGCGTTCGTATGGACGCCCCTTGGGACGGAATCCCCCGACGCGCCTTCGGCCTGCGACCGATGGTGAGTCATGTGCGTCTGCAACAGCTCAGATCGCTCCTGATCCACGAGCACGAGAGCGCCTCCCACGGGCTCCCCTGTCCGGGCGTCGACAACGACGCCGCGACATTCCACCTCCCGCTCCAAGACGATGTCCATACGGCGCCGTTCACCAGCGGCCAAATCCAAGGGCAGTGTCCGCACCGTCTTCGCGAAGCCCGGCGCCGAAACTTCCAGGGCTCCTCGACGACTGGAGAGGTCGAGAATCGCGAAATAGCCCTCCCCTTTCTCCACGCCGGCCAAGGATCTCGCCGCATCGCCGAGGACGACACGCCCCAGGGCTCGGCTCTCGTCGAGTCCCCCCAGAACGCGCAACGAGAAGGGGCTCAATCCCCGGCCGTCGGGACCGGTGATTCTTCCGAACACGAGGGGTGAGGCCTCCAGGCGCACCTCGACGGTCGTCTCATCCTTCCCCACGAGGACCAGTCTTTCGAGATGCCCGGGGGCTCGAACGCGCAGGTCGATGCGGCTTCGGGGAAGGTCCCCGAGAACGAAACGCCCCTCGGCATTCGTGCGCACTTCGACGCGTCCATAGGTCTTCGACCACGCCCCGGACACCGATCCCAAAGCGCCCGCGGTGAGGATCACGGCGCCGGAAAGCGGGCTGCCGTCTTGGTCGACGACACGCCCCTGGAGGCTGCGTGAAGGGGGAAGAACGAGATCGAGCCCGTCCCTACGATCCCCGGCCGTGAGCCCATCCACCGTGAGCACCGCGAACGCTCCCGCTCCTTTCCGCGCAGCCACGACGAAGGAGGATTCCGGCGGAAGACCAGCAAAGAGAAAGGCACCACGCTCATCGCTACGGACGCTCATCAGCGCCCCGGACATGGTCGGCGCCATGCGTGCCCCGGAAGGCCGACGGGCCTCAACCACGACGCCGGAAGCGGGCCGCCCCTCGGTGTCCCGCACGCGCCCCGCGAGGATCACGCCCCGGGGAAGGAGAAGATCGCCGAGGTCGAGGCCGCCTGCCTCGAGAAACCCACGTCGCGTCAGCGTCGCGAATCCAGTCGCAGTGACAGCGAGCCGAAACCGCCACCCAACGGGGAGGCGGGTGAGCGAGAATCGCCCCTCCCGATCGGTCCCCCCTTCGAGGGGTGACGGCAATCCGCCTTCCGGCGACAACGAAGGATGCCGCTCGAATTCGACAAGCAAAGAAGCACCGGCGACAGGTCGGCCCAGGGCGTCGACGACGCGGCCCGACAGCGAGACATCGGGTCCGGGAGAGGTGGATCGGTCGAGTTCGGGGGATGGCGCAGCCAGGGTCTTCCCCGGCGACGTCGTCCTTTCCTCCGACCGTCTGGCCTGGGTCCCGACGCCGAGTTCGTTCTCCGATCGGATCGCCGCCGTGAGCCCCTCCTCGCCTTCATCGTCCCCGAAGGCCGCGAAGAGATAGGCGAGCGCTGCCAGCAAGAGCAGTCCGGAACACGCGAGAAGAATCCTCATGACGAGTATCTTATCGGCGCAGGGAGGCCTGAAAGGCCAGTTCCGCGGGTTTTTCACGGGTGCGGGGCCGAGAACGGCCCCGCCAAGCGGTTCAAAACGCGTTGGAGATGAGAACCCCCTCCGCCTGATCCGTCACCACGAAAACGCTATTCTGCGAGTCCCGCAGGAAAACGATTCCGGTGGGATTGCCTTGGACTCCCGTGAACGCGATGGGCGTATTCGAGACGATCTGCCCCTGGGAATCCACCTCGATCATGATGACACCACCCGTCGTAACGTTCGACACGGCGATGAAGTTGCCGAACACGTCCAGGAAGAAACTCCCCAGCCCCACATTCACGTTCCCGCCCAAGCCGGGAGCATTGATGCCGTCCCAGAGAATCACCTGCACGAAGCCGGTCCCTGCCGTGGCTAGAGCGTAGATGCCGCTCGACGGGTCGCCTCGCAAGGGACCGGCAAGCGACCCCAAGGTGGTGACGGTGACGGGGCCGCTGGTCGACGTCGGGTCCAGGAAGAAGAGATTCGTCGTCAAGAACTGCCCCTCGGGAAGGGCCGCGCCGCCGGCCAGTCCCTGCTGTCCCACGAGAAGCAGGGCACCGGTGGAGGACGCCGCACCGGTGTCGAGATCGATGCCGAAAAACTGCCCCTGAGTGGCCACCTGCCAGGGCGGCGTGAACTGCAGCGGTAGGAGCTCTCCGAAAAACTTGTCGACGACGAAGCCGCCCTGCGACGGGTCTTCATCGGTGAGGATGACGTCAGGCTGGAAGGTCGGGCTGCTCACGGTTCCCTGAGCGAATGGCATACCGGTGGCCGTGTCCACATCGAAGACCGCATTGCCCGCGAAGCCCGCCAGAGCGATCGCCGGATTTCCCTGAGCCCCGACGGGGACAGGGAGGGCCGCCACCTGCTGGTAGGTGCCCTGGGTTTGGGCGACGACTTGGTAGAGGACGCTCCCATCCTCGGCCTGCACGCAGGCCGCACCGTCCAGGTAGGACACCATGACCTGATGGAAAGACGGGTTGGCCGCCGTCGGGAGGGGGAATCCGGCGGGAACACGGCGCAGTCCGCGCATGCCCTGGAGCGGCAGCGAGAAGACCTGAATTTGCGGCATACCGCCCGTGCCACCGCCTCCACCGCCCGTCGGAGGGAGGCAGGTGACGGCGAGATCCACCTGCACGAGATAGTTGGTCGTCATGCCGCCGAAAGCAGCGCCGAAGCGGCTTTGGAACAGGCCCGGAAAATCAAAACCCATGAGCCCCAGATTGACGCGGTAGGTGTAGTTTCCGTCCAGAGTGCAGTTCAACGTCGTTGAGTCGCCGAGGACGACCGACTGCCCATTCACGAGCGGCGTTCCCATGGCGAAAGGAGCCTGAGCGCCCGGACCGATCCCGAAGGCAAGCCCGGCACTGTTCAAGGGATCAACCCCCCACTGCACGAAGGCCGCACTGTTGATTCCGACAACCTCACCGGGAACGGAAAGGGATGGAGAGATGGAACCTGGGGTCTGCCCTGTCTGGAGGCTGGACGGGGCGAAGATGTCCAGATCGAGGCCACCCGGGCCCACCAAGCCGAAACGCGCCACCGTGCCCGGGCCCGTGATCGAAGCTTCAAGGAATCCGGTCGATGCTCCCTGCGTGTACTTCAAGGTTTCGGAGGCCAGGAACTGATCGTTGAACGTCATGATGTCCAACACCGGCGAGGCCGCGGGGGAAACACCCTCCTGCAGGGGGACGTTCCATTGGATCAGCACCGGAAGGTTGAAGGTCAGCGTGGAGGGGCCGATGGAGAACGCCCCCTTCGGCTGGGCCGCCTGGGCGGACGGCGACAGCGAAGACATGTTGAGCTGGGTGATCGTAATGTTCTTGGACGTGCTCAGCGCGCCCGGGGGCACGATCATTTTCATGGACCCGTCAAAAGAGGTGACCGTTCCCCCGGCGGGACCAATGTCCGCGGAACTGACCCCTGGCGGGAGCACGGCATCCAAACCGCCACCGCTCCCGCAGCTCACAGTCACCGTCGCAACGGCAAGAATTCCCAGCAATTTCGCGTAGACGCAGTTCAAGTATCTAAGCATTCCCTCATCCTCATCCGTTGACATCCATCTCGAGGCGCTGACCCAGCATTGCCGCGTTCCGCCGGGAGGTCAAGATCCTCCGCCCCCGCGACTTTGGCGGCCGTGTGTTGCTGATAGGATTCGCTCGGGAGATCACCATGCACCGAATCGCCATCCTCGCACTTGTTGCCCTTTCCGTCGGCCCCCTCGCCGCCCAAGACGATCAGAATGCCGCCCACTATTTCGGACAGCGGCAGTCACGCATGGTCTCGGGAGCGAAGCTCCCCGCCACCGACTCGCTTCTGCGCCGCGTCTTCCGTCCGGCGGACGGCACCGTGACGGACTATGTCATCGAGCTGGACCCGTCCGGGAAACGTCCGCCGCTCCAGTACACCGTCACTTATCACATGGACGGCCGAAAATTCACTGCGGAGGAGTCGCGCAAGGCTTTTCAGGGAAAGGGAAGCGTGGAGGGCGAGCCCTTCGCATGGACGGCCTGGACCGCCGACCTCACCCTGCGCGACGGCCGGAAGGTCGACCTGACGGGGCGCGTCAATCCCGACGGATTGAGCATCCATCGAGATGTGAAGACCCAGGGCGGCCAACCGTTCGTGGTGATGGACGAGGATCTGAAAAGCATCTCGTTCGCCGAATGGGACCGACGGCAGAAAGAGGCGTTGGGAGCCGTCTTCGACAAGGAGAAGAGCTGGACTCGAAGCGAGTTCTTCCAAGGAACGAGCACGGTCATGCTCGCGGGGAGCCGTTCCGGCAGCCGTGTGGACGTGTTCCTCCGACGGGACTTCGATCCGAAGCGCGGCACGATCACGCAAACCGTGGCGTCCATCGATCCCACGGGCCGGTTTCCCGTCTCCCAGAATTCCGTGGTCATGAAGGTGGCGGCCGACGGGACGTTCCATCTCGAAGAACGCAACCGGGCGTTTCGAGGGGACGGAGTCCTGGCGGGTCCGGCGTGGGAATGGACGGGACTCACCAGTCGCACCCGATTCTCGGACGGTTCAACGGCCCGCACCACGGAGCGCTGGTCCGTGGAAGGCATCGAAGGAGAGACGCGGTTTTTCGACGCATCGCAGCGCCCCCTCTACAATTCGATCACCCGATTTCGTCGCCTCGATGCCCAGGATTTCGAAAAGCGATTCCGGGCGGCCTTCCCCGACGGCACGGCCCCCCTCTCCGCTGACACCAAGGCGCCACGGATACGATACTTTCGTGGAACGAGTCGCGCGGTGCCGGCCGACGGAGGAAAACCCCTCGAAGCCCCCATGTTGCTCCAACTGACCTACGATCCGGTTCTGGGGACGATCACCCACCACACGGTGAAACTGGATCCCCGGGGGAAAGGCCGCCCCACCGCTCTAGGACTCGTTTTCCGCGTCACGAAGGACACGTTTCGCATCGAAGCCCGCGCCAAGGCCGCCACCGGGCAAGGTCGGCTTCGCGGGCCGGATTGGAACTGGACGCGGATCGACCGCACCACCGTCTTCCCGGACGGCACCCGCCTCATCTCGACGGAAACCCTGCTTCCCGATGGGGTTTTCGAAGGGACGCACCAGCTGTTCAGGCCCGACAAGACGAAGGTGATGGACATCGAGGACCGCTTGAAGGAGGTCTCCGGAGCGGTGTGGCGAAGCGTCCTGGAGGCAGCGGTCGGCAAGCGCTGAGAGGGGGAGAAAACCGGCGGGAAAATGGTTAGAAGGAGTCGCCGCCCCTCCGCGGCGTTCTCTTCCCCGGTGCGAGTGACTGTCCATGTCCAAAGTCTTCATACCCAAAGAGATTCACGCGGGCGAGACCCGCGTGGCGGGCACACCTGAAACGGCCGCGCGACTCATCAAGGCGGGCCTCGAGATTCTCGTCGAGTCCGGCGCGGGAGCCGGCTCCTACATCGACGACGACGCCTACGTGGCGGCCGGAGCCAAGATCGTCGGAAGCGCCGCCGAGGGCTATGGCGAGGCCGACATCGTCTTCAAGGTCCAAGCCCCGGAGCCTCGGCCCGACGGCGGCCACGAACTCGATCTGATGAAGAAAGGCGCCGTGGTGGTGGCTTTCTTCGTCCCCCAAGCGGACCTCGACACGGTGAAGCGCATGGTCGAGGCAGGGGTGACGTTCCTCTCCATGAACCTGGTGCCTCGGATCTCCCGAGCACAGAGCATGGACGCCCTGAGTTCCCAGGCGAACATCGCCGGTTACAAGGCCGTGCTCTTGGCCGCGGCGGCGCTGCCGAAGTACTTCCCGCTGCTGATGACAGCCGCCGGAACGGTCAAGCCGGCCAAAGTTGTGATCATGGGAGCCGGCGTGGCCGGACTGCAGGCCATCGCCACGGCCAAGCGGCTCGGGGCTCAGGTCTGGGCGACGGACGTTCGCCTCGCCGTCAAGGAGCAGGTCGAGAGTCTGGGGGCACGCTTCATCGACGTGCCCGGCATGGAAGACCTCGAGGACGAGAAGGGCTACGCCAAGGAGGCCACGCCAGAGTTCCTCGAACGCCAGCGTCAAATCGTCGGCGACCACGTGGCCGAATCGGATGTTGTGATCACCACGGCTCAGATTCCGGGCCGCAAAGCGCCTCTGCTCATCCCTTCCGCCCTCGTCGACCGCATGAAGGCCGGGGCGGTCATCGTCGACCTCGCCGCCGAGCAGGGCGGTAACTGCGAGGATACGCGGGCGGGAGAGACGGTGGAAAAAAACGGCGTCCAGATCATCGGCCCGGTCAACGTGCCGGCCTCCATGCCGGTCCACGCGAGCGATCTCTACGCGCGCAACGTCGCCAACCTCGTCCTTCCCATGATCAAAGAAGGGGAAATCCACGTGGACTTCGACGATGAGGTCATCGCCGGCGCATGCGTCACTCACGACGGAGACATCAAGCACGGCCCGACGGCCAAGCTGCTCTCCGGGGAAGGAGCCACCTCCTGATGTTCATCATCGGCCTTTACGTTTTCGTGCTCGCCCTGTTCCTGGGGGTTGAGGTCATCACCAAGGTCCCGCCGACCCTGCATACGCCCCTCATGTCCGGCGCCAATGCGATCTCGGGCATCACGATCGTGGGCGCAATCAGCTCCGCGACCGCCGCGGCCATGACGGGTAGCAGCGTCCTCGCCTTCATCGCGGTGGTCATGGCCACGGTCAATGTGGTCGGCGGCTTTCTCGTCACGGATCGCATGCTGAAAATGTTCGCGGCGCCTCCCAAGAAGAACGGCTGAGGGAAGAAGGAAACGAGCACACCATGAAGGAATTCCTCATTCACGGCTCCTACCTTTTGGGAGCAGCCCTCTTCGTCCTCGGTCTCAAGCGGATGAGCCGCGTTCGGACGGCGGAGAAGGGCAATCAGATCGCGGGTATCGGTATGTTGCTGGCCGTCGTGGCCACACTCGCTGCGGTCGCGGGCCTCAACTGGGGCATCGTCATCGCCGGAGTCATCGTCGGCGGGGCCATTGGGGCTTTCTTGGCAAAGAAGGTCGAGATGACCGGGATGCCGGAACTCGTCGCCCTCTTCAACGGCCTGGGAGGCGCGGGCTCCATGTTCGTGGCCCTCTCGTACTACGTGGGGCACCGCCACCAGGAAGGCGGCGCATGGGCCATGATCGCCAGGTTGCCGGAATCCATGCAGAAAGGCCTCACTCTCGCGGATGGCCTGGGTGGAACGGCGGCGGTGAGTACGATCCTTTCGCTCCTTGTGGGCGGCGTGACCCTCACCGGAAGTCTGGTCGCCTTCGCCAAGCTCTCGGGAAAGATGAAGGGGGCGCCCATCCTCCTCCCCGCTCGCCACGCCATCAATATCGGCGGCATCGTGAGCGTCCTCCTCCTGGGCATGATCGCCTGCTTCGTCACCACCGGAGGATTCTCCACCGCAGCGCTCATCGTGATCGTGACTTTGATCTCTCTCGCCCTCGGCGTGCTGTTGGTCATCCCCATTGGTGGCGCCGATATGCCCGTGGTGATCTCACTTCTGAACTCCTACTCCGGCATCGCCGCGGCCATGACGGGATTCGTGCTCCTGGGCAGCTCCCAGGGATCTCTCATGCTGATCGTCTCCGGAGCGCTCGTGGGCGCCGCCGGCATCATCCTCACGGGCCTCATGTGCAAGGCCATGAACCGGTCGCTTCTCCACGTCCTGGCGGGCGGATTCGGGGACACCGGATCATCGAGCGCGGGCAGTAGCGAATACACGAACGTTCGCAGCACGTCGCCCGAAGAGGTCGCCATGCTGCTCGACGGTGCCCCCCAGGTCATCATCGTCCCGGGATACGGGTTGGCCGTCGCCCAGGCCCAGCACGCCATCGCCGAGTTGGACAACCTCCTGACCGCTCGCGGCACGACGGTGAAATATGCCATCCATCCCGTCGCGGGGCGCATGCCAGGTCACATGAACGTCCTTCTCGCCGAAGCCAACGTCCCCTACGAAAAGCTCGTGGACATGGACGAAATCAACCCCGAGTTCAAGAACACGGCCGTAGCCATCGTGGTGGGGGCCAACGACGTGGTCAATCCGGCGGCGATCAAGGACCCGAAGAGCCCGATTGCCGGCATGCCCATCCTCAACGTGTTCGACGCCCAAAGCGTCATCGTCATCAAACGCTCCCTCAGCCCCGGATACGCGGGTATCAAGAACGAGCTGTTCGAGTATCCCAATACGTCGATGCTCTTCTCCGACGCGAAGGCGGCTATTCAGACCATCTCGAAGGAGTTGAAGGACATATAGGACGCCCCTTTCGATCCTCGGAGCCCCCTGGGTGTCGAGCGCGTTCCCGGTGAAAGGGGCGCAACGCCCTCATTCGCCACGAACCTTTTTCGCGAAGGCCTCCAGATGATCCGCTGTCCCCAGGGCAATGACGCGGGTCCCGGGTAGGAGGACGTCGGAGGCTTGAGGATTCGTCAGCATCGGCCCACCCGGCTGATGGATGGCCAGGACGGTAACGCTGAACTCCTGCCGGGGCCGAATCTCCGCCAAGGACTTTCCCGCGAGTTCGGAGTCTTCCGGCACCGTGATCTCATCGAGACAGAAGGCGAATTCCGCCGAGCTCATGACGACATCGACGAATTCGGTGACGGCGGGTCGCCTGACGAGACTCACCATCCGTTGACCGCCGATGGCGTAGGGAAGGACGACGCGGTCCGCACCCGCGCGCTCCAGCTTCGCCAGACTGTCGTCGTTGTTGGCGCGAGAAACGATCTGCACCTTGTCGTTCAAAGCACGCGCCGTGAGGCAGACGAAGACGGCCTCCGCGTCGGAATCAACGGTGACGATGAGACACCGCGCCTTCTGAATCCCCGCCTTGCGAAGGTCCTCTTCCTCCGAACCCGACCCCACGATGGCAACCCGCCCCTCGTCGAGGGCGTGAGCGACGACATCCTCACTTTTGTCCAAGAGGACCACCGCAATGGATTCTGAAGTGAAGCTGTCGGCGACATGCCGTCCCATGCGCCCGAATCCGCAAACGATGATGTGGTCATGGAGTTTTTCGATCATGCGATGCCTCCGTCTGAGTTGCCACCGCCGCCGCGTCTCGTCCGACAGCAGGATCTCATAGAGCGTGGAGAGAGCGAGCGCCATCGTGCCCACGCCGGAGAGGATCAAGGTGATGGCGAAGAACTTACCCTGGACGGTCACGGGGTGATAATCGCCGTATCCCACCGTCGTGAGAGTGATGACGGTGACGTAGAACGCGTCCAGCCAGGACCACTCTTCTACGAAATGGAACCCGACCGTCCCCCCGACGATGAGGGCAGTGACGATGACGGCGATCGCCGCGAAACGACGAGCGATCATGCGCCCGAAGCCGTCGGTCGGAATCGAGTGCGAGGAGAGGGACTCGAACCCTCAAACCTTTCGGTACAGGAACCTAAATCCTGCGCGTTTGCCAATTTCGCCATCCTCGCCGGGGTCTGCATCGACCCATGATAGCAGCGGACCAGGCGACCTTGAAGGCGAGTAGAAACCCGGCCTCAAGGGCTGAAGAAGAAGGCTCCGATAGGGACAGCGCCCATGTCATTCCAATTCAAGGAGTCGAATCGATGAGTTCCAATCTCTACGAGCGCCTGGGTGGGCGCGATGCGGTCTTCACCGCCGTCGAACTGTTCTACGACCGCGTCCTCGGGGATCCGATGCTGAAGCCCTTCTTCGATGACATCCCCATGAAGGAGCAAAAAGCCAAGCAGAGGGCCTTTCTCGCGATGGCGTTCGGTGGTCCCGCAACCCCCAAGGCCGTCGACCTGACCGAATCCCATGCCGCCTCGGTGGCGAAGGGCATGACGGACGAGCACTTTGATGCGGTGGTGGGACACCTGGGGGCAACCCTGGAATCGATGGGTGTCCCGGCGGAGGATATCGCTGAAGTCGCCGCCATCGCCGAGAGCACCCGCGACGCCATCTTCGGTCGCGTCCCCGCATAGAGCGAGACACAAGGCCGGGCACCGCTCGTATTCGGTCGAGCTGATCCGCCTCCCCCACGTGGGTTCAGAGCCTGGCGCTGATATGGTCCCGCCGTGCGACCACTCAGCGAGTTGATCCTCGACTACTTCCTCCCCTACGAGGGAGCGGTCTGGCCCCTGGACATCGAGGCCCAATGGGGCCGTTCCTCCTCCTTGGTCGTGGAGCTGGGTTTCGGGGACGGCGCCTATCTGGCGGCCCTCGCCAACGAACGCCCCGACTGGAACATCCTCGGGGTGGAGCTGGCCTGGGACCCGGTTCAGTGGTGTCTCAAGAAACTGGAGAAACTCGAGCAGAGAAGCCACGTCAAGATCCTCCGCGCCGACGCGCGCCTTGTGGTGAGTCGGCTGCTGCCCGCCAACAGCGTCGACGAATTCGTCATTAACCATCCGGATCCCTGGCCCAAGGACCGCCACCACCGACGCCGCTTGATCCAGTCGGATTTTATCGAGGACATCGCTGTTTCCTTGAAACCCGGCGGTCGCATGACCTTGGCTACGGATCACGCCGAGTATGCCGCCTGGATCGAGACCGTCCTTGGGGCTCAGGACCATCTGCGCCCCGCCCACGGGACGCCCTGGGTGCGGGAGATCCCCGGGCGCCTGGTGACGCGGTATCAGCGAAAAGCCCAGACCGTGGGCATCCAGAACCACTTCTTCGTTTGGGAAAAGGGCAAGACGCCCTCGCCGCCCCGCCCCACTTGGAGCCCCGATGACATGCCGAATGTGACCTTGACCGGCCGCGTGGATGCCGCGAACCTCTTCGATGGCTTCCGAACCGCCGCCCACAGGGAGCTGATCGACGGAGTGGACATCCTCATCCGGCACGAGAAGGTCTGGAAATCACCGGACCGCGACCGCTGGCTTGTGGAAACCCTTGTGCAAGATGGTCCCTTCCACCAGCACCTGGCCTTCATCGTCGAGTTCCGCGGGAACGACGAGGTGATCCTCAAACTGAGTTCCCTCGGCCACCCTCGAGTCACCACGGGGGTGAAACGGGCCCTTTTTCAACTGGCTCGAGCTCTTCTCCAGCGCCACGGCGCCCTGGCCCCCCGACACAGCACGGTCGGCGCCCTGGATTGACGGGTCCCCCCTGCCCCAACCGGGACGGCAGTCCCCAGGGCATTGAACGAAATCGTGCAACGGCGAGATGACCCCATCGGCCCGGATCCACCTAAACCCATAATTTGAAGTGACTTGTGGAATCACTAATCCCGCCCCACTCGTGGCAAGCCGTTTGCATGAACATTCTCGTCGCTCTTTGAGAATTCGGGGCCTTCGGGCCGTCATCGCTTGGTCACACAGACACACCTCATGCAACAACCCACCTGACGTCCATCCCACCTGTCGGTAGCGAGAATCGAAAGCAACATCCGTCCGAGCGATCCGAACTCAATCAAAAGCGTCAACAGCCCCTCGGGGCATCGGCAACAACAAGATCACCGGCGTGACCTCACGGTCGCGCCGGTTTTCTATGGGGGTGCTGCATGCGTGGCGAGGAGGCTAGGCCTCCATCGGGAAGACGAGGGGGACCTCGTCCGTCCAGGGGGCGCCGCGCGGATCCGTCGTGGGATCAGAGGTTCAGAAGATCGGAGATGTCGTCGGCGTCGAGGGCGGCTTCGAAGAGACGCTTCAGGGTTGCGGGACAAGCCCTCTTGAGGCGGGCCTCCAGATCGTCGGGAATGTCGCCGAAGCGGCGCCGGAGAAGGAGCCGAAGCATTTCCGCCTGCCCCTTCTCGATGCCCTTCGAGAGCCCTTCTTCGATTCCTTGCTCACGACCTTCCTTGAGCCCTTGTGCGCGACCCTCCTCAAGTCCCTGAGCGCGGCCTTCTTCTCTGAGCTTTTGTCCCGTGGTCTTGAGCATGATTTGAACCTCCCATGAGTGCCGCGCGAAGGGAAGAGCTTCCAGGTCCTCCAAGGCCGCGTCGGAAACCTCCAAAAGATAGCATACGCAGGCCTGAATGCCGTC
>DRQF01000023.1 GCA_011369445.1 Planctomycetota bacterium | reverse complement strand
GAACACCCTCATGTAGAGGGCGCCCCCACGGACTCATCGCTCATGAGGCGGGAATCCACTCCCGCCCCTCAGCCCGCTCTCTCAGAAACAAGGATCGCTCAGAGCAGGGAGACGAAACCGGCCGCACTGATCTGGAAGTCGAGGATGAGCCCTGCGAGGTCGAACGCCTCCGGCGCAACGGCGGGTACGCCGCTCCCGTCGAAGTTTTGAAACACGGCCAAACCCTGGGCCCCGGTGGGCGCTGTGGACTGAACGACGCCGCCGACGACCAGATCAAGGGCGGTGCCGCCTCCCCCACCGAGCGAAAGTCCCACCAGCCCCTCGAAAGGCGGCGTCGCGGCTTGGTAGCCGGTGTAATCCATCAGGAAGTGGGGCTCGGTCCCGGTGAAGTCCAGAGTGCATCGAAGGGTCCCGGCCGGCGTCGACGGAAAGTAGTCGGCATTCTGCCAGGTCACGCGAATCATGGCGGGCATGAGTTCTTCGACGATCATGGCCTGGGTCGGACCATTGCCCACGTCCAAGTCCTCCCACAGGACGGCCACGATGGGTCCGGCGGGAGCCCCGCCCGGTGTTCCCGTCACGAACTCTCCGGTGGATTCCGTCGGATCGGCGAACACGGCGCCGCCACCGAATTGGATCCAACCGTTGGTGGAGACGGACAAGGTGCCGTAGGTCTGGCCGAGCAATGTGAGGGGACCCGACGGGATCGAGTAATTCATGACGACGTCGTCGCCCGTCACGGCCACGGCCGTCGTCACGAGGAAATCGGCGGCCGCCGTGAAGTTCAAGAAGAGAGGGGAGATCGTGGGGTCTTGGACGATGCTCTGGAACGCGATCTCGACTCCGTTCGCAGCGGTACTCAACGGGAAAACAAAGGAGGCCTCGCCGAAACCGTTCAACTGCGAGATGAACGACGGCAGCATGCCGCCACCCCCAAATCCGTCCACCAGGAGGATCGCCGAGAGCGGCTGGAGGTCGTACCACTCCCCAGAGAGCAAGGGATCGGTAAACGACGTCGGCGCCAAGGGGCCGGCCATCAGCGCGAACGGGAGAGACGGTCCGCCACCGACCGTAAAGTCGATCGAGCCGTTGACGGTCCGCAAGAAAGGCTGACCGGGAACAGGGTCCTGCCCTCCACTCGTGAGGGACCCGCCGGCATCATTGACCTCCACCTGCTGGGCGCTGGCCACGCCCAACAGCAGAATGAACATCCCGAGAATCAGCTTGACGTGCATGGGCATTCCGAACACGTGGGGGAATAGAAACCCGAGGTGGCGCGGCCTCGGGTCAGAAAAACTATGCCAAGTCTACGTCCTGACAGAGGTAGACGTCTTGAATGGCGTTCAAAAGCTGAACGCCTTCGGCCATCGGCTTTTGAAATGCCTTTCGACCGGAGATCAGACCCATGCCGCCGGCACGCTTGTTGACGACCGCGGTCACGACCGCATCCTGCAGGTCGTTCGTTCCGGACGCTCCACCCGAATTGATGAGGCCGGCTCGGCCGCAATAGCTGTTGACGACCTGCCACCGGCATAGATCGATGGGATGGTCGGTCGTGAGTTCGTCGTAGACGAGAGGACTGGTCTTGCCGGTTCCGACCGCCGTGAACCCTCCGTTGTTCGTGGGCAGCTTCTGCTTCACGATGTCCGCCTCGATCGTGACGCCCAGGTGGTTCGCCTGGCCCGTCAGGTCGGCGGAAGCGTGGTAGTCCACACCATCCTTTTTGAAAAGCGGATTCCTCAGATAGCACCACAGAACCGTGAACATCCCCAACTCGTGAGCACGCTCAAACGCCCGGGAGATCTCGACGATCTGGCGGTCGGACTCCGGAGACCCGAAGTAGATCGTGGCCCCCACTCCGACGGCTCCCATCTCGAAGGCCTGATCGATGCTCGCAAACGGGATCTGATCGAAGGTGTTCGGAGTCGTGAGAAGTTCATTGTGATTGAACTTCAAGATGAAGGGGATGCGATGGGCGTAGCGTCTGGACACGGCCCCAAGCACGCCGAGGGTCGAGGCGACGGCGTTGCAGCCGCCTTCGATGGCGAGCTTGACGATGTTCTCCGGATCGAAAAACGCGGGATTGGGAGCGAACGACGCGGCCGCGGAGTGCTCGATGCCCTGGTCGACCGGAAGGATGGACACGTATCCCGTGCCGGCCAGTCGACCGTGATCGAAAAGGGTCTGCAGGTTACGAAGAACGGGCACGGGACGATCGCTTGAAAGATGGACACGCTCCACGAAATCGGGACCGGGGGCGTGGAGATGATCCTTCGTGACGGTCTTGCACACGTGACCGAGCAGGTTTTCGGCCTGGTCGGCCAGGATATCCTGAATCTTGCCGTACATGGGGCTCGCACTCCTGGGATTGAGGCTGTCAATCGACGGACGTCGGGGGCAACAACGCGGGGGCCCGACGCCCCGATGGAAGAATCTAACGATCACGCCCCTCCCTCGGCAAGAATTCCCCGTTCTTGGGAAGTTTCAGCCGACGGAATGCGGCGACGCCGAGGAGATCGGCTTCTCGACGGAAGTCCCTTCAGCGCCTTCGGATCCGTTGCCAAACCCAGACGAGCTGCGATGGTGACCACAGCCCCACGATCCGAGCCCAGATCACGTAGGAGGGCATCATGATCCAACCCCAAACCTCGGGCCGGCCCAGGACGTGCATGGCATAGATGGCGCCCCAAAGCCCGAGGAGGGACGGGACCAAGCGCGCGACCGCGAAACCGACCAGATCCGGCAGGTCCCTGGCGACGAAACGAAAGATCATGCTGGCGAAAATCAGCACGTAGAGGGCCGTGGCGAGGGCCGCGCCGAGAATCCCGTAGTGCCCGATGAGCAGGATGGAGCATGGCACGTTGATGAGGACGGTGAGCACATGGGCGTCCCGGTTGTTCTTGGGATGGCCCAGCGCCATCGATGCCGTGGCCGCCAAGAACTCGACCGCCATCACGGGGATCACCGCCACCGGAAGGGCCAGGTAGATCCAGGTGTCTCCGTACTTCTCCCCCAGGGTTCCGTAGGAGAGGATCAGGGGCCACACGGTGAGGACGCCCAGGCAAAGGAGGGGAAACAGCAGCAGATTGATGCGAACCAGCTTCCTGAAGCCGTCGGGGATCTCCTCCTTTGCGGCGGAGAAAATGGGGAGAGTGGCTCGCTGGACGATGAGGAGCGGTCGCTGCAGCAGCGTGAGGGCCGTGAGGACGAAACCCCATCGCCCGAAGTCCGCGCGCGTCATGCTCCGATCGACGACGATGTTGACGACGTGCTGATTCCCGAGGAATGCGAGTCCTGCCACCCACAAAGGTCTCCAACTTCTCCACAGCGAGGCGTACTCGGGGCCGAAGGGGCGAAGAGGAGCGGGGCCTTTCCCGTTCTCCCTCCTGGACCTCCGCGTGAAGATCCAAGCCATCATGAATGCGCCGGGAATCGTCCCCGCAAGGGCGCACCAGATCGGCACGAGTTCGTCCTGCACGCGGGGAAGAACGACGAGACACCCAAGAGACCAAGTGAGCGATTGGAAGAGCAGGAATCCGAACTCCGCCCGTTTCTCGAGCCTGGACCGGAAGACGATCTTGCCCAGCTCCATGAAAACGAACGGGCCCACGGCCACGAGCGCCAGAATCGTGGGGACGCTGACGCGCCCCTTCAGGGCGAGGGCGGCCAGGCCGAAGATCGCGGCGACCGTCCCTCCGTACAGAAGGAGAAAACGCAGGTAGCGGCCCAGATTGCCCGCTCGTGCATGGATGTAGGTCACCAACGAGTGATCCATCCCCACGATGAACAGCCCCGCCGTCACCTCGAGAACCAGCAGAAAATGGCGATAAGCGCCGAGCTCCGCCTGGGAGAGGATCTCGGCGACGACGAAGAGTTCGACGAGCTTCGTGAGGACGCCCGTCACGATCTGTACCAAAAAGGCGACGGCCGTGTAGGAGAGAAGCTGTCTCAGCATTTGGGCCGGTCTCGCTCACCGAGGACTCGCGCCATCGCCGCCGTGCACGCGGTGACGGCCTCGAAGGCGCGGCGATAGGTCTCTTCATCGCCACCGTAGGGGTCGGGGATCTCGATCGGTTCCTCGGGGGGAGCGTAGACGCCCAAAAGCAGCGTCTTGCCAGCGCTTCCAGGGAGGATCTCTTCCATGCGGCGCGCCTGGGCCGCATCCATGACGAAGATGAGGTCGGCCCACTCGAGAAGGGGCGCGTCGACCACCGTCGAGCGACACCCGCCGAGATCGACGCCTCGCGCCGCCGCCAACGCCACCATCCGGGGGTCGGCGGGCCGGCCGCCCTTGGGGTGCAAGCCCGCCGAGCGGATTTCCACGCCAGGGCTCGCCCCCAGCCGTCGCCCGAGATCCACGGCAGCCAGAGGACTCCGATTGATGTTCCCATGACAAACAAAAAGCAGATGTCGAGCTGCCTTCAGGAGGCGATCGCTGGCGTCTCTGCGGTCCCTCATGCGCTCCGCCCGACGTCGAATGCGCCGCCGCACCCTCCGATCGGCCATCCGCGATGTCACGTCGCGAACGAGTCGGGCGAGTTCAACGAATCCGGGTCGCGGATCGCGAAAGCTCTGCACGTCGAGGACCCTTTTGGGAAGCAGGAGGGAGAACCAGCCGCATACGGCTCCGAATCGACCGGGCCATCGGATGAGTGGGTTGGGGTCGGAACGACGCAAGACCTCCATGAGCCACCAGACGTCCCGCGTCAGCGCCCGCGACTGGACGCCGGTGCGCGCGGCCTCGTCGGTGGGCCGTTGCCCCATGACCAGCAGGTCGTGGAGCATCCGCGGAAAGTCGGCGCCCGCTGCAAGCCCCAGGGGCAGCGAACCCCAGAAGCGAGGGTTCACCTCGATCAGATGATGGGTCCCCTTCTTGCCGTCCACCTTGAATTCCACCATGGCAACGCCGTGGAAATCGGCCGCCTTGAGGAGCCGCGCCGCTTCGTCCGCGAGCATCGGGTCGACGGGAACGCTCTCCCTCAGGGAGCTTCCGCCGCCGGTCAGCGGCCACTCGTGCAACCGCTTGTGCTGAAAGACGTAGACGGTCTCGCCTCGGTCGACGAGGACCTCCACACCGACGCCCGCCCCCTGCACGTATTCCTGGGCGACGACGGGACCGTAGCGCAGAAGGGGTTCGGCCGTGGACTCGAGATCCTCGGGACGAACGGCGTACCGGACGAAGAGACTCGTCCTGAGATCTCCCTCGAGGGCCGCCACGGAGCGGAAAGGCTTGAGGACGAGGGGGAACCCCAGGGTCTCCGAGGCCGCCCGGAGTTCCTCCAGGTCCTTCGCGACCCGTCCTTGCGGCACTGGGATTTCCAGCCGTTCGGCCAGCGCCGCGGTGCGGCCTTTATCGGAAAGCAGGGCGTAGGATTCGGGCGACGGCGCAGCCAGGATCACTCCGTCGGGAAGCCGCTTTCGACCTTCCACCAAGGGCTCCATCGTGTCGTCGGTGACCGGTTGGAGATAGCGGATGTCTCGCTGGCCAGCGATCCGACTCACAGCTTCGAGGAAACTCTCCGGATCGGCCTTCGGGTCAGGATAGCGATGTACGCCGTCGCGGTATCGGGAGGAGCCCGCGAGAGGCCGGGCAACAGGGGCGGCCACGTCGACGACCAGGCCCGCTCGGGCCAAGGACCGTAGGCACGCCAGCGCCGCGGGGGTGTCGCCATCCAGAACGAGAACTCGCCCGCTCGGTCGCGCCATCAAGCGCCCTTCTTGAATCCCGCGGCCAAGCGCGTGCCCTCGAGAGCGCAGAGTCCATCCAGTTTCCCACGGAAGGAATCGACGGCCCGCGACACGGACTCCATCTCCGCGTAGTCATGCCAGAGCAAAAGCCCGCCCGGTCGAAGAACGCCCAGAGCGCGCTCGGTGTCGCTCACCACGTAGTCGTAGGAGTGACACCCGTCGATGAAGATGACGTCGAAGGGCCCACCGAATTCGCCCCAGTCGAGGGTCGCCGAGTCACCAAAGACCTGACGAATGCGTGAGGCCTCCGGTCGCCCCTGGAATTGCTCGCCCACTCTTGTCCGATCCGTGACGTTCCGCTCCCGCCCCTCCGCTTGAAGAGCGAGGTCCGAATCCCCCTCCAGCGGCAGATCCACGGTCACGACGAATCCGTCTTCGGGCACGTTGGCGGCCAGGTTGAGCGTCGTGTTCCCGTCGAAAGTGCCGATCTCGAGGACTCTTGCGGCCTCCACCTGCCTGAGGCCCAACAGGATGCAGGCCACCTCGAAGAGCGTCGTGGAGGTGCTCGGGTCCCGGCGCCCCGGGTTGAGCAAACGAAGATCCGAGCCCGCCGCCGCGTCGAACACCTCGACGGCCGGACGACGAGGGAGTTCTCCGTGCCACCAGAAGGTCATTCCCTGGATGGTGGGGTCCTTCGGGCTCAATCGCCGGTAGATGTGCCCCAGCGAAAAAGGAAGCGCAATCCACCACTTCAGGCTGTACCGACGCAAACCACCAAATCGCATGCAGGCTTCTCCCATGACCCAGGATCGGCCCATCTTGAGCCGTTCAGGGGTTGGAATCCAGGTGTTCCTCCGCTCATCCCTATCGACATCCCCGAGGATTCGGTGGACGTCGACCCCCATCTCCGTTAAAAACAGGCGCCTTCAGATGTGTGAATGCTGGCTCATCCTCGGATTGTCGGGACCAGACCATGGTCCCCCGGGGGTGAACCGCGAGCGGAACAAACCAGCGGGAGAAGGGGATGACCCCAGACACCTCCAAAGCCGAGGCCACCCTGTTCGGCCATCCGGCAGGACTTTACAACCTGTTTTTCGCCGAGATGTGGGAGCGCTTCTCCTACTACGGCATGCGCGCCTTGCTCACGTTCTACATGATCAAGGCCACGTTCCTTCGATACCCGGACAAGGACGCGTACGCCGTTTACGGGGCGTACACGGCGCTGGTTTACATGACGCCCTTCTTCGGCGGCATGATTGCCGACCGACTCCTCGGTCAAAGGAGGGCGGTGATCCTGGGCGGCGCCTTGATGGCGGCCGGGCACCTCCTCATGTCAGTTGAGAACTCGTTGGCCTTCTTCATGGCGTTGGGGCTTCTCATCGCTGGCAACGGTTTCTTCAAGCCCAACATCTCGACGATAGTCGGGGGCCTGTACAAGCACGGTGACGAACGTCGCGACGGCGGTTTCACGATCTTCTACATGGGGATCAATCTGGGCGCCGCCCTCGCCCCCCTGCTCTGCGGGTACGTCGGAGAAACCTACGGTTGGCACTACGGCTTCAACCTAGCCACGCTCGGCATGTTGATCGGTCTCGCCGTGTTCTGGGCACCGACACGGATCGCGCAGTTCCTCGTCCTCGCGGGCGCGCTTGGAACGTCCGGCGCGATGATCTATCTACAGCGCAACTCCGGGGCCCTTCTGCTCTCTATCTACGGCCTCCTTGCCGTCGCCCTGGTGGCGGCCGGGCTCATCTCGACCGTGGCCCTCAGTCGGGGGGGCATTCCCGAGGACGTGGGACACCCACCGGATCCTGAAGAGTTGAACAAGCCCGCCCTCGCCGGCATCTCGAAGGGCAACCTCATCTACCTGGGTTCCCTGATTGCCGTCCCGCTCTTCGCCCTGCTGGTCAGCGCGAATCGCCAATTCACGATCATCCCGGAGAGAATACTCGAGAAACTGAGCGACAGCGGCGGATTCGGGGAGATCGCCTCGGTCGTCCTGGGGCAGATGAGTACGCCGGCCGGCCTGCTTCTGGCCATCGCGGGCATCGGCTCCCTCACCTTCTTGCTGAAAGAGACCTTCCGCCTCGACAAGGTGGCCAAGGAGCGGATGTACGTCGTCTTGATCCTGACCTTCTTCTCCTTCCTCTTCTGGGCTTTCTTCGAGCAAGCCGGCAGTTCCATCAACAACTTCACCGACCGAAACGTCGACCGAGTCTTCGAAGAGCGTCAAGTGGAACCGGGTGAAGTGGGCTCCGTGATCGAGATCGAACCCAATCAGGAGCAGTTGGGACAAAAGCAGGGCGATCACTTCTTCAACATGACCGAACTCACCGAGTTCCGGGAAGCCGCCCAGAAGGGTGACGGACCGAAGACGACGAAGTGGAAAGTCCAAGACGACAACGTGGGAATGGGCATCGGAGGCAACGAGATCAAGGCCTCAGTCTTCCAATCCGCCAACCCCATCTTCATCCTCATTTTCGGATTGGTCTTCACATGGCTGTGGGGTTTTCTTGCGGCCCGGGGATGGGAACCCAGCACGCCCTTCAAGTTCTCCCTCGGCCTGTTGCAGCTCGGGCTGGGATTCGGAGCCCTGTGGTTCGGCGCCCAGAATGCGGATGCCAGGGGCATGGTCTCCATCTCTTGGCTGCTCCTCGGATACCTCTTGCACACGACGGGTGAACTCTGCCTTTCCCCGGTGGGACTCTCCATGGTCACGAAACTCTCGCCACAGCGGCTCGTGAGTACGGTGATGGGCTCCTGGTTCCTGGCCACGGCCCTTTCCAACTTCCTGGCGGCGGTCATCGCCCAGTTCACGGGGGTCGGCGAAGGCGGCGCCGAAGGGACCATCCCTCCGCCCCAGGAGACCGTGAGTGTCTACGGCGGGGTCTACGGCAAGATTGCCATCGCGGGGATCGCCGCCTCCGTCATTTGCTTCGGTTTGGTCCCCATGCTGAAGCGCTGGATGCACAACGACGAAGATTGATCCGATCGGGGGGGGAGCGCCCCCCCCTTCGCTCTCCCCCCCCTATTGCCCCGCCCGCTTGCCGCGATAGAATCGCGCTTCTGGAGGAGATCGACATGCCCGACAACGCCGAAGCCGTCACTCAGACCGTGATCCTGGCCCGAATCTTCGGATTCGCCCTGATCCCCTTCATTCTGTCGGTGATTTTCGGATGCACGTCTTGCGGAAATCGGAAGATTTCCTGGCTCTTGGACCTTCTCGCGGTCGGCGTGGGAATCGGCGCCTTCGTCGTCGTGCAGCGGGTGTCCGAGGGCATCTACTGGTCTGCCTTTGCACCGTTGGCCCACCACTGGGGGTCTCTGGCGGCGGGGTTGACGGGGCTCGTGGCCATGGCCGTGGCCATTCCCCTCACCTACAAGATTCTTTACCTCAGAAAGCCCCTCGAATTGGAAGAGGGCCCCGCTCACTGACCCTTATGGCACCGCGGTGCTCTCGGGATCTCCTAGAAACTCTCGCATGACCACGGTCGCGTAGGCCCCCTTCGGCAACTCGAAGGAAAAAACGGGTCCGTCCGGCTCCCATGTCACCTCCAAATCCTTCGGGTCGATGCGCGCCCGTCTGCGGTCACCGGCCACCCGGAGCCGGCGCAGCGCGTTCTTATCCACCCCCTCGGCGGCAAGCATCTCTTCTTCGACCCTCCCGGGCTCGCCCAAGGCCGCTCGCATGCGAAACCCGAAAAGCGGGCCGGTGGGGACGATCTCGCCCCGATGGAGTCGGGCCGTGTCCTCGGTGGGGTCGGTCACCGTGAACAAGCCGCCCGTATCCGTTTTCTTGGCCACATCGCCCTCGAGGAGGCGGTCAAACTCGCCGGCGCGCATCCTTCGCGCCAACCAGGCGTTGAAGACGCGGGCCTGCCATGCGGAAAGATAGAGGCGGCGTAGGAACTTTCTGCGCTCCCGGCGACCGCCGAGCAGCGCCCTCCCCTTCCTCGCGTTCGCTCCGTCGAGCCCAAAACGCTGGGGTCCGAAGGCGTTCGGCACGCCGTGCAGACGCACGAGATCCAGGATCGGGCGCACCCGTTCGAGGGCATCCGGCGCCGCCCCGCGCACGCGAAGGAGAAATCGATTGCCCAGCAGGTGCCCGAGTTTCAGCTTGTTGCCGTGACGCTTGACCTCCAGGACGCTGAAGGGTGACTCCCCCTCCACGCGAAGCCGCACCTCCTCGGCCGTCACCTCGTCGCCGAGAGCCAGCGAAAACGTCTGAGTGGTGAGTGCATGACGATCCTTCATTCCGGCGAAACCCACCGCATCCTTCTCGAGGCGGAAGATCCGCATGAGTTCAGCCTGAACGTCGGGCGTGGTCCATCCCGACCGGCGCAGGGTGAGGTAGACATGCCCCCCCTCACCGCTGGCCGGGTAGAGGGGGACTTCGACGACTTGGAAGTCCTCTGCAAGCTCCTTGAGATGGCCGCCGATCCCGGGCAAGGAGTCCGCCAGGCGCGGAACGTCCCCTCCCCGGTCGACATCTCCGTCTCCGGCGTCGCTCACTTGAAGCTTCTCCGTCCCTCGATTTCATCGGCCAACGCCGTCGCCTCGTAGATCTTGCGAAGGGCCTCGAGCAGCCCCCTCCCATCGAGCGCCACACCTCGGGCGCGCCGGTCGACGTAGCCAAAGAGGTTGAACAAGCTCCAACGGTTCCGACCCATGAGCATCCCGACCAACCGCCCCTTTCTGTCCACGAGCGGCGCGCCCTCGAGGCCCGTCATGAAATCCAGATCGCAAACCAGCGCCAAGCCCATCCCCGCCTCCAGGCGCTTGGCGGCGCGCCGCCAGGTGGACGGGAGACGCCAGGGCGGGGCCGATTCGAATCCCTCCGCGCGATCGTAGACGCCGTGGAAGGTCGAGCGAGGAGGGAGAACCCGACCCGCGTCCTCGTAGCCGCGCATGCGGCCGTAGACCAACCGCAGCGTGTTGTCGGGCACCGGATACGGGAGAACCGACGAGTCGTCCATGCGCCGGTGCAATTCCCTGCGGATGCGGGAGAACGGTTCCCAAAAGGACGTGCGGCGCTCCTCGTCGAGAGCATCGAGCCCGGGCTTCATCCGTCGGACGAGTTCGATCAAGGGATCGGGACGGGATCCCCAGGCCGCGGGCCCCCGATCGAGAATCTCTCTTACGAACTCCCGATCATTCAAGCGCGTTCGAGACAACTCGGCCTCCAATTCATCCGGACTGCGTCCGTCCAGGGCCGCCTTCAAGATGGGTTGGTCGGGTCCGAACATGCTGAGAGCAACGCGGAGGAGCGAACCGTTGACCATGGCTTCCTTCTTGGCATCCGTCACCGGCATGGACAAAAGTTGGCTACGGAGGTCGTCTCGAAGCTCCTTTCCAACGGTCTCGCCCTTCGCCCCCGAGGTCGTGTTGGCGGCATCCAGGTATCGAAGAAGATTCTCGGCCACTTCCACCAGACGTCCTTCCAGTCGCAGGACGATCCGCAGACGAGATGTCTCCGCGTAACGACCGAGGATCTCGTCCAGTTGTTCGAGATCAGCGGCCACCTTCGGGGCGTCCGCACCGGCCAGCTTCACGAGCCGCCGATCGCGCTCCTCGATCGCCGCCATCGTGTCGGGGCGTCGAAGTCCTTCCAATTGAGCCGCATAGTCCTTCCGAACCATGAGCCATCGGTCCCGCTCCTCCTCGATGTCCTCAGTCAGTTCTCCGTCGCGAAGGTAACGATCGAGCCCCCGAAGAACCGCGTCGGTGTGGGCGAGAATGGCCGGGTAGAAGTGATCCCGATTGAAACGGCACAAGGGTGCACTCTCATCTCTCCCGGAAAAGATCGGGAATCCGGCCGCGAGCAACAGATCTCCCGTCTTGGCCGGGCGTCCGGACAGGGAGAGGAACGTCTCCGACTCCAAGGGCTCCCCGTCCTCCCACACCCGCAAAAGAACGGCGTCGAGAGCACCGCGGGGCCACGTTCCCGCGTCCTCGGCGCCCCCGAACCTTGCCGCCGCTCGCTCCGGGGTGAAAACCAATCGCACGTCGTCGAAGACCCGGTAGCGGTACACCCAGTACTTCCCTCGCCGACGTCGAAGACGGCACTCCAGCCCCGTCGCTTTCTCCTCTTTGAGGCGAAACGCGTCCAGGGCGGCGCGGAGGGCGTCATTCCCCTTCTCTTTTCCCTTGGGAAGGCGAAGCCCCTCTGCTGGCGCCACGGAGTCGAGTTGCCTCAGACGAAGCCCCGGCAATCGAAGCTCGTCGTCCGGTCGCAGGGCGAGGTAACCATGCCTCAGCGGGTCCAGGTCGGAGCCGACCAAGGCTTCGATGCGTCGTCGTGCGAGGCTCCACGATGTGAGCACGAGACCACGACGAGAGACGAAGGAGGCCGTGCCTCTTTGTCCGTACTGCAGCGTGGCACCCTGAAGCCGCTCGAACCACGCGCGATCCGGGTGGAAGTCATGATCTCGGCCCAGTCGTTCCAGTGGAAGAGCCTCCCAGGCCCAGAAGCCTTCGTCCACGCCCGAGGCGGCGGCGAGAAGCAGTACGAGACAGGGCACAGTGCCCCAAAGAGCATACCGCGGTCGATGGGCGGGTGACATGGGAGGCCCCTCCCCTGCTACAGAATGAGGAATTGTCCACCTCCTAGGTCGAAGAAAACGAGGGGATTGGACGCGAAGGTCGGAACGATGCCACTGGGGATCTGTTCGCCGATCGAATCGTTGGGCCCGGGCGAAATGTATGTCCCTTGGACCGACGCTATTCCCGTTCCCGCCCCGTTGGTGAGATTGGTATCCGTTCCCAAGGCCGTCGTGGACACGTCGCCGTCGCTCACACCGATGATGCCGTTATCGGTGGAGTTCGGACCGGCAAGGAAACTGGTGTAGTCGAGTGTCACGCTCCCTGGACCGAACAGGAAGGGGTCGAATGTGCAGGAGAAGTTGCCGGCGGGTGCGCCGCTCGCCCAATGATTCTGGTTATTGAAAGCACAGGTGACCGTCCCGGTCATCGAGTCCTCGATGACGTCGTAGGTGGCACCGCTCGTGAGTCCTCCATTATTCAAGTCGGAAAACCAAAGGGCCACCATGGGATTGGCCACCCCAGTGACATTGCCGTCGAAGAACAACGGGAACGACTCAGAGAAAAACGGCGACCCTTGGGCAAAAGTCACATAACCGTTTGAATTCATGAAGAGGGAGGTGAAGGTCTGACCGTACAAGGTCACCGGCACGGAGAGGTTGACCAGCATCGAGGAATCGTCTCCGAGTGCGAAGCTCGTGATAACGGCTCCGCCCGGCGTCCCCATGATGCCTTGGCACTTGGTCATGCCGGAGGCGAAATTGACTTGGACCGTGTAGGTGCCGAATCCGCCCAGAGAGGGGGTGAGGATCTGAAGGCCCTGTCCGTTGCGGTGGGGACCCGGTGGGGTGTTGGCGAGCGAGAGCGGTCCCGACACGCCGGTGTCATCGAGAATCCCCACCACCGTGGCCGGGTACGGTCCACCGTGGGCCCCCGTGGGATCAAAAACGACGGTTCCAGCCCCAGTGCCGTTGGGATCGAAACCCAAAAACGAGCCCGTCAGAGTGAGCACCTGTCCCCCCCCCAGCGCCACGGCGCCCAGGTCAAAGCCTTGGAAGGCATCCGGCGGCAACGGGCCCACGGAAGTGCTCGTGTACCCCCCCGAACCCGCTGGTCCTCCCGCGGCATTCGGGGAGAAGATGACGGCGGCTTGATTCCAAGCGATCGTGTAGTCGTTGTAGCCGCGCGGTGACCCGGCTGCGTCCCAACCGAGGCGGCTGGCGCTCAGGCCGCCGAGATCGTGTTCCTCCACCTGGGCCTCGCCGGGCGCCGACGTGTCGGTCCCGGCTCTCAGAAGCCGATCGGCGGCCCCGCCCGTGATGGAGAGCCCCCCCGGCGTGTGTCCGACGAGCCCCTCGCCAAACCCGGATGCCGTGGTGGGGTCGAGGCTGAACATGTCGACGCGGAAACTCCCGGCTTGAGGATTGCCGCCCTGACCGTCATCCAACTCCAGCCGCACCGCGAAATCGTTGAGGTCGGCTCCGCCGGCGTGAGCGATTCCTCCGCCTTGGGTGGCGACGGGGTCACCCCACTCCACGCGAAGTTGCGTCGAGAGTTGCTCGACCACGATGCCGTCCATCGCGTTGAGCGCCGTGGGATCCCAGTCGTTCATTCCGGCAAAGATGGCCGGCTCGGCATTGACGGCGGCCACGTTGTCATTGTCGAACCCCGCATTGACCAAGCTCGTCGGAGCACCGAAGGTCACGAAACCATTCGCCTGCACCCAGACGTCCGTGTAGGTGAGCCCGTGAAAATCGAAGCTGAATCCCGGAAGGAACGCCACCTGCTGAGAACCGTCATTGCCGGTCATGGCGAGGGTGGACTGCCCCGAGACGAAATGGCCGCTCGCCGTGTCCGTGTTGTCGAGCAAAAAGGGAGGCATCGTAGGGTCCTGGACCACGGCCTGGAACGCAGCCTGCGCTCCCAACCACGCCGGATGCAGACCGGCATCGAAGCTGAACTCGGGAGTCGCTCCCCCCACGCCCGCGTCCGTGACGAACAGGACGTCCCAGACGAGATTGGTGGAAAGACCGATTCCGTCCCCGAAGACGGCAATATCCGTGGGCAAGCCCGGGCCGGGTGTTCCCAGGTCGATCCCTCCACCCCAGGGAGTGGGAATCACGTTTCCCGTGGTGGGGTTCGTGGTGCTGGCCAGCAAGGTCAAAGCCTGGTTCGGATTCGCTCCCGAAAACACGCGCAGCGACAGGCTGCCGGGCATGTTGACGAAGACGTCATGGGCGAACGGGTCGTTGACCGTGGGGGTCCTTCCCTGGAGGGTGAGCGACGCGTTCGGACCGTCAACGTCAAACTGCGCTCCCAGGAACGAGGTCGAGATCAACAGGCAGACGAGTGTGAGCGGACGCATGGAGTTTCCTTCTTCCGTAACGGCAGGTATGGGCCTCGTCATTGTCCCATGGGTGAGGCCTCCGGGTCAACGAACAGTTGATTTCCTTGGAGCTTTCCCAAATCTGTCGAAGCGGGAGGGCCGTCAAAGAATGGGAATCCTGCCCTCGCCGAGAGCGAAGATGAAGGAACGCGACGCGAAACTCCACACCGTGGCGACGGAAGCGCGTTTCGAGGTCGGTTGAGGAGTCATTGCCCCTTCAGGGCAAAACCCGGAGCTGCTTGGGACGGGTGAGCGTCACCTGCGGCTGTCCCTTGTAGAGCGAGACCGGAGATTCGATGATGACCTTCTTTCCCACCAAGGTATCGAGGTTGGGGAACCTGGCCATTGCGAGGGCCGGCACATAGGCCACGGCGGCTTTGCGGTAATCGGCGTCGAAATTGAGGGTGGCGCTGCGACCGCTGCGCGAGCGATGGACCGCCGTCACCGTCCCCACGAGCATGACGCTCTGGAGCAAGCGAGCGCGGAGTTTCTCCAACTCGTGAGCATCGATCCGGGGGACGGGAGGCGCATTGAAGCCCCTCATGACCATGGGCACCGCGGGGCGCGCGAGATCGAAGTCCAGGGGAAAGTCGGCCCAGACGGGTCGATGGTCGGAGGGGCTGTCCGGATTGACGACGATCCCGGCGGCGATCGCTTTCCAATCCGGCGTCGTCAGGATGAAATCGATTTGCTCTCCCTTCTTGCCCCGGGGAAATGTGACCCGCTGCTCGACGGGGATCTTCGCCGTCTGATCCCTCAGCCAAGTCATGAGCGGAGCGAGAGTCGTCGCATCCCGCGTGTCGTTGAAGTCGCCCATTACGATCAGGGGAAGCTTGGGCTCCCTTGCCCGGATTTCCGCCAGTACGCGACGAGCCCCTTCGGCCTCGGCCCGCCTCCAGGCGTCGCTCACCTTTTTCTTGCCGCGCTTCGACTTGAAATGGACCACACCGACGCCGATCTCTTCGCCCTTCGCCAGCCGGATCCGGAAGACGGGAAAATCCCTGGCGAACCGGTGCATGTCATCCAGAGGACGCAGCCGATGACTGCAAGCCTCGACGATGGGGAACCGGGAAAGGATCCCGACGTCGATCCCTCGGTGGTCATTGCCCTCGAGAAGCTCGACGTACGGGTAAGGTTTCGGGAGCTCCCGATTGAGCGCTTCCAGAACCCGCCGGTTCTCCACCTCCTCGACGCCGAGAACATCGGCGTTGAGAGCGGAGATCATCCGAGCCGTCTCCGCCACGTCGAAGCGATTCTTGGGAGGCGTGCCCTCATCGGGACGATCGGGTTCATCCACATGGTCGAACAGATTGTAGAGATTCCAGGTGGCGAGACGGAGCGCGCGAGCCCGCGCGTCCTTGGCTGCCGGGGCCTCGGCCGTCTGCTGGGCCCCGAGGCCCAGGGAGAAGAGTAGAAGGACGGCGAGCATGCGAACGTTCATGGGGCACTCCGATTCCGAGAATTAGGCCGGAGGATAACACTCGAAGCCGTCGACGCCCCCCCCGGGTGTGAGGAGCCGCCGAAAGTTCCATCTCGTGCGGCGCTATAGGATTTGAAACTGTCCTCCTCCCAGATTCTGGAAGATGAGCACACCGCCGGGAAATGGGGGCGTGACTCCGGCAGGAATCTGTTCGCCGATCGAGTCGTGGGGCCCCGGCGACACGTAGGTGCCCTGGACGGACGAGAGCCCCGTCCCAAGGCCGTTCGTGAGATCCGTGTCCGTTCCCAGAGCCGTCGACAACGCATCACCGTCACTGACGCCGATGATCCCATCGTCCCCAGGACTCGGCCCGGGAAGGAATCCCGCGTAGTTGAACAACACGCTTCCAGGGTTGAATCCGAAGGGGTTGATCGTGCAGGAAAAACTTCCCGCAGGGGCGTTGCTCGCACTGTGGATCTGGTTGTTGAAGGCGCAGGTGATGGCGCCGGTCGCCGTGTCCTGAATGACATCGTAGGTCGCTCCGCTTGCGACCCCACCGGGGTTCAGATCGGAAAACCAGGCGGCCACGATGGGGTTCGGAACACCCGGCACGATGCCCGAGAAGAAGAGAGACATCGATTCATTCGAGCTGAAGATACCTTGCCCCAGCGTCACGTATCCATTGGCATTGATGTACGCGTAGTAGACGGTCTGTCCCAAGAAGCTGATCGGCGAAAGCAGGAAGACCGCGGCGACTCCATCGTCGTCCAAGGCCATGCTCGTCGTGTGCAAACCATTGACCGTTCCAATGACCGAAACGGCGGGACTGAAACCGCTGGCGAAATTGACCTGCACCAAGTAGGTCCCGCCACCACCCAGGGGCGGAACCAGGACCTGCAATCCCTGCCCGTCCCTGTGGGGACCCGGCGCGGGATTGGGAAGCGATAAGGGACCGGAGAGTCCCGAGTTGTCCAGGATACCGACCACGGTCGCCGGGTATGGCCCCCCCATGGAGCCCAATGGATCGAAAACCACGCTACCGGCTCCCGTCCCGTTCGGGTCGAACCCGAGGAATGAACCGTGCAGAGTGAGAACCTGCCCTCCTGCAACGTCGACGGTCGTCGGGCTGTCGAAGTACTGCAGGTCGTCGGGCGGCAACGGACCTTGACTCTGACTCGTGTAGCCCGCAGACCCCGGGATTCCGCCGGTCGCGTTCGGCGTGAACATGACCGAAGCATCCCTCCAGTTCACGAGATAGAAGTTGTAGCCGCGTGGGGCACCCAAACCGTCCCATCCGAGGGTGCTCACAGCGGAGCCTCGATGGTGTTCCTCGAGCTGGGCCTCGCCTGCCACTGCGACGTTCGTGCCCGTGCGCAAGAGCCTATCGGCCGCACCGCCGGTGAGGGCTCCTCCCCCGGGCGTATGACCGACGAGCCCAGTCCAGAGGAAGGGCCCCGAATAGACCCCCAGCCGCTTCATGTCGAAGCGAAAAGCACCCGGGCTTGCGCTGCCCCCAAGACCGTCATCCAGCTCCAGTTGAACGGCGAAGTCGCTATCGTCAAGCAACGACCCGAAGGGAAACCCTGCATGGGCGATCCCTGCCCCGTAGGGAGGGGCGTCCCCGCCCCATTCCACGCTGAGGCGGTTGCCGAGTTGAGTCACCGCGATCCCGCCTGGAAGATTTCCGTTGACATACGCCGTGGGGTCCCAGTCGCTCTTACCTGCAAATATGGCCGGCTCCGCATTGACCGCCGCCATGTTGTCCACAGTGGCGCCGCCGCTGGGCAGACTCGTAGGCGCCCCAAAGGTCAAGAACCCGTTCGCGTGCACCCACACGTCCGTATAGGTCACTCCGTGAAATGGGAAGCTGAATCCCGGAAGGAACGGAACCTGCTGATAGCCGTCATTCCCCGTCATGGGAATGACAGTCTGCGTCACGGCGAAGTGGATGCTCGCTGCGGTCGTGTTGTCATAGAAATATGGAGGCATGCTGGGGTCGCGAACGATCCCCTGAAAGGCCGCCTGCATGGCAATCCACGCCGCGTGCAACCCGGCTTCGAAACAAAACTCCGGGAGCGCGCCACCGCCACCCGCATCGGTCACGAAAAGGGAATCCCAAAGGGGATTCGTGGTGAAGCCGATTCCGTCGCCGAACACGCTGATGTCCGAGGGGATTCCGGGGCCCGTACTCCCCAAGTCGATCGCACCGCCCCAGGGGGTGGGGAGCACGCCTCCGGTGGTTGGATTCGTCGGGCTCGTGAGCAGGACGAGCGGCGCGTTCGGATTCGCCCCGGAGACGACCCGTAGCGAGAGTGTGCCCGGGACCCCCACGACGACGTCGTGGAGTAGGGGATCGTTTACGGTCGGGTTCAGACCCTGAACGGTGAGGGAGGCATTCGGTCCGTCGAGATCGAACTGGGCCGTCAGACTCGGGCACGCAATCAGAACCAAGAGGCCGACGAGGCTGAGGAAGCGCATGGGGTCTCTCTCCTTCGGGACGCCAGGATCGCGCGACGGGATTCTCCCAGACGGAGCCCCTCGCGTCAACGATTCTTTGCAGACTCCCTGGTTTTCACTTCCACAGCAGATGGCCGTATCCCCCCCGGAAAAGGCGTTCCCGTCCCATCCCCCTCCTCCCTTCCCGGATGAAGGCGGATCGATACCATTCGACCATGGATGCCGACACGCGCCCCGACGAGGGGGTCTCCTCCCCGCCGTTCAGACTCGGTCGCGAGAGCCTCGCTCTTCTGAGCGTCCTCGTCTTCGCCGCCGTCTGGCTGAGCCCGCTTCTCGAGGTGGGATTCACCGGAGACGACTACCATCTGGTCGAGCTGTTGCATCGGGGCCAGGGCGGCCCGGACCAACTCACGTCGTGGGGCGCCATCGGGCACTACGTTGTTCATCCGATGAGTGAGAAATTCAGCCTCTACCGCCCCGTGGTCACGGCGAGTTTCGGAATCAACCTGATGGCGGGGGGATTGGACGAGCGGGCTTTCGCGGCAACGAATCTCATGCTTCATCTCGTGGTGGGGGCGCTCCTTTTCATTCTCATCGGGATGCGGTGCCCGACGTCTCCTCTCCTGTGGCGATCTCTTGCGGTGCTGGCGTTCCTCACGTCTCCCCTGGTGAGCGAAACGGTCTCCTGGTCGTCTGCCCGGTCGGAGACCTTCTCCGCGCTCTTCGGACTGGGCGCGCTCCTCCTCGCCGGGCAAGGTCGCCACCGCTGGGCCCTCGCTTCGTGCGCGCTGGCCCTGCTCTCCAAGGAATCCGCCGTCGTCTTTCCGCTTCTTGTTGGGCTGGACGCCTGGTTCGTCACGGGCCGCATCGGCGATCGCGGAGCCTTCGTGCGACGGGCCATCCCCCTGGGGCTCCTCGTCGTTCTTTGGCTTCTCGTGCGATCCCTCGTCCTGGGAGGGTTGGTCGGTCACTACGGGCACGTCGAAGGCGGCGGCGTCGCTCTTCTCCCCTGGGTCGGGCGAGCCCTCCAAGCGTTCTCGGTTCTCATTGCGCCCGTGGGCTCTCTCCTGCTCGACTCCTCGAGTGCGCGAATCGCCCTCCTCGTCCTCGAGGTCGTGGCAGCCCTGGGGGCCCTCGCCCTGCTTCTTCGATGTCCCATGGCGCGGGGAGGCCGTCTTCAAGTCGCCGTGCTCATTGCAGTTCCCCTGATCCTGAGCGTCTTCGTGAACCCGGTCACCTTCAAACTCGTGGGAACCCGCGCCTGCTACACTCCGCTCCTCGGCTGGGCCCTCATCCTCGCGGCGACGGGGCGGTTGCGAGGCCATCTGACGCTGATGCCCCTGTTGACGGTCGTCCTCATCGGCCTCACCCTGTCGCGGCCGAGTCAGAGACTCCACGTCAAGACCTACCGAAACATGCGGGCGACGATCGATTCCCTGCGCACCCCCCTCGCCGACCTCGCAACCGCACCGGTGGACACCCTGGCCGTCCTCTCCTACCACGAGGCCCGATACTTCGACGACTCCTACGACATGTCGTCGGGCATTCGGGCGGCCCTCCGCCCCCCCTTCACGGCTAAACCCTGGGAACTGGCCAAGGTGACCTGTGCAAGTCCCACCCAACCGGGCTGGCACGAGGACTTCGTGGTGTTCGATCGCCTCGTCTCAGAAGAACCGGGGCGGCTCGCGTTCTTCCGGTTGAGGGCCCTCGAAGACGACGGAGAACGCCCGCTCTACGAACTTGCGTCCGGGGGGTTCCTTCCTCCGCCCCCAGGCTCCCTCCTCGAAGCGACGACACCCCGCGACGGAGCGAAGCTCCACATCGTTTTGAGCTCGCCGGATCCGCTCGCCGCATCCGCCCGCTTCGACTTCACCGAAGAGAACCTCGGGGCTACGAGCTACCGGTTCAGTCTGTCGGAATGCGACCACTGGCCCGAGGAATATCCGCCGCTTCGGCCGGGCGACCTCCCGTCCCGCACCGAGGGCAGCCGCACCGTGCGAACGGTCATCATTCCAGCCACGATCCTCCGTGCGTTCGGAGAGGTTCGAAATCGACCGATGATTTGGATCGTCGAGGCCCGAGATGCAAAGGGGCGAGTGCTCGCCAGAACGCGTCCGGCATTTTTTCGAGTGGACATCGTTCCCTGAGAAACCCCTTCCGGTGAGTTTCTTTGTGTCCTCCCGCGCTCACGCTACCCTGGCGGCATGACAGAGAGACGCCGCTCATGACCTCCCCCATTCCTGTCACCGTTCTCGGGGCCACGGGGCTCGTGGGACAGCGGTTTGTTCGCCGCCTGGCGGGACATCCGTGGTTTTCCATAGCCCACCTCGTGGCCTCGGAGCGATCGGCCGGCCTGCGTTACGCCGAGGCCTGTACCTGGCGGGCTGGCGGACCGCCCCACGCAGGGTGGGGCGAGACCCGTCTCGAGGCCATTGACGAGCCTCGCCAAGCGACTCCCGTCGTCTTCAGCGCCCTCGAATCCGAGTTGGCGCGGGACGTCGAACCCGCCTTCGCGAGGCAGGGCTCTCTCGTGTTCAGCAACGCTTCCGCATGGCGCATGGAAAAGGACATTCCTCTCCTCGTGCCGGAGGTCAACCCACGTGCCATCGAACTCCTCGATCGCCAAAAGAGCCTTCGAGACTGGTCGGGCGGCATCGTCACGAACCCCAACTGCGTGACCGCGATCCTGAGTCTCCCCTTGGCCGCCCTTCACCGCGCACGCGGGCTTGCGGCCGTTCGAGTCTCGACATTCCAGGCCCTCAGCGGAGCGGGAGCGCGGGGGCTCTTCGCCCTCGATGCATTGGACAACGTGATCCCTCACATCCTTGGGGAGGCCTCCAAGATCTCCGCGGAGATGTCCAAGATCCTGGCCTTCGAGGACGAGAAGGACGGACCGGTGATCAGCGCTTCGTGCCACCGCGTGCCGGTGGGAAACGGACACGGCATGGACGTCTCGCTGGCGTTTCGTGGCGCAACTCCCACGGTGGACGAGGCCTCGCGCCTCCTTGCCACCTTTCGAGGCGACGATGTGCTGGGGGGGCTACCCACGTCACCCTCTCCCCCGCTGCGCGTCCACGGTCTCCCCGACCGCCCCCAACACGTCCTCGATCTCTCAGACACCGACATGACCGTCCACGTGGGAAACCTGGAACCCTGCCCGGTCATGGGACTCAAACTCTATGCTCTCGGGCACAACCTGGAGCGTGGGGCCGCCGGGGGCTCCCTGCTGAATGCGGAGTTGGCCCGTGCGATGGGATATATTCGATCATGAGCCTCGTCATGAAATTCGGCGGTTCCTCCGTGGCCACGGCCCGCGACATGGAGCGCGCGGCAACCCTGGTGGAGTCCTCCCTGGACCAAGCACCGGTCGTGATCATCTCCGCCATCGCGGGGGTCACGAACAGCCTCAGTGAGCTTCCATTCCAATCCGATGCGATGCGGACGGAGAATCGCACCCATCTCGAAGCGATCCACATGAACGTGGCGGAAGATCTCTTCGGAAAGCCTCTGCCTCCTGGATTGGACGACGCCATGGCGTCCGTGTTCGATTCGCTTGACAGCGACATGGCATTGCTCCGCGCAACCGGCTTCGATGAGTCGGTGGCGGAAACGTTGCTCACCTACGGAGAACAACTGGCCCTCACCCTCTTCGCCACCTACCTCTTTCAGCGTCACTGCGATCTGAGACGGGTGGATGCTCGGCAGGTGATCCGCTTGAATGCTCTTGGCGCCGTCGACACGGAGCCCACGCGCACCGCCGTGACGACCCAGGTTCGTCCTGTGGTGCGGCCGGGCCGGGCCGTCCTGCTCGAAGGGTTTATCGCCAGCGACGTGACCGGCCGTCCCTGCACATTGGGTCGTGACGGCAGCGACTACACGGCGGCGCTCTTGGCACGATTCCTGGACGCGGAGAAGCTCGAGATCTGGACGGACGTTCCCGGAGTGTTCACTCACGACCCCCGTTCGGAACCGGAGGCCCAGTGGATTCCGGAAATGACGTTCGAGGACGCCCTGGACCTCGCCGAGCGGGGCGCCTCCGTCCTGCACGCCCGCGCCATCGAAGAGCTCAGGGAAGCAGGGATCCCAATCCGCGTCCGCTCCTGCCGCGATCCGGCGGGGGACTCCACTCTCATCCATCTGAGACGACATTCCTCATGATGCAACCCGCCGAACGACTGAACGGCATGGGGATTTCCGCCATCCGCCGCATCGCACAGGGAGCCCCGGAAGACGCCATTTCCCTCGGGCTCGGCGAACCGACATGGGACATGCCCGAGCCCGCTCGCCGTGCGCTCGCGGCCTTCGACGGAGTGTGTTCCTACGGACCTCAGCCCGGGCGCTGGGAGGTTCGAGAAAGCATTGCCCGGTATCACGGCGTGGACCCGGGCCACGTCCTGGTCACCAACGGAACCCAAGAGGCGCTCTACGTCATCGCCCAAGCCTTCTTGAACCCGAAAGACGAGGTTCTCGTTCCCGATCCGGGCTTCGTGGGTTATCCAGGCGTCATCCGCTTGGCTGGGGCCATCCCCGTCCCGTACCGCCTCTCAGCGGACGACCGCTTCCGTCTCGACGCGGAAGCCGTGGCGGAAACTCTCTCCCAGCACCCCCGCACACGGATGATCATCCTGAATCATCCCTCGAACCCCACGGGAGGTGGAGCCAGCCTCCAGGCCCTTCGCGCCGTGGCGGACCTCGCACGGGCAAAGGGTGTGATTCTGGTTTCCGACGAGGTGTACCGGGAGCTGCACTACGGTCATCGCCCGCCGAGCTTGCTGGACGTCACCCACGACGGCTTCGTCCTCAATTCAGTGAGCAAGGGATTCGGGTGTCCCGGCCTGCGGTTGGGCTGGGCCGTGGTTCCTCCGGCAGCGCTCCCCTCCTTGCGGATCGTCCACGGCTATGCCGTGACCTGCGCCTCGTCTCCAGCTCAACGGGCCGCGGCCGCCCTTCTGGACGCCCGCGAAGAGGTCCTCCCCGCCGCGCGGCGCGAGGTTGGAATCCGCTTCGAAGCCCTTCGGGACGCATTGAAGGAGCATTTCGGCCAGGACGCGTCACCGCCGGACGGCAGCTTCTATCATCTGCTCCCTCTGCCCGAACGGGAGACTCATGACCCTCTGGCCTTCTGCCTGCGTCTCCGCGAGGAGGCCAAAGTCGTCCTCGTTCCCGGGATCGCCTTCGGTGAGGCCGGCCGCCCGTTTGCCCGCCTGTCGTTTGCCGCCCTTCCCGACCACATCCACGAGGCCGTGGCCCGCCTGGCTCCCTACCTTCATACTTAAAAGCAAAAAACCTGCAGGAACTTTTTCCAGGTTTTTCCTTCCATTCTCCTCTTGCCTGCCCCATGGTGGAAAGGGTGGACTTGACTCACATCCGAATCTCGGTCGTGCGGTCCACTCGTTCTCGCGCACCTGACTTCACAACGCATCGCGCCGGAAAAGGTGTATTTCATGAACCGACCTCGACCTTTCCCTCTCGGCACCTGGTCGACATGCTTGCTCATTCTCTTTCTTCTTGCCGTCGCCCTCCCGGCGCAGCTCCTGCCCAAGAAGGACTACCGCAACTTCGAAACGCCCCAGCAACACCCGGTCGAAGTCGCCACTCTCGGCACCGGGGAGGGGGCGCAGGACGTCCTTCTCATCTGCAACACACCCGACAACTCCGTGGAAATCCGGCAGGTCAATTCCCCGTGGGGTCTCATTCAGCGGGTCCGCACTGGATTGGGCCCTGTCACGGTCCGTTGGTTTCCCGAACTCGGCCGATTCTTCACCTGCGACTTCGACGGGGACTCCGTCACGACGGTTGCACTCAACCTCGTGAACGGCCAACCCGTGGCCACCCTACAACGCATCGACTACGTCGGTGACGAACCCAGCGACATTGGGATCTCTCCCGACGGATTGACGGCGACCATCACGCTTTCCAGTCGATCAGCCGTCACGCTGCGCATGGCCTCCAATATGGCAGCCGTCATCCCCGAATTCATTCTCCAAGCTCCCAATCCCAACAACCCAAACCTTCCGCTGGCCATGAAGGCGCCACGAGCCTTGAGGATGCTCCCCGACGGTCGCGCGTTCATCCTCAACTTCATGGGTGGAGCGGATCACGTCTCGTTGCCCGGATTCCGCAAGTACGACATGGATCTCTACTACCACGACGTGTCACTGCCGGCCACGCCCGGCGCCATCGGGGGGATGGGAACGACGAATCAAGCCATGGCCATCAACGCGGACGCGAACAAGATGATTGTCGTGGGCTCCAAGGCTCGGAACCTCGATGCCGTGGGTGTGGCGAACGTCAAGGCGCTCCCCCTTGGATTCGTCGAAAGCTGGCTTTGGGTGGTGGACATCACGGCGGGACAGGTGCCCAGCGTGGCGGCGGAGGCCCCCCCCGCGGTGACGCCGGCCCCCCTCTTCCGCAGCATCAACCTGAACCGGGACTACAGCCTCGCCTCGACGACACCCTTGCCCCGACCGCAGCGCATCTCCCGCCCGTTGGATGTCCTCATCATCGACGATGCGAATGCCCCTTCCGGCATCGGTCGCGTCGTCGTCACCGGCTTCCAATCCAACAAGGTCTCTCTGCTGAAGCCCGACGCCACCAAGGCGGGCGGCTGGGCAGTCAGCCAGGTGACGATCCCGGTGACAACGGGTTACTCGGTCGCCGGACCGAGTGGGGTCGCCTATTCCCCCCGCGCAACGGACCCGTCGACCCCCATGACCCCAGGGCTGCTCTTCGTGAGGGATCACCTGAGCAACTCGCTCTCGATCATCAACCCCAACGGGACGACACCCACTCACGTCATGACGCTTCCCCTGGGGAACGATCCCACACCCACGGAGATTCGCACGGGTCGTCGCTTCCTCTACGACGCCAACTTCACTTCCGGAAACGCGATGGTCGCCTGCGAATCTTGTCACATCTTCGGGCGCACGGACGCCCTCCCGTGGGACTTGGGCGATTTGAACATGGGCGCAGCCATTCAGCAGGGGTTCCATGACCAAAACGGCTTCAGCTTGCAGAACCCTCCGCCCCCGGGCCAGACGTTCCTTCCCAACTTCCCCACGGAGAAGGGGCCGATGGTGACCCAGACCCTGCAGGGGCTCGTCAACTTCCGGGTCAATGACGCGGCCCAGTTTCTCCTCACCAACGCTCCCTATCACTGGCGAGGCGACAAGGCGGACTTCACCGACTTCAACGAGGCCTTCGTGAACCTCCAGGGGATGCCGAACATCGGAACGTCCGGCGACCCCAAGGGGCTCACGGACGCCGACATGCGAGCCTACCGCAGCTTCGTGTTCACGATCGTCCATCCCCCCAACCCGGAGCAGCCCCTCAATCGCCGCCCCACCGGATCCTTGACCGGCTCGAGCGGCCCCACGGGTTCCCTGGGAGGCATGAAGACCTTCCACGAGGGAAACGCGGTAAACGGGCGGTCCTGCGTGGACTGCCACCAACTCCCCGACGGCAGCACGAACACATCGACTCTGCAATTCAGCGTCCCTAAGACCATCAGCATGTCGGGAGCTCAAGCCCACCCCTTCGAGACGGCGGCGATTCGCAACGTTCGTCAGCGCGAAAGCGCGCTCCACTCGGACTTCACCGCGAACATCACCCACATGGTCGGCAGCAATGGATTGCTTCACTCCGGCGACCCGCTTTTCATCGGCGTGGACGCCAGCATCAACACGTTCATCCAGACCGTGTTTCCGTTTAGTCCCCAGGATCTGAACAACGTTGTCGAGTTCGTCCGCAGCTTCGACACAGGCGTCGGGCCCGTGGTGGGATTCCCTTGGACGGTCGATCCAACGAACATCCCGGCGGCAGACGCCGCCGCCTCCATCCTGGAGACGGAGGTCCTGGAGGCCAACGCCGAGGGTGCAGCCTACGTGCGGGCCGGAGGTCAGGAGAAGGGCTACTGGTTCGACGTGACCACCTCCCCCCCTGCCTGGAGGGAGGAAGGGACGAACACCCTCATCAGCCGCACTCAGCTTCTGAACTCGGGAAGCGGCACGGATAGCGTTGTCATTCTCATCGCGACGCCTCTCGGGGCATCCCGTCGCTGGGCCAGTGCCACGGGCGTGCGGACGCCCATCTCGGACACGGCGAATCCTCCCGCCGCGGCGAATCTCCTGGCGATGGCTCCCAACACGTTCCATGAGCAGATCTTCAACTTCACCGGGAACCTCCACTGGCCGAACCCGCCCGTAGGAAGCAGCATCTGGGCGCTGCGTCACCTTCAGAATGCGGTTCTCCAACCCCCGCAGATCTGGGGCGTCACCTCTCGCCATCACGAACCGCCCCGGCGGTTCCGCGTATCGGGCGACAACATTCGACCGGGGGCGAAGCTCCTGCTGGGAATGAACACGTACCTCTCCCCCCCGGCCAACCCCCTCGCCGTGATCGAGCTGGATCTTTATCCCACCCGTTACACCGACGGCAACGGCAAACAGATTTGGGAGACCCGGCAGGAACTGGACGGCACGATGACCATGGTGCTTCTGAACGGAGGGCCCTATCGCCAGGAGGTCGTGGACGTGTTCCTGAGAACCCCCATGGCGAATCCTTCCCTTCTGAATCCAGCACAGTGGAACAATCCCACGCCGACCAATCCTACGAGCGGGTATCACCCGACGATCTGGAACGAGGACGGGACGATCGGCCCCTCCATGGGCAACTGGCAGCGGCTCACCGTGCAGGACGTACGATGAGCATCGCAGTTTCGCGGAGTGCACACCAAGGGGGGTGAGGCCTGCCCGAGACAGGCAGCTCTCCGCGACACCTCGAAGGCCGACGCGTATCCCACGCGTCGGCCTTCTCTTTCCGTATCCGCCTCGAAAAGGAGTCGGATTGCTCTCGTCTCTTGCTTCGGAGGACCCGGGGAGGAGTACAATCCCTGCGAAAGGCCCGAGAACTGGCCGCGGCGCATCTTCCCCGCGGCCCCAAGACTGGGAACCGTATGAACGTCGACGAATGGATTTCCCGACTGGAGGGTGCAGAACCCCGTTGGGCGCTCGATCGGTTGCGGGGAGCCCCTCCCGCTCTCGCTCGTCCGGCCATCCCAGCCCTATTGGGACTTGCCGGACGCAGCCATCGTGGCCTGAAAAACGAAGCGCTCTCGCTGGCGATTCGTCTCCGTCCCGAAGACAGCGGCCAGATCACGGCCCTTCTCGAGTCCCTGGTCGAAGACGTACCGGGCGGCTGGATGCTTCCCGACGTGGTCGACGCATTCGAACACTTGGCCTCGCGCTCCGAGGAGACGATCGAGTCCCTCGGCAAGGCCCTCTCCTATCCCCATGCCCGTGTCCGCGTCGCGGCCGCCCGCGGTTTGGCGACCCTGGGCCCGGTGCTCGAACTCGTCGATAGGCCACTCCAGGCAGCGATGAAGGATCCGGCGATCGAGGTCAGGCAAGCCGTCTTCGAGACTTTGCTCGAGAACCGGAAATACCTCTCCGCTGCCCTCGCGGGACTCGTCACCGATCGTCCGCAGGCGCCCGCGATCAGGGAAGTCCGAGAATCGGCCGAACGCTTCGAGAACGCGTATTGGCGCCCTCGCGCGGCAGCCCTCAATGGCATCGGTGATGACGGCGACGACGTGGTCTTTTGCGTTCGCCCTCGCACGGAGGACGAACGTGGACGACCCGACGACGAGATCCTGATCCCACTTCTCTCGAGCCATGGCCTCCCCGCAGGCAAAGAGGCGCTCCATCGCACGACAATGGCGATGAGCGAACACGTGTGGAGGAAAATGATCTATCCACTCTTTTCCGAGTCGCCCGTGTCGAGCACCCCGATCGAGCAGATCGCCAAGTGCTGGGCAGGCCTCTTCGACAGGGAACTCCGTCTTTATTCCAACGTGGTCTTCGAGGATGGCGCGGTCGTTCGCGTCAACCCCGTGTCCGGTTGTCTGATCGACGTGGGACTCGTGGGAATCGATGACACCCGCGTTGGGATATTCTGGGTGGCGGACGAGGATTGAGCGGGGCGTCGCGCGGCATCGCGGCCGCACCCTCATTCTTACATATGGAGCAACGATGAACGCGAAGCCATCCTTGCAGAGACTCCTGGCGACCAAGGGCGCTCCTCGCATGATCAGGTGGGGCGTCCATGAAGGCATCCGGGGCACTCAATGGTTCAGCTTGCATGCCGATGGAAGGCTGAATCGACAGCATTACGTTCCGAATCCGAAGGGGGACTTGGAGCGCGAAGACGTGGGCCGAGTGCTCCCGCAGCGATTCGAGGACGTTCTTCTTCAGATCTCTCAGGTCGATGTCGACGCGCTGGGTCCGCCGGCCCCACCAAGTCCAAACGAGACGTCAGTTTCACTCGAGTGCGTGTGGGACGAGACGCGCTGGGAGTTGGCGATCGCCTCTGGTCGACTCGACGACATGAAGGGATGGGCGGGTTTGTCGGAGACTTTTCGGAAGTTAACTGAAGAAGCGAGTACCGAGGGCGACAGCGATCCAGGCCAAAGCGTGGAGTAGCAAGAGCCCCGTCCCCCAGAGTCCTTGGAGCCCCCGCCAGTTCGGTCGAGTCACCAGAATCCATGCGACAATACAAACGACCGCCACCCCCGCCCGCGCGGCGGCGGACGATGCGATATAGGGGAGAACCAAGAACGGAAGCGGCAACGCGACGTCGATCCACCGGAAACGGCACCCTGTTCCTTCCCTCCCGGGTGTTTGTTGAGACACGTTCGCCCCGGCGACCTCACCGGAACGGTCCCGTTCCAACGTCAAGGAACCTCGAGGCTCACCGTCGTCGATTTCGATGACGCGATACCGACGCCCATCGAGTACGAATTCATCCCCAAGCCCAACACGGATGTCAAGATCGCCGGATGCGCCGTCCCGCATGAAGCAGATCGTCCCCCGAACACCGCTCCGGAATTCGCCGTCGTCCCCTGTGAACGACTCCTCCCAGACGTTCGCCAAGCCGACACGGACACCGTCAACATCCGCGACCGCGGTTTCGATCAGGTGATACTGATGTGTTCCCGGGTGCATTCGTGCCAACTTTCCGAGAGCCTCCGTATGCGACGATGCCAAAAGACCGGGACAGGTCGAGCGGCCCACGTGGATTCATGGGAACAGACGGAGTGCCTCCACTTCCAAGGGCGCGTCTCCCTGGATGCGCACGAGTCTCAGCACGTGCTCGCCCGGTCCCACGCCACGAAGTCCGCCCACTCGAACACCCCGAGGCATGTCCTGACTGAGAATCCGAATGAGGGGGTGTCCATCGAGGAGCAGATCGAAGGTGACCGGAGTCTTCGACGCATGGTCGAGAACGATGTGGGTCCAGTTCCTCTCCTTCCGGTTCGGCAGTCGAAATCGCGCCTCGCCAGCCTTGCCTGCGATGAGAAGACGGGGAAGCCCCTCTTTCTGAAGCCTCGCCCCCTCTCCAGGCGCAAGCCCCTGAGCACCGGCTCTGAGCACGACAGCGCTCCGCCTCTCTTTCCCGCTTGCCTCCATGGCCCAAACGGCCAGACCCTGAATCCAAAAAGCTCCCCGCGGAGGAGTGTCGAACTCGAGGCGACAAGCCGCCCCGGTGGGGGCCGCGGCATCCGTCACGTCGACCGAGACGACCCGTGCCGTTCCCACGGATGGTGGACCAGAGGCGAATGTCAACTCGCCCAACAAGGTCTCGTCCGCGACGAGTCGCCCCCTCACCTGTCCCTCGCCGTCCCAACGATAACCGAGCAAAACCCTCCCGCCCGCCGCGCCGACGGGCCACGGGAGGACAATGGTCTTCCCCCGGGTGCGGCGCAGCGGCATCCCCGAAGTGTCATTCGAGAACCCCTCGTCCAGGGACTTGATCGACCCCGGCCACGCACTCCAGACGCGACAACCCTCGAACCCTCTCGGGGAGAGCCGAAAAACCAAAGCATCGACGGCGCCTCTCCAAGTGCCACCCTTCTTGGCCGCTCGAGCCCGCAAGACGCTGGCCAGAGCCGGTGTGGGACGAACCGCTCCGAGGCTCTCAAAGAAGGCGCGCAGAACCGCCGGGTCCTTTTCCGCGCAAAACGCCTCGATGGCCAGCGTCTCCAGGTAGGGCCAATGAGCGAGCGAGAACACCTCGGCCGCCGCGCGGCGCCGCTCCGCCTTCACGTCGAAGAGAGCCGCCGCCACCTCGCGTACGGCCCGCGCGGACGGCACGGGACCGGAGAGGTCCCGCCGCCACGCCGCCTCGTCCTGAGCCGCGAGCATCACGGAAAAAAGCAGGAAGAAAGTGAGAACGCGCATCCACTGAGGGTAGCGCCTTACGGCCCTGCCGTCGAATCCCAAGCCCTCGAATGGACGCGGAACGACAAGAGAGAGGTGCTCCGTGGGAGAGCACCGGCCTTCCTTCGCGCGCGGCGCGGCGACGGCGATCGGACGTCGTTGCGAGGGAGGATCCGGGTTAGGCTGGGGCCATGAGAACCTTCCCACTGCCAGGCAACTCCCGCACGGGACGGCTATTGGGGCTCGCCCTCGGGCTCTGGGTCGTCTTGGCCGCGGTGGCAAGAGCCGAAGGGGCCGGAGGCTCCCCGGGCGGCCCCATGGCCTCCATGATCGTCCTGGGTGCCATCATGTTGGCCACGTACATCGCCATTGCCTTCGAGCTCCTCCACAAGGCCCTTGCGGCCATGTGCGGAGCCGTCCTGGCCGTCATCGCAGCCATGGCTTTCGGGCTCTTTGGCGCCGGAGGCTATGAGACGGTCCACGAGATCATCGGCCACGACTTAGGCGTGTTGGGCGTCATCCTCGGCACATCGATCCTGGTGGAGATCGCCGGCCACAGCGGGTTGTTCCATTTCATCTCGGTGAACATCGTCAAACGCACCCAGGGCGAGCCCAAACGGCTCTTCCTCTACATGATCGTCCTGACGGTTCTTTTCTGCACTCTCCTCACGATCGCGCCCGGGACCCTCATCATGGTGACCCTGGCCCTCGCCGTGACCAAGGAACTGAAACTCGACCCGAAGCCCTACATCATGGGCATCGCGCTTGCCGCCAACTCAGGCGCACTCGTCACCTTCGCGTCAGGGATCTGCACGATGATGGTGGGTGCCAAGGCGGGACTCCACTACATGGACTTCTTCCGCGTCACGACCCCCATCGCGCTGCTCTCCGCCGTCGTAGTTTGGGCGGTGGTTCGGCGGCTCTATCGCGATGAGCTCCGCGACAGGGGCGATCCCGTGGAGCGCGCCAAGCGTGTCCAGTCCTTCGACCCCTGGGCCCTCGTTCACGACAGGAGAATCTTCTGGAGGTCCGCCATCATTCTTCTGGCCACGGTTGCGGGCTTCGCAACGGCGCAAGCCATGGGCGTGGGACTGGATCTCATCGCCATGGCGGGCGGCGCGGCGGCGCTGCTCCTCTCGGGCTTCGACACCGAGACGGCGATCCGAAAGGTGAAGTGGCCTCTCATCGTCTTCTTCGTGGGACTTTTCACCCTCATCGGTTGCGTCCAGGCGACGGGACTCCTGGCGAAACTCGCAGGAGGCATCGAGGCCCTCTCGGGAGGCAACCCTCTCGCGACCACGATGATTCTCGGGGTCTTCGTGCTGGTACTTTCCGGCATCGTCGACAACATTCCCGTGGCCGCCACCTTGATTCCCATCGTGGTCGCCATGGGACAAAACGGCATGGACGTTACCCCTCTTTGGTGGACGCTCGTCGTCTGCGCGAATCTGGGGGGCAACTCCACGCCGGTCGGCTCCGTGGCCGCGGTGATCGCCGTGCATGCCCTCGAAAAGGAGCGCAATATCCGCATCGGGTGGGGCGAGTACCTGAAGGCCGGGGGCCTCACGCTGGCGATCCAAGGCGTTCTCGCCCTGACGTACCTCTGGGCCTTCTTCGAATTCGACCTCTTTCCCGAGGGATGACGATTGAAACACGACGACGAAAACACTCAGGACATCTCCGAGAGCATGGGGCTTTTCGAAGCCGCATTGAGACCGGATGAGATCACGTTGGAATCCCCCAGGATCGAGACCGTCCTCGTGGCGGTCGACGGGTCCAATCAGACCGCCACGACGGAGGCACTGGGGCGCGCCGCAGCCGACATCCTGGAGGCCCGGATCGTCTCCATGGACGCCCCACCCCAGGATCAGGACGCACGGGAGACCGTGCAGGGAATCCTTGCGGAGGCAGATCGGCATGGTGCGGGCCTCCTCGTCGTGGATGCGCCTTTCGGAGAAGACATCGGCGCCCTGGAGATGCAAAGCCTGGGGTCGGTGGTCGACATCCTTCTCGAGGAGTCCTCCCTGCCCCTTCTCATCGCTCGCCACGAACTGGGAGATGCGAAAGCGACCCTGCGCAACCCCGTCCTCGTCGTGGATTGGTCCCCCAGGCTTCAGGGACCACCCGCGGCCATGGCCGCGGCGTTAGCGCACGCAGGGGGCGAGGTTCTCATGATCGCGGTGCCGGAGCCCGTCGTGCTGGAAGGGATACGCCGGCTTCTCGGTGACGAAGAGGGAAAACGCCTGACCGACGAATTGGTGTCGCGCGCCGAGGTTCGCCTCTCGGGAAGTCTCGTCGCAGCCATGAACAAGCTCGCCGACCAGGAGGGCTTTCGCGTCCGCTTTCAGGTCCGTAGCGGGTCCTCCCTGGTCAATGCGGTCACCGACGAGATGGGCACGACCGAGCGGGTTCTCATCGTCGGGCACGGCGATCATGACGGCGGCCACGGACTCCAGCACGTCCGCGAGTTGATTCTCGCTTCGCGAGGACCGGTCCTCGCCGTGAAGGCCTCCTGACCGTGGCCGGCCCGACCGTGGACCTGCCCTTCGACGATTTCGCGGCCAGGTTTCTCGAAGCCATGGGACCGTGGCGCCCGGAGGAGGGGGGCATCGAACTCGCCCGGCACGCCTTCGCCGTGGCCAAGAAGAACGAGGTGATGAATCTCACCCGCATCGTCGAACCGGAAGCCATGGCGGTCAAGCATGCGCTCGACTCCCTGGCGGCCCTTCCCATCCTGCTCGGCGCGGACGACGCACCCGTCAACAACGTGCTCGATCTGGGCACGGGAGCGGGTTACCCGGGGCTCGCCCTGGCGCTGGCCATGCCCCACCTCAACGTGACGCTGTTGGACTCCACGCGGAAGAAGGTCGACTTCCTTCAGGAGTTGGTCGCCGAACTCGGGGTTTCGGATCGCGTCCAGTGCGTCTGGGCCCGCTTCGAGGACTGGATTCGCCCCCATCGGGGACGTTTCGACATGGTCCTCGCCCGCGCCGTGGGTCCCCTCCACCGACTGCTCGAGTGGTGCACGCATCGATGGTACGGCCCCTTGCTCTTGTGGAAGGGGCCGGCGTTTCTGGACGAACTCGAGGAAGCGCGGACAACCCTCGCCCGACGCAAACTCGACGTGAGTCTCGATCTCCCCTACCTACTGCCCGACGACCCCGCGGAGCGGCGTCTCATCGTCATCGACTGGGAAGACTGAGGGGCGACCGGCCGATCACTCGGTGAGGATCTCCGTCTCCAACGCGAGCTCGCATTTCAGACTCCGCGTCACGAGACAGTTCTTCTCCGACATCTCGAGAACGCGCGAAGCCTTCTTCTCGTCCGTGCCTTCCGGGACGACGAGGCGAACGCGCGAAACCAGCCGGGTGAACTGCAGTCCGCCCTCGGTCTTCTCGAGAGTCCCCGCCGTCTCGCACTCGATCTGCTTCCAATCCAGGCTCGAGTGCTTGGCGACGCTTCGAAACGTCAGAAGAAAACAGTCGGCCGCCGCCGCCACGAAAAGCTCCTCGGGCGACCAGAGACCTCCCGGACCTCCGAACTGAGGCGGCGGCCCGCTCTTCAGGGGCTCCAACCCTTCTCCGGTCAGATCGACCAGATCCTCGCCCGCGACGCGAGCCTTCACTTTGTAGGTATGAGGGAGAGGTTCCACTGGACTTTCCTCCGATCGAGAGACGTTCCTTCGAAAACCATCACTGCAAGACAGGAGAGCCTCGCGAAGAGGCGCGGTTCCCCAGTCTACTCCCCTCTCCCGCTTGCCCACATCCCGGACTTGGGATAGGAACGGCCATGGAAACGGCCGGCGAACGCCCCCAACCTCGGATCTGGCTCGTCCTCGGCGACAAACTCGGCGACAACGCGCAAGTGCGGCGGGTGGCCCGGGCCCTCGGTCGCCCGTTCGAGGAGAAGAATCTCGTCTTCCTTCCAAAGTTCCGCCAGGGAAAGCCGACTTTTCGCCCCTCTCTCGACCACGTTGACCGAGAGGCTTCCGACCCCTTGGAACCACCCTGGCCGGATCTGATCCTGACCTCCGGCAGCCGACCGTCGATGGTGGCCCTGTGGATCAAGCAGCGCTCCCGGGGGAAGACACGGCTGGCCATCATCGGACGACCGAAGAGGATGCTGAATCGGTTCGACCTGGCGGTCGTTCCCTCTCAGTACATCATGCCCATCTCGCCTCGCGTTCTTCCCCTGGACTTCCCCCTCATGGAGGTGGACCGCAGCCGTCTCGAGGCGGCGCGCGCGGCCTGGGCCGACCGATTGAGCCGGATGCCGAGACCCCTGACCGCCGTGCTGGTGGGTGGGCCCACCCAGCCCTTCCGCATGGACGAAAACGTGGCCCAGGATCTCGCGCAACGACTCTCGCGGCTCATCGCCCAAGACGGCGGCAGCCTCTACATCACGACCAGCCGTCGGACGCCTTCCGAGGTCGTCAGCGCTCTGGGCAGGTCCCTGCCTGCGTCGTCCGAGTTGTTCATGTGGGGGCCGGAGTCCGCAGACAACCCCTACCTGGGTCTTCTCGCCCATGCCGACCGCTTCGTGGTCACCGGTGACAGCGTCTCCATGCTGGTCGAGGTGGCTCGCCTCGGCCGTCCGCTGGCCATCTACGAGCTTCCCGTCCGCGCCGGTTCCTGGAAGCGGCGTCTCGCCGCGGGGCTCCAAAAGCCGCCATGGCGGAGCATTTCCTCGTTTTTTCGCAGATTCTGCGGCCTCGACCTCTTGGGCTTTCCCCGAGATATCACCAGGATCCACAGGAAGCTCGAACGCCGCGGCGCCGCGGTCGCGTTCGGGGAGCCGTTCCCCCTCGGCGGGGCGGGCCTCGAAGACGAGCTAGAGGTCGTGGTCGATCGTGTGCGGGAACTCCTCGCCGCCGACGGACCCGCCGAACAGGAGAGTTCACAGTGAGAAGCGTCCTGCACGTCATCGGACGAAAGTTGGTCTGGATCGCCACTTTTTTTCTTCCCCGCTCGTCCCGCATCGCAACAGAGCGCCGTCTCCGCGGTCGCGAAGAGGCTCGCAAACTGAAGCAGGCCGACGGAGTGATCGCGTCCTACGGGAAGAGCGGCCGCACCTGGCTGAGGGTGATGGTCTCTCGTTTCTACCAGGTGCGGTACAAACTTCCCGACAGCCTGCTCATGGGGTTCGACAACTTCCACCGCAAGAACCCGGCCACGCCGAAGCTGCTCTTCACCCACGACAACTACCTGAGGGACTTCACAGGCCACCGCGATAGCAAGGTGGACTACAAGGGGCTGCCCGTCGTCTTCCTCGCTCGCCATCCCGCGGACACGGCGGTGTCCCAGTTCTTTCAGTGGCGGTTCCGCATGAAGCCCCACAAGCGCGTCATCAACGACTACCCCGAAGACTTGGAGATGCCCATCTTCGATTTCGTGATGGGCAAGGAAGCAGGGATCCCGAAGGTCATCGAGTACCTGAACGGTTGGGCGGAAGCGAAGCCCCTTCTCGGCGAGCAGCTCCACATCGTCCGTTACGAAGACCTGCGACAATCCACCGCGGAGGCGCTGGGCGGCGTCCTCACCCACCTGGGCGCCGACCCCTCCCCCGAGGAATTGGCCGAAGCGGTGGAATTCGCGTCGTTCGAGAACATGCGCAAGATGGAGGCATCCAAGAGCTTCCGCGGGGCGGGGAGCCGCATGGTCGCCAAGGACAAGAACAATCCCGACTCCTTCAAGGTGCGCCGCGGCAAGGTGGGAGGGTTTCGCGACTACTTCGACGACGGCCAGGTGAAGGAGATCGAATCCTACATCGACATTCACCTGAATCCCCTCTTCGGTTATACCCGTACAGCAGAAAAAGAGGACAGCGCCGCCCACGAAGCCTAGTTCCAGAAGGGGGGATCTCCATGAAGCCGTGCGTCTTCGTCCACACGAATCACAAGCAGAACATCGGTGCGAAAGTCGCCGTCCATTCGTTCCGACGCTACTCCCGTAACAACGACAAGTTCGATGTGAAGGTGATCCACACCAAAGACCACGCCTTCATCCGCGAGATGGACGGCAAGACCTACCTCAGGGACGGCGTCAAACGGGTCTGGCTCTACGATGACCTGCAGTCGTTCACGCCGCTGCGTTTCATGCCCCCAGAGCTCATGGGGTACGAGGGCCGCGCCGTGGTCGTCGATCCCGACGTGTTCGCCGTCGGCGACGTCTGGGAGCTCCTCTCCAGGGACATGCAGGGCAAGGCCGTCATCTCCCGATTCCGTTCCGGTCCCAAGGGATACATCGACAAGTGTCGGGCCAGCTCGGTGATGCTTCTCGACTGCGCGAAGCTGAAGCACTGGCGCGTGGAAGAACAGTTCCGCGCCATGTTCGAGTTCAAGCGTGACTACATGCCCTGGATCTGCCTCAAGCTGGAAGACGCGGCGACGCTGGGCGTCTTCGAAGACGAGTGGAACGACTTCGACAGGCTCACGGACAAAACGAAGCTACTGCACACGACACGGCGCATGACGCAACCGTGGAAGACGGGGCTTCCGATCGATTGGCGGCCCGCGGAGCGGTTCCGACTCTTCCCGCCCGTGGCCTGGCTCATGCGCGCTCGGCGCCACCTTTTCGGAGAGTATGGCCTTCTCGGGAAGTACCGTCCCCATCCCGACCCGAATCAACAGAATCTCTTCTTCGGTCTGCTCAAGGAATGCCTCGATGCGGGAACGGTGACCGAGTCGGAACTGAGAGACGAGATGGCGCGAAACCATGTCCGCCATGACGCCTTCCAGGTCCTGAAGCAGACGCCGCCCCTGCCGTCCGAAGAGGCTCTGGCCGCGCACGCTTGAATCCACGGCGGTGCGGGACGACCGCAGCCCTGGTCCGAGGCGGTGGCGTTGAAGACGAGGACGATGTTCGGCAACCTGGGTGCGGAGACCGGCTCCACCCATGAGGAGTCCGCTATGAATGATCGACCCTGTGTGTTCATTCACACAAACCATCGACAGATCGTTGGCGCCATCGTCGCCGAGTATTCCTTTCGTCGTAACTCCCGTCATGCCGATGCCTTCGACGTACGCATCATCTCGACCGAGGACTATCCCTTCCTGAAAGCGCGCGAGGGGCAGACCTATCTGCGCGAGGGCCGGCAGGTCCGATGGGAATACGAAAACCTTCAGTCTTTCACCCCCCTCCGCTTCATGCCGCCGGAGCTCATGGGTTACCAGGGCCGCGCCCTGGTCGTGGATCCGGATGTCTTTGCTGTCGGTGAATGCTGGGAGCTGCTCACTCGAGATCTTGGCGACGCGGCCATCGGCGCTCGCAAGCGCACGGGAAATAAGGGGCGCCTCGGTTGCTGGGCGAGTTCCGTCATGGTCCTCGACTGCGCCCGCCTCACCCACTGGAAGTGCGAGGAGAATTTCGACGAGCTCTTCGACGGCAGGCGGGACTACATGGACTGGATCTGTCTGAGGCTCGAGCCCGAGGGGAGCATCCAACTCATCGGCGACCGCTGGAATGACTTCGACCGGCTGACGCCCGAGACGCGGCTCATCCACAACACCCATCGGGCGACGCAGCCCTGGAAGACGGGCCTGCCGCGCGACTTCAACTTTGCGAGCAAACGCGTCGACATTCGGCGGCCGGCGACATGGATTCGCCCGTTCGTCCGCCTCAAGAGGGCCTTCGGACCGGCCGTGTATCTCCCCCACCCGGATCCGGCACAAGAGAGGTTCTTCTTCGGACTGCTGAAGGAATGTGTCGAGCAGAACCTCATCACCGAGGAGATGCTTCGCCACGAGATCGCCCAGGAGCACGTCCGCCCGGACGCCTTCGAGGTTCTGGATCGCACCGAGACCCTGGCGGCGCAATGAGATCCCACGCCGCATGACCGTCCTCAAGCTCTTCGCGCGACGGTATCCCTATCGCAGCTTGGTGGCGGTCCTGGCCCTCGTCCTCTCCGGAGTCCTCGAGGGTCTGAGCGTCACCGCCATCCTCCCGGCCCTGCAAAACATGATGCACGGCGAGAGTTCGGACAGCGCCGCCGCTCAATTCATCGCAAGGTTTCTGGATGCGCTTCACCTCTCCCCCACGCTGGGAACCCTTCTCGTCGTGGTCTTCGTGGGGCTCCTCCTCAGAAGCGCCCTTTTGCTCCTCGCGCAAAGGCAGGTCGGCTTCACTGTCGCACGCGTCGCCACGGATCTGCGCCTGGAGCTCCTCCGCTCCCTTTTGACGGCCCGCTGGGAGTACTTCGTCCGGCAGCCCGTGGGCAGGCTCGCCAACGCGATGTCGATCCAGGCCACACAGTCGGCGAAGGCCTACCTCCACGGGGCGAATCTGACGGCCGCGGGAGTTCGGATTCTGGCCTATGCCGCCGTCGCGGCATTCATCGATTGGAAGATCACCCTCGCCTACCTCGCCGGAGCCTTCGTCGCTCTCCTGACTCTCCAGTCCCTCGTCTCGGCGGCGAGGCGGGCGGGCAAGAGGAAGACCGCCGTCCTGATGTCACTTCTGGCGGGCATCACCGACGTGATCCTGGCCATCAAACCCCTCAAGGCCATGGAACGGCAGGAGCACGCCGACCTGTTTCTCCGCGAACACACCGACGAACTGAACGCCGCTCTGAAGCAGGAGGTCATGAGCAAAGAGGCCCTCAAGGCGTTGCAGCTCCCGATCTTCGCCGGACTGGTCGGTTTGGGCGTCTGGGTGGGTGTGGAGGTGTGGAACCTCGAACTCGCGAAAATGACGATGCTGCTTCTCGTCATATCGCGAATTCTGGTGAACCTGGGCAAGGCTCAAACCTTCTATCAGAACCTCGTGACCAGCGAGGCCGCGTTCACGGCGCTCCACGAAATCGTCGCCCAGGCCGAATCGCAGGAAGAAACTCACCAGGGAGATCGCACGCCCACGTTCGAAAGGGAACTCCGGTTCGCGGATGTGGGTTTCTCCTACGATGATCGCAAGATCCTCGACGGCCTCGATCTGGTCATTCCCGAGGGGAGCTTCGCAACGCTCGTGGGCTTCTCCGGAGCCGGAAAGACGACGATCCTCGATCTCATCACGGGACTTCTTCGACCGACTCACGGAAAGATCCTCGTGGACGGCGTTCCCCTGTCGGACCTGGACGTCAAGCGCTGGCGACGCATGATCGGATACGTCCCGCAGGAGAATCTCCTCCTCCACGACAGCATCCTTCAGAACCTGACCCTCGGCGACCCCACGCTCACCGAGGAGGACGCCATCTTGGCCTTGAAGGGGGCAGGGGCGTGGGACTTCGTACAGAGTCAGCCCGAGGGCCTACAGACCTCCGTGGGCGAACGAGGCGCCCGGCTGTCGGGAGGGCAAAGGCAGCGCATCATGATCGCCCGCGCCCTGATCCATCGCCCCAAACTCCTCCTCCTCGACGAAGCCACGAGTGCGCTCGACCCGGAGACCGAGAAGGACGTGGCCCGGACTTTGGCATCCTTTCGAGGACGAATCACGATCCTCGCCATCACCCATCGGCCCGCCCTCGTGGACGTCGCCGATCAGGTCATTCGTTTGGCCACGCCCGGGGACGATGAAGCGACCGACGACCGAGAGGATTCCGCCGTTCCCAACGGGTAGAGAGAATCACGTGGCGTCTTTCGGAGGACTCAGATTCTCCGGGAAAGCACGGCCGCGGTCTTGAGGAAGGATTCCTGGGGATAGTCGTCCGTCGCCCACACGGGTTGCAGCCCGAACCCCTCGAGTTCGTCGATCGCGCCTCGGAAATAGTCCCTGCGGAAGACGTTCCAGCGCGGCCACCCCTTCGCGTTGACGTCACGAAAGGGTTCGATGTTGAAGGCGTGCCCGGCTGTCACTCTGGCCATCTCGGCCAGCGCCTGTTGGCGAATCCGCTCCATCTGCTCCAACGCGAGCACCGTATAGACGAGATCGAACTCACCCGCTTCGAAGGGAAGCTCCGCCGCACTCCCGCGGTGAAAATGGATACGTCGGTGGGCGGTGGGATCGGCGGGCGGCTGTGGCGCGAACTTCTGCAGAGAACGCGGCAGCGTCTCATGGTCATTCTGGAGTCGCCTGGCGGCCTCGTAGCCCACTGAGGTCAATTCCAATCCGTGAAACTCCACTTCGGGAAATCGCCCGGCAGCCAAGAACAGGTTGATTCCGTTCCCACACCCGATTTCGAGGATGCGCCCGGGCCTCACGGCTTCGATGACCGCGGCCAGCATGACCTGACGAAACCGCGTGGCTCCCACCGTCGCCGCCAGCATGAGTTCGCCTTGCCACTCCCAAGGACTCAGACGGTCCGGCTTCCTGTCCAGGTCATAGCGTGCGTAGGTGTCCCCCCCCCAAACCTGATCGTACTCCTCGACGATCTCCGTCTCGCGCCTTTGGCCGGAAGGCAACCAGCGCGTGATGAGGCGACGGGCGCCCTTGATGACAATCTTCTTCTTGCGCCGCTTCATGTGAGCCGCCCACTCCGGGTCCTTGACCTTCACCCGACGACCAACGAAGGGCTCGAAGGCACGGGCAACGTCGTCCCGGGACAGGGAAAGGGGAAGTTCGCTCAAGGGCTCGAGTTCTCTCACGGCCTTAGATAACGATTGGCGGAGTCCCTCGAAAGCGCGGCATTCTCCGCACCGGGCCTCCTTGATAGAAATAGCCCTGCCCGGCCGACCGCGGGGCCCGAAGAGGAGGCCGATCGTTGAGTCCACAGGAATCGTCATGGAGTCGGGAGGATGTCGAGCAACTCCTCCAGGAGCACGACTTCCGCTACCAGAACGTCGACCTGCCCTACGGGCTCTCGACGGGCGGCTATGACCGCTCTCCCACTGCCGACCTGATCTTCCCGGACGACCTGACCGGAAAGAGCGTCCTCGACATCGGGTGTTGTTTCGGGTTTTTCTCCTTCGAAGCGATCAAAAGGGGCGCCCGCCGCGTCGTCGGACTGGACATCGACCCAGATAGCGTTCGCAAGGCTCGTCTGCTGGGAGAGTGCCTGGGCTCTCCGGCCGAGTTCCAGTGTCGTGACATCGAGTTGGAACCCCTGGATGAGGACTTCGACTACATCCTCGGCCTCAACATCCTCCATCACATGCGCAATCCGCTCGCACTCCTCGACCACCTCACGCGCCGTGCAAACGAGCAGTTGATCCTCGAGGTGGCCACGATCGGCAGTCACGATCGACGCAAGGTCGGGATCTCCCGATTGGCCCGCGGCATCATCTCGAAGCTCCCCGTGATCTTTCCAACCCGATCGGGCACCCGAGGCCGCAGGGAGATCCAGCGCTTCTACATGACCCAAGCGGCCATCGAAAACCTCCTCGTCTATCAACGCGGCCACTTCGCCCGGCTGGACGTTCTCAAGTCACCGCACAAGGATCGATTCGTGGCCATCGCTCACAAGCGGCGAATCGACCACCTGCTCGTCGTGAGCGGGCCAACGTCCGCGGGAAAAAAGACGCTCATGCGCCGCCTCCGACAAAACGAACTCCCCGAACTCGCCGAAAAGATCGGTGTTCCCGATGGGTCGGCTTGGGGCGAGCCCAAAAACGCCAGCCGGATCTTCGAACCCGATACGCCCCATCGAGAGCGGATGCTCCTCCACCACGACTTTCTCAGGCCGTACCTCAGATCGACCGTGACCCATCAGCGAGACGAGGCCAACGACCTGTTCGAATGCGCCCGGCGTGTCACCTTCGTCACGGTCTGGACCCCCGCCGAACGTCTGAGAAAGCAAATCACCCAGGCCGAGATTGAGAAGGCCCGAGCGGCCGGCAAGAAGCCGAAGAAGCGGCACCTGAAAATCGCGAAGGAGTACGAGGACCCGTCCCGGGTGGCCGAGCACTATCGCCGCTGGTTCGACTACACGGCCACGGTCTCCGAGGAACACATCGTGGTGGACTTCGAAAATGGGTTCAGGATGCGGGATGTGGACACGTGGAGAGCCGAAGAGGGGGCCGAGGCGCCCTCTCGCTGAATTCACGCCTCCGCGGCGACACCGAACTCCTCATGGACGTCGCCAGCTCCGATCCTCAGGAGTGCGCGAACTCGTTCCACCGTCCTCTCGAGATCTCGCGGCGGTTCGGGCCGGGTCGGCGGGAGAGGGTCTCCCACCCAGCCGGCATGGCCCGCACCGATGATCCGACGGTGAAACAAAGCGAGATCTCTCGAGAGCCTCCGAGGCCCCCGGCGCATCATCAAGTCATAGCCCCAGGCTTTCCAGCGAAAGTCGTTCTTCTCGGCGTCCGTGACGGGAGGGCCGTCGGGGGCACGCATCGAGAATCGCCCACGGCCCGGATCGAACAGTCGGACCGTCTTTCCCGTCTGAATGGCCTCGCTGATCATCGCCACGCTATCGCCGGTGACGAGCAACGCCGCGCTTTCGGCGAGAATGGCGAGGTAGGGGTTCTCCGGATCATTCCGTCGCCAACGATGGACGAAGGCGGGCATCGTGAACTCCTCCTCGAGGACCGTCACGACGTCCGAAGGAGTTCTGGCGCTGGTCGTGACGAGAAGCGAGCTCGCACCCAGCCTTCGCGCCTCCTCCTCCGCCGCGCGAACGAGGCGCCTCGCGGCGCGCACGCCGAACGCATAGGGTCCGCTGGGCCCACCCACGAGGACCCCCAGACGCGGCTTGGGACACCGAGCGAACTCTCCGCGAAACCGCTTTCCAGCCCGGCCGAGACGATCCGAGCGCACGCGATGCAACGTTCCCAGGTTCTCCAAGACCTGTGGCGCCGGCGGGACGCGGTATTGGGGCGTGGTCACGACGAGATCGAAGGCGCTGGGAGGCGCCCAGGTTCGACCGACGAAGACGAGTTTCGTCCCTCCGCGCGAACGTCTGCGAATCCAGCGAGCCGCGGGCTCGTTCCTGGCACCCGCCGCGATCAGAAGATCGGGAAAGGGCGGAGCGAGCGCTGCCCGGTCAGAGGCGGGGATCCCCACGAGCGAAACCCTCCGCAGAAGGCTCGCGCCGGCCGTCCCGATCCCGTGGTGGATGAGCTTCTCCTCGAAGGGAAAGCCCAGGGCTTCCGCCAGAGCGAGGATCTGCTGGCGCTCACCCGCGCGGTAACCCGTGAGCGTCCATACCTTGATGCGGCGTCGCGTTTTCACGGGCAGGATTCGCTCCTCGTCGACGAAGGATCTCCTCGACCAATTCCCGGTCCTCGGGGCGGTCGACGTCCACGGCGGCCTCGGGTTCATCCAAGATCACGGGAGCCACCCGCGCCTCCGTCTTCCGGGAGAGGTGATCCAAGGCCTGGCTCAAACTGAGCCGTCGGAAAGCGTAACGCAGAAGAGCCCCCGGACCGATGGTGAACGCCAACCGGAGAGGACTCTTCCGCTGCGATTCCACGCACCGCCAGAAATCGATGACGCGCCGCCCTCGCTTCCCCCTGAGGTAAAAGAGGTTGCAGCCGCAGAAGCCGCCGTCCGACAGCCGGTAGACGGTGCGTCGCCGGCCCGGAAAGGCCTGGAGCACCGGTCCAGATGGCGTCACACCCACGACCAAGTCCGCCGTTTCCCGCCGCGCCCGGGCCAGGAACGCCTCGATCAGCGAGGGCGTCAGGAGGGGGTGATCGCCCGTCGTGATGAAGACGGCGCCTTCTTCCGGCAACCGGTCCAGCGCCTCCATGGCGGACAGGCAGGGCGATCGCCCCATGGGGACGGCCTCGACCACACCCTCGCCAACGAGGCGGGCGAGGGTCGGCTCATCCCGCAGCCGCTCCCAGAGCGCCGAGACCAGAAACGGTCGTTCGAGATCCGCCCCGGCCAACGCATCGAGGACATGGAACAACATGGGACGCCCGGCCACCGGAAGGAGCACCTTCGACGCCGTCCCGAAGGCGGTAGCCATGGGATCCCCCTCGGGCCTCTCCCCCGCCAGAACGAGCGCGCGCTCGGACGCGCTCACCGGAATCCCCCCGCGCGATAGATTCTCCACAGGGTCGGCCACGCAAAGAGCAAGGGGTGCCTGCGAACTCGATCCGACACCTCGACCTCGACCCCGCTGTGGCGACGAATCTTCCACAGGGCATAGTCGACGCCGCCCTCAAAAGTGAACACGGCCTTCAGCAAACGGAGAAGGTTGAGAAGCTTCCCGTGGGGCTTGCGGACGAGCCAACGCATGCGACCTCGAAAACGGGCCCAGGTGGAGAGGTCGATGTCCACACGCCCGTCGTTCCACGAGAGCCCCTGGCATCCGCTCCCTTTGAGCGCGGCCGCGGTCCGCTCGCGGTAAACACTGGCCTCGCTCTCCACGATGCGACGGGCTCGCCCCTCGTCCTCCGTCCGCAGCTCGGTGCCATAGCAGGTTGTGAGGCCCTTGGCCCAGATTTCTTCCGGTGGAAGTGAGCCTCGCACGAGAGATGCCGTCTCTCCGAGAAACGTTCTCACGGCTGCTGCGAGGGTCCGCGCGAGCCGTTCCTCGGCCTCCTCGTCCCGTCTCCACGCCAGTCGGCAAGGCTGTGCGAAACGCCCCCAGAAATAGACCTGGAGTCGGTGGGAAGCGGTATAGCGAATGAGATCGCGACTGGAGACGAGGGCGTACTTGGCTCTCACCTCAACGTCCCCCCCTCCGTGCTCCTCGAGATAGAAAACGTTGGGTGGAAGGAGCGCGTTCGCGAGAGCCGGAGCCCATCTGCCGTAGGCACGTCGATAACCGTCCACGACAACCAGAAGATCCGCCAACGTCTCACCCAGATCATCTCCCCGGCGCGCGGACCCGTAGAACACCACGGCCTCGAGCGAAGCGCCGAATCGCTCGCGAATCGCACGGACCAAAGGCTCCACCCCCCTTGGAAGAGGTTTCCGCAACTCATCGAGGACCGACCCCACCAGAGGATCCCCCTCCCCGCCGTCGTGCTCGTCCTCGGCAGCCCTCATGTCCTCACGAATCTCAAGGACTCGGTCGCATCCAGACTCATGGGTTGACCGTCCTCGGGCTGGATCAATTCTCCGTCCAGCGTGACACCGTCGATGTGGGTAAGAACAGCCGTGCGAGCTCGTAGACTCGTGTAGCCTCGTTCCGGTGAAGTCCACCGGCAGGGTTTCCCCCGCAACGACCAGGGTGCGGAGAGAAAAACGCCTCGCGGAGGATCGGGCACACCGGTGATGCGGAGCGGACCGTCGCCCTCTCCCCAGAAAGGCCGTATCCCCAGCGCCATGCGCTCGAGCGTCGTGACGAAGAGGGCGACCCATGGTCTTGCTCCCAGGTCGACGCCGTCAGCCGTGACGCCCACCGTGACCGGCGGGTAGGGGGTCTTGCCGACGAGCAGTTTTCCCAGAATGGCCGCAACGCCGAGCGCCGTCCCCAGCCCCGTTTCGCTGGCGGGCAAGACGCTCGTTTCACGAAAGGTCCAGCATCCCTTGGAACCGTGATAGATGATTCCACCGCCCACGAAAAAACCATAGCGACTCGGAGACTCTGGCGATGTCGTCAGACGGATCACGGCTCGCTCGACGATGTCGCCGTCGCCTCCCGGCCGTTCGGCCCAACGGAGGATGCGACGCAATGCGCGGGTAGGACGTCCGCGGCAACCAAAATCCCCCGCGCTCATGTTCGTTCGCCCACCCTCGAGGACGGCCAAGAGTGGAGCCGCGTCGCCGACGGCGCGGCGGAGCATCACCTCCGTGACGACCATCGAAAGCGTGCCATCCCCACCGTTCACGACAACGAGTCGCACGTTGGCTTCGCGGAACTTGGAAAGCGCCCTTGCCACGTCCACGGGGGTGGCGACCTCCTCATGCCTCAATTCCGGAATTCCGGCCAAGAAGCGCCGCATCCGACTCAGGCCGCCGCGGTTGTTGTGATAGCCCGGTCCCGAGATCATTCCTATGTGCTTCACGGGAATGACGTTCTCCGACGAAGGGGATCCGACCCGGTTCGTCGCGTGGGCTTCGGAATGTAGGGACGACGGGGATGCGATGGCGAAGGTCCTCCTTGGGTGCGCATTGGCGCAACCCTCCGCCCGATTCTATACTCACGAGGACCCACCGAACCACCGGGGTCCCGGGAGACCCCATGGCCTGTGACATTGCCCACACCTCCGACCTCCACCTGACCGGACTCTCCGGCCTGGGCTGGAGGCAATTGGCGGGCAAGCGCCTTCTTGGCTACCTGTCGTGGGCATTCCGTCGAAGGCGCGAACATCGCCCGGAGGTTCTGGCGGCCTTGAGGAAGGATCTCGAGGCCGCACCGCCGGACGTTTTGCTCGTCACCGGAGACCTCACTCACTTGGGCCTCCCCGACGAATTCTCCGAAGCGGCGGCGTTCCTCCGTCGGCTGGGGGGACCGGAGCGCGTCCTGGTGGTCCCAGGGAATCACGAGGCCTACGCCCGCTCGAGTTACGAGGAAGGCCTGGGACGCCTCGCCCCCTATCTGCCGACCGAGGCCCCTCGACCGACGGAAGGACCGCCTGCCTGGGGTCATTTCCCCCGCGTGGACGTCCGTGGTGAGTTCGCGTTCGTGGGTCTTTCGACCGCGATCCCCACGCCCCCGTTTTCCGCCGCGGGTCGAGTCGGCGTGCCGCAGAGTCGTCGTCTGGAAGCGATGCTCTCGGAGCTCGGGAAGGAAGGATTGTTTCGCATTCTCTACCTCCATCACCCGGCCGAATCCGGAGTCGTTCGTCCTCGGAAGGATCTGGAGGATCGCGCGCTGCTTTTGGACTGTCTCGAGAAGACCGGAGTCGAACTCATTCTTCACGGTCATGCGCATCGCTCGGTACGGTCGCGCCTGAGAATCCGAGGCGAGGACGTCTGGAGTCTCGGGGTGGGCTCGGCCTCCGCCATGGGGCTCGAGGGAGAGGAACGTCGCGCACGGTATCACAGGCTCCGCCTCGAGCGCGAGCGCGGCGGTGTGCGACTCACTCTGACCGCGTCGAAGTGGGACCCTGAGTCCCGATCCTTCGCCGCGGCCGACGCCGAGGACCTCGGGGTCATCCGTCACGCGCGGGCGGTGGATCAGACCGTCCTGGACTCGGGGAACTGAGCCGCCAGCAGGATGCCAGTGAGCCCCAGCACGATGAGCAGGGGCGTCAGGGCCGTCAGCTGGGGCGGCAGGTGCAGAAGTAGTCCCAGGTAGGCGGAAGCCTTTCCCAACAGGAAGACGAGTCCGCCCAGAAGAGCCCCAAGGGCGAAGCGCTTTCCCAACCCCGCCGCGAGCGTCACCGTGAGCATGAACGGGAACGAGAGCAGAAGCATCGCCAAGAACTCGAAGGGACGCGCCAGCTTCTTCCAGAGGACGAGTTGGTAGCGTTCCACGGCCAGCCCACGTTTTCGACGCACCCGCACCTGTCGGAAAAGCTCACTCGGGGCCAAGGTCTCGGGCGCCTGCAGAATGAGTTCCAGTTCGTCCGCGCCCAAACTCGAGGCCCAATTCATCGTATCCCGGTGCTCGACCTGGCTGGTTAGCCCCGTGAACTCCTCGCGCCGAACGTCCTCCAGTCTCCAACGAGCCTCCTCCAGTTCCAGGGTGGCCCGCGCCGCTCGGAGGTTCTCGACCAAGCGGCCCTTGTCGTCGAAACGGTAGATCTCGAGGCCTCGAAGGTGGGTCTGATCCTCCACGTCTTCCACGCGGAGAAAACTCGTTCCTTCGCGGAACCAGTACCCCCGTGACGTGCTCAGGCTCGGACGGTCCGATCGGAACAGCACCGAGCGCTCCCGTGCCGCCTTCTCCAAGGGGGGCGAGATGAACTCCATGAGCAGGGCGAGAGCCACGGCGCACGGAACGGCGGTCTTGAGGACAGCCAGCGCGACCCTGGGCGCGCTTCCCCCGAGCGCTCGAATGACGAGGATTTCCCGATGAGCCGCCAAGAGTCCAAGACCGAGAATGGCGCCGAGCAGGGCCGCCACGGGAGACAGCTCGGAGATCCTGCGAGGCGTCGTGAGAAGAATCTGGAGAAGAGCGTCATCGAGCCCGTAGCCTCCGCGCCCCAGATCGTCCGTCTCCTTGACCAAGGCAGCAATGCTGAAAAGACTCAGGAGAACGGCACCAACCACCAGGAAGCCGCGCAGAAACGCCCTGCCCACGTAGCGATCCAGCGTGTTCACGATCGTTCCCTCCCTGGCCGCGGGGGAAGCGCGTTCCCGCCCGTCCCCATCAGGTGCGCCCCCAATGGGTCCGAACCCGGTACTGCCAAACCACGATGAGGGCCAAAAGACCATCCACCCACCAAAGCCCTGGAACAGCGCCGATCGCCCCCTGCTCGACCCCGTTTCGCGCCACGATGCTGACCTGGTAGTAGGCGACGAAGGCGCCCAGGGCCATGAGCATGCCGGAGAACCTCTGCCCCCGCCATCGGCCGAAAAGGAACGCCAAGAACCCGACGAGCAGCGTGCTCCAGGGACGTGTCAATCGCCACTGGAGCTCGGCCACGTCCTTGGGACGGCTCGAGGACAACAGGTGGCTCGTGGATGCGGCCTTCCGCTTGTACCCGACGGGCAGAACTCGGGGAACGGGGAGATCACAGACGAACCGCCCCGACCTCACGCCAGAGAACCGTCCCAGGGTCCCGAAGACCCGAAGATCTTGGAGGACGACCCTGCGGGGCCCTTCGTCCGTGACCGGCAACAGCTTCGCCCTGCGCGCAACGGCGACGAGGGGTTGGGGATCGTGCTCGATCCACAGAAAGATGCGGCTGAGGGCTCCGTCGGTCCCGTCCCGTTTCCCGACGTAGAAGACCTCTTTTCCGTCCAGGGATTCGTAGAAGCGAGAGTCTTGGAGATCGTCCAAGGTGAGTTCTTCCACGACTCGGGCCTGGAGAGCGTAGATCGATCGGTACGCCGCGGGACGCAACCAAAGGGAGAGAACCGCCGTGACGAGCGCCGCCACGACAAAGAGAAAGGCAGCGCCCCTGGCCATGCGACCGTCCGAGTAGCCGCATGCGTTCATCGCAACCAACTCCCGGCGCCGGTCCAATCGTCCCAGGCTGAAGACGACCGTGATGAACAGCGACAGGGGAAGCAGAGTCTCCAGCGCGATAGCCGTCTTGTACAGGACGAGGCGCGCCACCGACTCGGCCGCGAGCAGTCCGGTCGCCGCGTCGCCCAAGAAATCCGTGGCGCTGTAGGCAGCGAATACGAGGCAAAGCAGGGTCAGGACCAAGAGGAAAGGCTTGGCCATCTCCCGCACGAGATAACGATCCAGCAGCAGCAAGAACCCCTCCCTGGGACGAAGCCATCGCGGCACGCTATAGTACGACACGAAGGACGAACCAGAAGGGACTCCCGACACTTGCTGCAAGCGAACGAACTCAGAAAGAGCTACCGACGTCAGGAAGTCGTCGCCGGGGTCTCGCTCCGGGTCGACCGCAAGGAGGTGGTGGGCCTTCTCGGCCCCAATGGCGCCGGCAAGACGACGACGTTCCGCATGGTCGTGGGCCTCGTTGCGGCGGATGGGGGAAGCATCCTGCTGGACGGAGACAATCTGGCCGGCCTGCCAGTCCATGCCCGTGCCGTCCGAGGCCTGGGGTACCTGCCCCAGGAGGCCTCCGTCTTTCGAGGACTCAACGTTGCCGACAACATCCGGGTGGCCCTGGAACTCCGGCCCGATCTCGATCGCAGGGGGCGCCGGGCGGAGTTGACCCGCTGGATGGAAGAACTGCAGATCGGCCACCTGGGTCAGCGCCCCGCCACGAGTCTTTCGGGGGGCGAACGCCGCCGCGTCGAGATCGCTCGCGCCCTCGCGGCGCGACCCCGGTACCTGCTCTTGGACGAACCCTTCGCCGCCATCGACCCCATCGCGGTCGCGGAGATCCGCAGGATCGTCCGCCATCTGACGGATCGCGGCATCGGTGTTCTCGTCACGGATCACAACGTGCGAGAAACCCTCGACGTCTGCGACCGCGCCTACATCATGGACCGCGGACGTATTCTGGCCGAGGGCTCACCGGACGAGATCCTCGCCGACCCGAAGGTTCGCGAGGTCTATCTGGGGGAAGACTTCAAGCTCTGAGCCGCCCCGCATCGCGTCGCGTTCGATCAAGCGTGGGCTTCCGCTTCGAGCCCCCGGGGAAACTCCTCGTCCGTATCCTTCAACTCGATGTAACGCTCGCGATCCAACTCCTTCAGGATGATCTCCACCGCCTCCTGCGCCGTGTGCTGGGAGGTGTCGATGACCAAATCCGCATCGTCGGGGGCTTCGTAGGGATCGTCCACACCGGTGAAGCCCTTGAGAATCCCCTTGCGGGCCTTGGCGTAGAGGCCCTTGCGATCCCTGGCCTCGCAAACCTCGAGCGGCGTGGAGACGTGGACGAGCAGGAATCCCCCGTCTTCCGCGACGGCGTCCCTCACCTTCCGGCGGACCACGGCGTAGGGGGCGATGGGGGCACACAGCGCCACGCCTCCGTTCTTCGTGATCTGCTTGGCCACGAAGCCGATTCGGAGAATATTCAGGTCGCGATGCTCCTTCGAGAACGTGAGTTCGCTGCTCAGATTCTTCCGCACGATATCGCCGTCGAGAAGAGTGATCGGGCGATCCTGGACCTCCATGAGTCGGGCTTCGAGAATGGCGGCCAACGTGGACTTCCCCGAACTCGGCAGCCCCGTGAAGAACACGGTGAACCCCTGCTTGTTGCGGGCGGGGTATCGTTTGCGCAGCGTCGCCAGCACCTCGGGGAAGGAGAACCAATCCGGGATCTCCGCCCCCTGCCTCAATCGCCTGCGCAATTCCGTTCCAGAGAGTCGCAGAATGTCGGAGGCATCCGTGACCTCGCTGGCGGCGCGGTAGGCCTTCGCGGACTTGGAATAGACGACTTCCTCCATCGGAACGGGTTGGATGCCCAGTTCGTCCGCAAAGCGCGCCACCAATTCCTGCGCGTCGTACATGCCGTAGAGCGGCTCGCCCGTCTTGCGGTGCTTCGGACCGGCATGGTCGCGACCGATGACGAAGTGAGTGCAGCCGTGGTTACGTCGGATGATGGCGTGCCAAACCGCTTCGCGAGGGCCGGCCATGCGCATCGCCAAGGGCAAAAGCGACACCCGGGTTCGCTCGGGCAGATAGTGGAGAACGCTTTGGTAGCAACGAATGCGCGTCACCGCGTCCACGTCTCCCACCGTCGTCGCCCCGACGACGGGATGGATCAGGATGTCGGCCCCGACCTGTTCCGCGGCCCGTGTCACCATCGCCACATGGGCCCGGTGCATGGGATTGCGGGTCTGGAATGCGAGGACTTTCTCGCTTCCCGTGTTGCGAAAGAGTTCGCGCAAGCGCGTCGGCGTCTGGCGCAGGTGGAGGAAGTGGTGGTGGGGCGGCAACTCGACGCCCTCCACGGGCCCTGCCAACCGCATCGCGTGCCCGTAGTGCAGCAGGTCGAAGACGCCCGGATGCCCATCGTCCGCCGTCCCGAAGACGGCTTCGGCCTCGCGAATGCGATCGGGCTCGTACACTTCGGAAATGGTCAGAACGGCCAGCACCATGCCTTCGGGGTGCCGGAGCGCAACCCGCGCCCCCTCCCTCAGCCCCTGCTCCTTCACGAACTCCGGGTTGACGCCCAGGGTGATCGGAATGGGCCAGACGGTGCCATCGGCCAAGCGGACGTTCTCATAGATGGATTCCAGATCCTCGGAGCCGAGATAGCCGGTCAAGGGGGAAAACGAGCCGTTCAGCAAGAGCTCGAGGTCACAGACCTGGTTGGCCGTGAGGAACCAAGAGGGAAGATCGACCGCCTCTCTCTTGAGGGCGACGGCCCGCTCGTTGTCGACGAGAAGGGGCTTCAAGGGGCCGCCGTGCGCGGCATCATCGAAGGACATGACGGTATTCCATTCAGGAGCATTGCAAAGGTGAAGCGCAAGACGCCTCGGGCTTCGCGCCCAGGATGTGAAGGATTCGCTCGGGGGGCAAGGCGCGTCAGGCGCCCCCCGACTCCCCCTGGCCGGCGCGCTCGGCATGAAACGCGGCGAGCTGAGCTTCGACGCGGAGGGCCGGGTTTCTCATGGTGGAGGGGATCGCTCGGAACTTGGCGGAGACCAAGCGGTTGCCGCGAACGAGCTGATGGGAAACCTTGCGACTGTCGCAGAGCCAGACGTCGCCGGATTCGAGAACGACCTCGTGCCGGGGTTCCCCATCCTGGCCCGGATTCTCCTTCCAGCCGAAGGCCTTCTTCGTCAGGCATTCGATGAGAGCATCCGCGCTCCGACCGCGGAAACGTTCCAACCCCGCCGACTCATAGAATCGATCGACCAGCTCCATCAACGACCAACTCACATTCCACAGCCTGGGCTCCGTGTCGACGTTGATGAACATACGCACATATTGGACGTCCTCTCCGCCGTGAAAGAAATCGAGATGCATGTGCTCGCCGCCGCTGGGCGTGAAACGCCAGGAGATGTTCTCTTTCGAGAACCGATATTCGACGAAGGCATGCCCGATGAACTCACGAATCTCCCGTCCCAGTCGCCCTACCTCGCGGCGAAACGCGAAGTAGTCCGTCCAGGGTGAGAACATCTCACGGAACGCCTCACGCACGTCCCGTCTGTGCAGTGCCGGGCGCAGGAAGAAGGTGTCGCTCAGCTTCTTGAATCGCGGGTCGGCGGGGAGTCGAAACCGCCCCAGAAGCTCGATGTCCGGATGGAAGGGCGGGTTCTCCAGGATGATCACGCGGCCGGACTCGTAGGCGTCCACGAGCCGGCGAGAGAATTCCTCCGGGGCCAGCTTCGCGCCCTCGGCATCCATCCGCACGAAGGGGTCGGAAAGCTCCGGGTTCAGTCGCACGTCAACCATGGCACCTCTCCCGGGGGCGGTTTGCCCCCTCGTCGAGCGCGTGCTTCAAAGCGGATCGCAGGCTCCGCTCGCCTTCGCGGCCTCCGCGACCTTGGCAGCGACCCGCGGCGCCACGGAGCGGTCGAAGGGCGAGGGGAGAATCATCTTGGGTGACGGATGAGGCACGCTTTCCATGATCGCGAAGATCGCCGCGAACTTCATCGCCTCGTTGAATCGCAAAGCCCGCGCCTCCAGGGCCCCGCGGAAAAGACCAGGAAACGCGAGGACGTTGTTGACCTGATTCGGGAAGTCGGAGCGCCCCGTACCGACGACGGCCGCTCCCCCCTTGATCGCTTCGTCGGGCATGATTTCGGGGGTGGGGTTCGCCATGGCGAGCACGATCGGGTCCTCTCCCATGTGAGAGATGTCCTCGGCCGTCAACAGGTTCCCCCGCGAGACTCCGATGAAAACGTGCGCTCCGCTGATGGCGTCATGGAGAGTACCGCGACGGCCCTCCGGATTCGTGACTTTCGCGATCTCTTCCTTGATGGCGTTGTTTCCGGCTCGCCCGGGGAAGATGATCCCGCGCGAGTCGCACACCGTGACGCTCTTGACCGGAATGCACCACTCACCCTGGCCCTGGCAGGTGAGGAGATTGCAGATCGCTCGTCCCGCGGCGCCGGCGCCGTTGATCACGACGTCCAACTGGGCGAGAGAACGATTCGTCGCCTTGGCCGCATTCATCACCGCGGCAAGAAGGACGATGGCCGTCCCGTGTTGGTCGTCATGCAGAACAGGGATACCCACATCCTGGAGAGCATCCTCGATCTCGAAACAGCGCGGCGCCGAGATGTCCTCCAAATTGATCCCACCGAAGGTGGGTGCGATGGCCTTGACGAGGGCGACGATTTTCTGCGGATCGTGCTCATCGATGACGATGGGAACCGAGTCGACGCCGCCGAACTCACGGAAAAGCGCGGCCTTCCCCTCCATGACGGGAAGACCCGCGGCGGGGCCAATATCCCCCAGACCGAGGACGGAAGAACCATCCGAGACGACGGCGACGCATCGTCCCTTCCAGGTCAGGTCCCAAGCCGCCAAGGGATCTTCCGCGATCACCTCGCAGGGGCGGGCGACACCGGGCGTGTAGGCGATGCTCAGTTCCTCTTGGGTTTCGAGCCGCATCCGAGACCGCACCTCGATCTTGCCGTGGGTCTCGCGGTGCCGTTCAAGAGATCGTTCGAAAATGTCCATGGATCTGCTCCCTCCGCGACGTGTCTCGTCATCCTACGAACTCGCGACGGAAAGGATACCAGCCCCCTCCCGAAACGGCGACGAACCGGCTACCCTGAATCGACGACGCCGATGCGTCGGGTTCCCGGGAGATACGAGCCCTTGACACCGTTCAGCCCCACACAACGCGCAGGCATCGTCATCGTGTTGCTCCTGATCGCACTCCAAGGCCTTTCCTACCTGACCCTCGTTCCCATGGGAAAAGGAGCCGACGAGGACGAGCACCTCGACTATGCTCTCCACCTCGTCGCCGAACATCGACTTCCAGACCCTCGCGGCGAACCCGTGGGGCAGGCGCAGCATCCGCCTCTTCCCTACCTGGCGGACGCCTTCCTCATCTCCTTGGCCAAGGATCGATTCCCCGCGAAACCCGCAGGCCGCGCGCGGGTCTTTCTCGGCCGCCAAACCCTCTTTCAGCCCGGACCTCGAAGCCGTGCAAACGCCTCGGAGACTCCCACATCGAGGCAGCATCTGCGCGAAGAACTCCCGCAGGCGATCTTCTACGCCCTCCGCGGGCTCGATCTCGCCCTCATGCTCGTGGCCGCCCTCTTTCTTCTCCTCGCGCTAAGAAGCCTTCTCCCGGACGCGCCGGGAGTCTCCGTGGCTCTGTGGGCGGCCCTCGTTTCGCTCCCTGCCTTCGCGTTTCACGGCGCCATGGTGAGCAACGATCCGTGGATGGCATGTCTGGGGGCTTGGGTCTGCTGGCTCCTCTTCGCCGCGCGGCGTCGTGGTGACATGCTTTCCATCCGGCGCCTCCTCCCGGTGTCCACCCTTCTCGGTTTGGCGTTTCTGGTGAAGCTGCACGCAGTGGGCCTTTTCGCATTCAGCGTCATCCTGGTCATCGCGGAGGCGCGGCGGCGGAAGGTCGGGCGGGGAACGATCCTCCAAGCCGTCGGCCTGCTGTTCCTAGGCCCCCTTCTCCTGGCCGCCTGGTGGCATCTTCGGCAATGGTGGCTGCAAGGGGGGCTGCTTGCGCTCGAACACCACGCCCGATTTCGCCCCGAGTTGATCCGCCTGGGCGATCGCCCATGGATTCTCTACTGGGACGCAGCGGTCTCGGCCCTCACGTCGCTCATGGGCGATTTGGGGCAAGACCTTCTGCACCCGCCGCGTCCCTTCGCCTACATCCCCGGAGGCCTCATCCTTCTCAGTCTCCTGGCCCTCCTCGTGCCGGCTTCGAGAAAACATCGCACCGACGAAGCCACGTCGACGGCGCTTCCCACCGGAGCCTCGGCGGCCGGGCTCGTGCTACTGTTGGCCGCCATCCTCCTCGCCAACCGACACTACTATCATCTCCACGGCCGCTACTTCCTCGGAATGCTGGCGCCGCTCGCCGTCGTGATTCTGGCAGGCCTCCGCCGCCTTCTTCGATCCGATCGGCTGAAGGTCGTGCTCGGACTCGTCGCCGGCTGGAACGCCATCTTCGGGATTGCCACGGTGCTGCTCATCGTCCTTCCCCGCTACACGATCCCCGCCGCGAAGTGGACACGAGGCCAAGTCGTCGCCTATTGGGATGCAGGCCATGAAGGGTTCGATGACGAGAGCGCCGGAGGCGATGTCTTGGTCCGTCGGTTCCGCGACCTCTACCGGCCCCAGGACACGGTCCGGATGGCGTTCCAGACGACGTCGAAACCGGAGGTCGTTTACCGATTCCAAGTTCCGGACGTTCATCGCGCATGGCAGGTGCGCGTGAGATACCCGGACCCTTTGCCCCGGAAGGGGGGCGACATGCCGGCACCGACAGGGCAGGCCATGGTCGTGAACAAATGGCCCATCCACGGGCCGATCAGCCTGTGGTCCTCCCTGGGCGACTTGGTCTACCCCCTCCCCCAAGCCGCGTTGAACACCGGAGTCGTCGAAGTTTGGTGGCAGAATCACGTGCCCTTTCCCAGCGGGGTCGGCGTGGCCGAGATCTGGTTCGAAGCCGCCTGGGTGGATTGCTTGAAACCACCGCGGAGGGCAGACCGCGACGGCGCGGTCGAAGTACTCCTCACGAACCGGGACAATCTCGAACCCCACGGAGCGCGCGTCCTCCTCGTCCAAGGAGAGGCCATCGTCGCAGACAGCGGCCCAGTGGATGGGATCGAACCCGGAGGCGTTCGACCGCTTCGCATCGTTCCCACGCAGAAGGCCCCCGGCAAGCTCCGGGCTTACATCGTGGCCTCCGACGCCGGGCCGCTCGCCGACACGAAGCTCGCCTATTGGGCTCGAAACAACGACCTCACCGCGGGAAATCTGCGTGTTCCCGATCTCGAAGTCCTCCGCATCGGCAACCAGACGGCTCCCGGAGAGGTCGTTGCGGAAGTCCTCCTGCGTCGGACGCTGGCCGGCCGTTACCCCCTGACCATCATCCAAGGAACGGATCGCAACGTCTTCGGCGAAGAAACTCTGCGGATCGAAGTGGAAGGGGCCCGCCTCGAAGGCGGGTGGAGCGTCACGCCTTCTCCCTGGGGCGAAGGACTCTTCGCGGCCACGACCCATCTTGTTCGGACGCCTGCCGGTGAGGGACTGGTCACCGTGAGAATCGTTGTCGGCAAGACTCCTCCCACGCCTTGGGTCGACCTCGACCGCCTCATCCTCGGACGCGACCCGTTGGGTTGGCGACTCGCCCCGTCCTACGAGGTCGACTGAGGTCGGATCATCGCGCCGACGAGACGGGCCACCTCACCGGGATTCGGTTCCGCTCCGGGGCAAACCCATGAGAGCCGCGACAGGAGGCTGAAACCCACCCCGTACATGACCAGCATCCAGGAGACGGATGAGGCCTCACAGTCCTTGCGAACGCTGCCGTCCCGATGCCCCTCCTCCACGAGCTGTCGAAGCAGGGCCTCGAAGCCCCTGTAGTACTCGCAAAGAAGTTCTTGAGTGCGTGCGTCCTTCGCCGACGCCAAGGCACGGTCCACGATCGAGAAGAGGTTGCGCCGCTCCTCCGAGATCCGAGGAAATTCCTCAACGAGAGCCAAGAGTCGCTCCGCCGCGTTGGCCCCCCTGGTCGCGATGTTCTGCAGTCGCGCCTTGGCCTCGCTGGCGATGTCTTCGAGGATATCGTGAAAAAGTGCCAACTTGGAGGTGAAGTGCCGGTAGAGGATGGGCTCCGACACACCGGCGCGGGCGGCGATCATCGCCGTGGTGGTTTCCTTGTAGCCGATACTGGAGAAAAGGTCCCGAGCCACTTCGAGGAGTTGGGCGCGGCGATCCTCGGCCCGCATGCGCAACCGCGATTTCGAAACCGTCCTGGGGCGCGTGTTCATGAACGGATCCTACACGAACGGACGTGCAATTCGGAGTGTGAATTCCACACGCGGGTTTTTCCCGAGCCCCCAAGGGCGACAGCTGTCGGACATCGCGCGGGCCGAGGGGTCCGCTCACTTCCAATCGAGGATCTTGTCCATCGAGTCGCGAGAGATGGCGTGGTATCCGGGTCTGGCCTCGCGATAGATGTCCAAGGCCATGGGGCGAAGGGCCGGGTCCTTCGCCATTGCTTCGTACAGGGGCTTCAGGAACTTGCGTCGGCCCTGTCGCAACAGGAAGCCGCGCAGCGCGGGCCAGGCCTTCTCGTAGCGACTGTGGACGCACAGTTCCAACCAGGCGGCAAGGATCTCACTGTTCCCGGATTCAGTGAGGTGGAAACGTTGATCGATCTCCGCGAGCGTTTCGGGTTTCTCCGCCTCCCCGAGGCTCCGGATGAAATGGAGCCACTCATGGGTCACCCAGCCAGCCACGGGCCAGGAATCCATGGAGCTGCGCCCCGCTTTCCAGTCCGCAACGAGGGCGTCGATTCGGGCGAATGCGTCACTCCGTGCGTCCGGGGCGTCCGCGGGCAGCCCCGGCTCCTCGATCCATGCATGGACGTCGACGGCCTTCGCCGCTTCGGGGTCCGCTTGCAGGAGGCGCTGCTCGAGAAAGGCGACGAAGTCCTCGGTGGTCACGCTCGTGAATGCGTGCTCGTTGAACCAGGCCTCGAGGAATCCATCAAAGCGGTCACGGCCGAAGGTTTGCTCGAGGAGCCGCAGAAAGGCGGCCCCCTTCTCGTAGGGCACGCCGGTGAACCCCTCGTCGGGATCGCGTCCCTTCAGATCGACGTGCAGGATCTGGTCCTTCGGGGGGAGCTCGGCCATCTCCTCGCGGAGCTCCTGCATGCCGAGCATGACTTCCATCTTCTTCCGCTCGACACCATAGACCTTCTCCATCGCCCTTTGCTCCAGGTAGACCGTGAAGCCCTCGTTCAACCAGAAGTCCCGCCATGTGGCGTTCGTGACCAGGTTTCCCGACCAGGAATGAGCCAGTTCGTGAGCGACGAGGGAGACGAGGGAACGGTCGCCGGAGAGGATCGTCGGCGTGGCGAACGTGAGACAGGGGTTCTCCATTCCTCCAAATGGAAAACTCGGGGGAAGAACGAGTAGGTCGTACCGCCCCCACCGGTAGGGGCCGTAGAGGCCCTCGATCGCGTCGATCATGGACTCGGTATCCCTGAATTCCGCCGCCGCCGCCTCCACGACTTCAGGTTCGGCATAGACACCACTGCGCGGGCCCAGCGAGCGGAACTCGAGGTCGCCGACGGCGAGAGCGATGAGGTAGGAAGGGATCCGATACGGCATCTCGAATGCGAAGACGCGATGGTCCGCCGTCGGTTCCAATTCACGGGTCTGCGATGCGCTCATCACGGCGCGCAGGGATTTGGGCGTCCGAACCACCGCGCTGTAGGTCACGCGAACGCCAGGCGTATCCTGACAGGGAATCCAAGTCCGTGCGTGGATGGCTTGGGACTGGGAGAAAAGAAACGGGAGCTTTCCCCCTCGTGTCTGCGAGGGCTCCAACCACTGCAGACCGGTTCCCGCTTCCGTGGTCGCATACCGGATGCGAACGCGATCGTCGCCCGGGGACAGCTCGACTTGAAGAGTGTCACCGAGGACGGGGTCACCGGGCACGATTTCATGGGGCGCGGCACGAAAGACCTCACCCTGCCCGGCCTCGACCTCTTCGATGTCCAAGCTCTTCACGTCCAGCCTGAGAGGAGCCGTAGGATCGCGGCGCGTGAGTGTCCACGTCGCCGTCCCTTCCAGACGCTGGGCGTCGAAGTCCACGGTCCAGTCCAAGTCCAGGTGATCGACGCGGACCTCGTCCGGTCGCGCGTGACTGTGTTCGTCATGAGGCATGATCTTGATGTTCCGCTCCGTGGCCGACACGTCCCGAGCCGCGTTGGGCCCCACGGCGCAGGAAGCGCCGACCAGCACCGCCGCCAGGACGAGGATCCGTTTCTTCATGGGTGACTCCCGTTTGCCGCATCCCACTCCGTAGCGACGGCCGAGATCATAGCACTTCGGCCAAGAACCCTGGAGAGGAGGCTTTAGCCTTCACGTGACGCCTCGAGGCGAGGATGACCCCACCCGACCCTCGCGGGACGGGGACGTCCCGACTCCACCAAGAACAACTCTCACGGAGACACGGAAAGCAGGACGAGGAGGACTACGTCATTCCAGAAGAAAGGGTGCCCCACCTCCAAGGCGCCGCCCCACATGAGGACGAGGCCGAGACACGGGGATGTTGTCATCCCAACGGTCGGTGGCGACTAAACTCGCCTCTCCATGCGGAGGGCGCCGTCGGCGGTCAGGCGGCACGACACGCCGAACGCTTCCCCCAATTCCTCCGAGAGCAGAACGTCCGTCGGAGCGCCTTCGATGACGGCCCGACCTTGATCGAGAAGGAGCACCCTGGGGAAGACCTCATGCACGAGGTGCAAGTCATGGATCGCAACGAGGACCGCATGCCCACGGGCGGCTAGATCACGAAAGAGGTCCGTGAGTTCCAACTGATGCCCAATGTCGAGGGCCGCCGTGGGCTCGTCGAGCAGGACGATGGTGGCCTCTTGAACCAACGCTCTGGCCAGTCGAACGCGCTGTCGCTCGCCGCCCGATAGGGTCGGGAGACGACGCGTCGCGAGGGCCTCCAGCTCCATGGTGGCGATGGCCGTCTCGACAGCGGCCCGGTCGGACGGCGTCGGACCTTTCCAGGGCGACGCGTGGGGATACCGCCCCTGTGCCACGGCTTCCCGGACGTCGACGTCGACCGGCGCCTCGGACAACTGGGGCAGAAAAGCCAAGCGGCACGCGACGTCGCGACGGCTCCACTCCGTGAGAGGCCGTCCCGCCAACACGACCTCTCCGGCACTGGGTTCCCAAACGCCGGACAAACAGCGAAGAAGACTGCTCTTCCCGGCGCCGTTCGGTCCGACAACGGCCATGAGATCGCCCGGCCGAAGGGTCAAGGTCACGTCCTTCAGAATCTCCCTTCCGTCCCGGGCGTATCCCAGCCGTCGCGCTTCCAGACAAGGGCTTGCATCCTTCGAACTCATGCCTCGCCCCTTTCCTTCCCATCCCGCAGGACGTCCCGCAGCCATGTCGCATCTCGACTTGGGCAAGGCACGACCCGAAGATCCTCTCCCCCGGCGGCGCGAAACGTCTCCCGCAACCTCAGTCCTAACTCCTCCAACGTCTCCAGTCCGTCCGTGACGAAGCTGGGGCTCAGCACGAGGAGACGGCGATCCCCGGCCCGTGCCGCCCTTTCGGCCTCCTCGATCGTGGAAGGCGAAAGCCACTTGGCGCGCCCAAGACGGGACTGGAAGGAGAGACGCCATCGGGCGTCGGCGAGTCCCAGCGCGACCGCCAGGGCCCTGGCCGTAGCAACGCACTGCGCGCGGTAGCAGGTCGCGAGTCGGCCCTCGGGACGATCGCAGCAATCCTCACGGGCGAGACACAAGCCCGTCGCGTCCGCCCTACGAATCTGTCGTTCGGGCAATCCGTGGAAACTGATGAGGACGCGTTCGGGAGATAAGGACGCGAGCAACGGCCGCGCCAAGCGGGCCTGTTCCTTGATATAGGAGGGATGATCGAAGAATGGAGGCACGAATCGAAGCCGGAAGGGACGTGCGAGCCTGTCATTGTCTCGCCCGACCTTCTCCCTCACCGAACCGACCGTCGCCTCGGCGTACTGAGGGAACAGAGGAACAACCATCAGCGTACGCAGGTCCTCCTTCGCCAGATCGGCGAGGGCGTCGGCGATTGAAGGTCGCCCGTATCTCATTCCCAAGGCCACGGGGCACGTGACCTGTTCCCGAAGCCCTTGCGTCAATCGTCGGCTCTCCACGAGGAGGGGGGATCCCTCGTCGGTCCAAATCTTGCGGTAGGCCCGAGCGGTCCTCGGCGAACGAAAGGGGCCGATGAGCCCCTTCACCAACAGCGCCCTGAGAATCCACGGCATGTCGATGACTTTCGGATCCATGAGGAATTCGACCAGATAGCGCCGTACGGCCCGCGGGGTGGGCGCATCGGGAGTGCCCAGATTAACGAGGAGAATGCCCCAGGCCTCCTCTCTCATGGGCCGGTCCCTCTACTCCTCCCGCTTCGCATCGATCTTGCGGGCGCGGAATCCCAGAAACATCGGAATCTCTCTTCGAATCCGATTGAACTCGGCGGCCTGACGACCACCCTCGCTGGTGCGCAGGCTGGGCCATTCTTCCAGACGGTCCAACACGAAACCGGTCTCCGCCAAGTCCTTGATGTACTGCTGGAGCGGCCGGTGGAAGGTCCAGGTGGTCTCTTTTCGCCCGCCGCGCGCCACCTCGCCCGGGTTCATGACGATCTCGAACTGACCGGGTGTGAGGTAGCCGTCGACGCGCCGGTATTGCCGCCGAAGTCTCCCTCTGAAATCCTCGCCCCAGGACGTCTGTTTCGGAGCGCGAAACGCGGGGTGCAAGACCACTGCCACGAATCGCCCGCCCGGCTTCAACACTTCGGAAACCTTCTCCAGGACGGCCCGTAGGGGATCGATGTTCATGAGGGCCATGATGCACGTGACCGCATCGAAGCGTTCCCCCGCCACGGCGCCGAGCTCGCGGGCATCCGCGACCTCGTAGCGCACGCCTTCGGGCCCCTTGGCGCGGGCCTTCTGGATGAGACTCGGCGAGGCGTCCACACCCACGCATTCCACGTCCAGGGCCGCAAGAGAGCGACAGAAGGCGCCCTCACCGCAGGCGACATCGAGAACGCGCTCGGAGGGAACGGACTCGAGCAGTCGCAAAGCACCGGGATGAATGACCCTCTGGAAGTGATCGTCGGGACGCTCGCCTTCCAAGGTACTCTCGTAGCGATCGGCCACCCGCTCCCATGAGGTCTCGATTCTCGTTTGACCGGGGGTCGGGAACCCTCCGCGAACCGGTTCCGCCGGAGGTTCGGGAGGTTGCGCCCCGCAGATTTTCCAGAACTCGGGCGGAGGGGGGCTCTCGAAGACGACTTCGCGGCCCGTTGCTGGGTGCCGGAAGGCCAGAAGACTGGCATGGAGCCCCAACCGCCGGAGGGGATTCTCCCCGGGCTTTCCATAGAGACGGTCCCCCACGATGGGGTGACCCGCGTCTTGGAGATGAACCCGCAACTGATGCTTGCGGCCGCTCTCCATCCGCATGAGGAAAAGCGTCCGTCCCTGGCCCGTCGCCAGGACCTCGTAGAAACTGACCGCCAGTTTCGCGCGATCCTCTCCCGGCGCCGGAGCCGCATCGCCCGTGCGATCCGGTTCGACGCATTCCACCCGACCGGCGGGCCCTTCCTTGAGAAAACTCTGGAAGCCACCCCGGGCCGGCTCGTCCTCCCTCTGAGCCCCCTCGGTCACGGCGTGGTACTGCCGGCGCACGCGACGAGCTCGGAAGTCCTCCTTCAGCCAGGAAAAAGCTTGACGAGAACGGGCGAATACGAGCAGCCCCGACGCATCGCGATCCAAACGGTGGATGATCCACAACCCGCTCTCGCGACGGCGCTTCACGTCATCGCCGAATCGCTCCCGAAGCAGGGAGAGGACGCTGTCCTCTCTTCGCCCCTGCGGCGTCGCCGAAAGCATCCCCGGCGGCTTGTCCACCACCAAGACATCGGCGTCCTCGTAGACGATGCGGAAACTGGGTTGGGAACGGCGGGGTCGCCCGCTCTTGGGACCTCGGCGGACAGGGGGTCTGCCGGAGCGCCGTTGCGGCCCGCGGCCCTTTGCGCCGCCGGAACTCGATCGTCTGCGGGGAGTCTTCATCCGCCAGGATAGTGGGCCGGAGGACCTCACCCAAGCCTCGCAGGCTCGCCCCCCTCGCCCCGGGTCACTCGAAGACGTGGAGATTCTTCCAGAAGAAGTCCAAGGCCTCCTTGAGACTGGTTTCGTCGTAGCCCAACGGACCGGTCATCCGGTCGACGAATCGGCGAGCACCCGCCTCATGTTCCGCGTCCAGTTTCCCGGGGACCATGTCCAAGTGAATGAGGGTGTCCTCGACGACACGGCGAATTTGACCGAACCGCTGCCGAAAAGTCTCCGCTCTCAGTCGTGTGAACAAATCGCGAAAAACCTCTTCGTGCACGAGCGATGCGTCGGGGTGGCTGAGCCGGAACGACGCCGCTTTCGTGAGAATATCCGACCGGAACTCCTCGGCATCCGCCTCCGCACCCAGAAGTTCTTCCACCTCACGCATGAACTTCTCATCGGGCGCGACCAACTCCCCGGTTGTCTCATCGACGACCTTCTCGCGGGTCTTGTGAGCCCGAACATGGTGAAAGTAGCGCTCGAAGAGCCGTTGATACTCGGTCTCGTCGACGATCTCCGCGGCAACCTCGACATCGTGGCGCAGCAACTGCAAGTACTCGTCCCGCACTTCGTCGATGAAGGCGCGGCAATCGTGATAACCGTTGCGGGTCGGCTGGAGTCGAAGGAATTGGAAAAGTCCCGGGCTCTTGATGAGCTCCGGCAGCGTGCGCAACACCAAAAGCGGGGTCAGGCACCCACCGGGAGGGTCGAGAGCGATCTCCGCGATCATCGTCAACATTTCTCGAGGAGAGCAGCCTCTCCGGCCCTCATACGCCGCATCCACAATCCCTTCGAACTCCGCCTCGAATGAGTCGTACTCGTGCACCAACTCCCCAACCTGCGCAAGCAGCCGCCCCCGATCGGCGTCGCTCATGCGCGATGGGATCTCGCCGTGGTCATAGAGTTTTGCTTTCTCAAGCGGGCTCAGGGAAAGCAGAAGCTCCCGGGTCTCGTCCTCGAGTCCCGTCCCCGTGGGCTGCATGAGGCGCGTCATCACGGCCCAAAGGGCCGCCAACTTGAGAGTGTGGGGTGCGACGGTGAGGCGGGACGAGAAGAGATCCAGATTCATCCGATAGAGCTCCTCCTCTTGCGAATAGCGGAGGAGGTAGGGCACGCGGACGAGATCGAGTCGGGCATTGAAAGAAGAGAAGAGAGGTTCGCGCCGGAACGCGGAGAGATAGTTCTCGTTGCTCGTGCCGAAGAGGACCAGGTCCAAGGTGGCGGAATAACCGGGAAGGTGGACGGTGCCGGTCTCAGCCGTGGTGAGTAGGTACTTGTTCGCCTCGATGGGGCGCTTCAAGAAATCGCTGAAGTCGACGATACCCCGGGACGCATCCACGAGATCACCCTCCGCCTCGAGGAGCTTCTCGTTCGTAAGGAGAGGCGGAAGGCCGTTCATGTGCGGCTGGGCGATGGCGCGAGTCGCGGCGTCGATGTTGCGTTGGGGATCAATCGTGACGGCGGCGGTTCGGTAGCGGTGCGACACGAAGAATCGCTCGACCTGCACATGTCGCATCACCTTCAGCCAGTCTCCTTTGTAGGCACGCATCAGCGCCTCGTAGATCTTGCGTGACTTCGGGCTGAGGCTCCCCTCTTTCAGCATGAACGTCCAGACAAAACGCTCCTTCTCCGACTGAGGCGCCGTTTCCAGGGCGGCATCGAAGATGCGCCTGCGGTCGGCGGACGGGATGAGGAACACGGGGTTTTCGTTGAGCTCGCAGGGGATCTTGGCGGAGATGTCATCGGGGCCGAGGAAGGCAAACGTATCCAGCTCCTCACCCAGGGCGTCCCGATCGAAGCCGACGCGGGCACCCCGGTCTTCCGTCGAGCTGAAGATCCAATTGAACCGCAACAACATGCCCTCTTCGGTCTCGCTGTAGGCCTCGAGACCTCGCATCAAGCCCTGCACGATCGTCGTCTTGGCGGAACCGTTGGGGCCGTGCAGAAGAATCATCCTGTCGATCTTCCGCTTCTCCACGAATTCCCGCAGGTCACTGTAGATGCGGTTGTGAACCTCTTCGTGTCCGATGACCGGGCGCTCTCCCTTGCCGAGGGGATCATCGAACACCTTGAACCGACGGATGGGCGCCCCGCCGATGCCGCGGACCTCTTCGGTGCCGAAGTAGTCCATCATGTCGACCATGTATTGAGCCGCATTGCGCGTCAGCAAGTAGGGTCGCTGCAGGAAGTGCTGAAGAAACTGTGAGAAGGAGAGGATCGCGTGCGCCTCGGCAAACCGCTCGACGGACCTGCCTGCGATGTCCTTGAGGACGGCGTCAATATCGACCATGTATTCGGTTCCCGGATAACGTTCTTACTATACGTCACGTGTCCGTCAGTGCGGGCGCCAATCCACGAGGAGCCGCATTCCACGCCCCCCAAGAGCGCTGCTTTCCTTGGTCCTCGACACCGCGGGCGCATGGCCCCAGAATGTCCCGGAATCGTCGACTCGGAAGAGGATTCAGCGGCGCATTTCACCACCGAAAAGGCCCCGCTCCTCCAGCATCTCCTTGAGGGCGGGAAGACCTTCCTCGCGGAATCGCTCCAGGAGAGGTCCGAGCTCGCTTCTCAAGATGCGCAGCGTCGCTTCGTCCTTTTCCCCTCGGGCCCGGGCCGCGGCGAGAAAGAGTTCCGGCTCCGCCGACGCAAGAGCGAGGATACCTCCAGTGACTTGGGGCGTGGGAGAAAGAAAGAGGTCGGCGTTGCCCGCAAAAACAGCCCAGCCGTCGCGGGGTGCCCCCTTGCGCCAGGAAGCCAGCAAGTCGGCATCCCCCACGCTATCCTTGACCCCCGCGAGGCCCGCAATTTTCCCGATGGCCCGGATCGTCTTCTGCGAGAACGGTCGCGAACGGTAAGAGGGCGGCTGGTAGGCCAGCACGCCCAGCGGGGCATCGGCGGATAGCTGACTCAAGGCGAAGACGTAGACCTCTTCGTCAACGTCCTCGGGCGGGGGCGGAGCCACGAGAGCGAGATCCGCCCCCGCCTCCCGCAACTGCTGCAGGTCCGCCATGGCTTCGTCGATATCCGCAGCGTCCGCGAGGAGCCCACCGACGATGAGCATATCGTCATCGAGCACGGCCCGCGCGGAGCGGACGAGGAGGTCACGTTCGGCGTGCGTAAGTTGTTCGCGCTCGCCAGTCGTCCCCGCGACGAGGACGCCGTCCAGTCCCATGGCATCGAGGTAGCGGATATTCTCCTCGAAGCCCTCCACATCGATTCCCTCGCCGCGGAAAGGGGTCACCAGCGCGGCCAGGACGAGCGGCTGCGCAGCCCCGTTTCTTCCCATGCGACTCCAATCCGTAAACGGCATGTCACGACCTCCACGAAACCGGGGAGCGTGGGGCGGCCCGGGTTTGCTCGCCGACATCCGAGATTCTACACTCTCGTCTCGACGCGCGCCCGAAGGCATGAGACGACCCCGGGGACGGACTCATGTCGCGCATTCAAAGCTGGCTGGCGGCCTTCACGCTGGGGGCCCTGTTTGCATGGGACTGGGGCCCCGTCGAGAACGTTCGAAGCCTTTGGCAGCTGCTCCTCGTTCTTCTCTTCCTCATGCCGAGAGTTCTTCTCACGCGGGGATGGCTACGCCGAGCGACGCCGGCTCTCGTCGCTCTCATCGTGGGCGCGCTCTGGGGTTCCATCCCTCATGAGTCCCCCCTCCCCGACGTCGCTCCTCCGGTTCCGGCACGCATCGACGGGCGCGTCGTGGGCACGGGACGACTGAAGTCGAAGTTCCCCGGACGCCCCGTCTTCTGGCTCCGCCTGGAGGACGTCACGCTTTACCCCTTGGGCGGACAGGCGGGAGCCGGCATCGCCGCGACCGGGCCTGTCTTTCTCCTCCAACCCTGGTCCGGCGAGACTCCCCTCCCCGCACCGGGCCAGCACGTTCGAGTCGAAGCCATGCTCCAGGCCTCGCGAGGGCGCTGGACCGCACGCAGCGCCGCGCCGGACAATCTGCGCGTTATGGACGCATCGAGCCTCTCGGATCGGCTCGGGCGCTCGAGGGGACGATTGAGAAACCGGTTGAGTCGGTTCGGCAACAGGGAGACGGGCGCGACACTCGCGGCGCTCCTCCTGGGTTTTCGCGACAACGACCGCGATCGCCGGGAGGCTTTTCGGCGCGCCGGCGCCTCGCATTTCCTGGTGGTCTCGGGTCTGCACCTGGGGTTGATGGCCGCTCTCCTCCTCGTCCTGACGTCGGGCAGACGCCGCACGACCCTCATCCTTCTGGCCCTCTATGCCCACCTCGCGGGGGGCGGTTCCCCGGTCGTCCGAGCGTTGCTCGCCATTCTCGTCCTCGCCTGGGCCAGACGCCGGGGTCTTCGAGTGCGCTGGGGCGGACTGCTGGCGTCCCTCGCGGCCCTCCTCCTCATCCTCGATCCATCGCGCGTCGGCGACGCTGGCTTTCGACTGTCCTTCCAGGCCCTCGGGGGTGTCCTCGCATGGGCCGGACCGTTGGCGTCCACGCGGCCACGAGATCCCCTTGAAGCCTTCCTTTGGCGAAAACGAGGCCCCCCTCCCGCCCGTCGCATCCTGCAGCTCGGACTCGCTTCCGCGGGCGCTGTCCTCGCCACGGCGCCGATCTGTCTCACCGTCTTCGGAGGCTTCGCGCCGGCCGCCATCCTCAGCG
>DRQF01000022.1 GCA_011369445.1 Planctomycetota bacterium | reverse complement strand
GTTCTATCCTCAGCTTTGCCTGTTCTCGTCGCGACGGTATCTACGGAATACAAGTGGCTCACCGTCGGCATCGCTATCATTCTCGCGATTGGGACTGCAGGTCTGAAGACGTTCAAGTTCCAAGAACTCTGGATCAGCTACCGTACGATTGCCGAAACGCTGAAGAAGGAAGAGCATTTCTATCGGGCTCAGATCGGCGACTACCAAGATGCTGATGATAGAGATGCCCTGTTCGTGGAGCGCGTTGAATCGCTCATATCCAGGGAGAATACCCTTTGGGTCATGACGCACATGCAGAAGGATGACGAGCAAGAGCGATCTTGAATGGCTAACAACGGCATGCACCTGACGGCGCTTCGCGCCGCAGGTGATGCCGAAGACGTTAGGCCATGTGGGTTCCGGAAAGTTTGACGGCCCGATTCCGGAAAGTCTGACGGTATCCGGCCGAGGGTGGCCGGTGGTTGAGGCTGTCCGCGCTTCGCGCCGCAGGTGATGCCGAAGGCGTTGGGCAGGCAGGAGATTCCCAAGATGAGCGCATGCGTGAGGCAGATGTCCCAATCGCCGATCGCCAAGCGCGGGGGCGTGGTCCGCCGCAAGATCACCTCAATCGACATGTTCGCCTCCCGAGCCGAGGTGAAAGCGGAGTGTACGAAGCGCGGCTATCACATCGTGCAACATGGCGATCAGTGGCTGGTCTTCTGTGACAAGGCGTCCGTGAAGATCATCGCATGATTCGCCCAGGTTGATCGTGCCGTCCACCAGGCCGAGACGGATGGATCGGATTCGCTCGGACGCTGATCGGCAGGACGTTGAGCCGACGAGGCAAGATGTTGCCACGGGAGTGCGTCACCGTAGAATGAAGGGCATTCCGAAACCAAGGAGATGAGAACATGCACACGTTCAACGTGATCGTCGAGCGCGATCCTGATACCGGTATCTTCGTCGGGTCGGTTCCCGGCTGGCCGGGCGCCCACAGTCAGGGGACGACCCTCGACGAGCTTGAGAAGAACCTCCATGAAGTGATCGAGATGCTTCTCGAGGACGGCGATCCGGAACTCGAATCCGAGTTCGTAGGCCTTCAGACGATCCGGGTCGCGTAAGCATGGGCTCGCTGCCGGTCCTGAAGCCCCGTGAGGTGGCCGCTCTCTTGGTGCGTCTCGGATTCCAAGAAGTTCGGCAGCGTGGATCGCATCGGCAGTACCGGCACCCTGACGGCAGAGGTACGACCGTGCCGTTCCACTCGGGCCGTGACATCTCCCCAACCTTGCTTCGGAAGATCGCCCGGGACATCGGTCTCACCGTTGAGAAACTTCTACAACGCAGTTGAAGGCTGCCCAACAAGGCGATGCAGGCGGACGCGGCTTCGCCGGCCGCTGATCGGCATGGCGTTAGGCAGGTCACTGGAACGGGGATCACCTCATCGGAGACGTCAATGAGAGCCAACGTGATCCAGGCAGTCCTGTTGTGCTTTGTCAGTGCTTGCGCGAGTCCTCAGGTCGAACGCATAGCTTCGGCGGAGCGCTTCTTCCGTGGTGTCTACGGCTGTGATCCTTCCGTTGTGGACGACCTGGCAGCCGAAGACATTGTCGTAACTTATCCAGTCTTCGAGGAGTTATTCGGTGCGCCCGCAATCCGAGGCCGCGAGGCGCTCAAGCAGTTCGTGGCTGGGTTCTGCGAAAGGTGGACCGAGGGCGAGGTCGACATCCATGAAGTTGTCTCGGATGGAGACAAGGTGGTGTTGGTGTGGAGCTTCAGGGCGCGGAATGTCAGAGCGTCGCCGAACGGCCAACCGCCCACGAATCCGAAACGCAGCTGGGGCGGAATCACGTTGTTCCGGTTCGACGGAGCAGGGAAAATCATTGCAGAGATCGGCGAGGAGAGCGAGCCTGGTCCAGCTCAGCGCTTTGTAGCCGACGACAAGTAGGGAACAGCCCCCGGTGTCAGGGGAGTTGTCGCATCGTCGTCGGGGGCTTTTATCTATGCGAGCCCGCTGTGGCGGACGACGGAGCCGGAGACGTGGAAGATGACGTCCTCGGCGATGTTGGTGGCGAGGTCCGCCATGCGTTCGAGATAGCGGCAGACGGAGAGGAGCAGGACGGCCTGGTGGATGCATTCCGGATCCCGGTGCATGCTCTCCTCGAGGACGGCGAAGGAATTCCTGTGGATCTCGTCGACCCGGCGATCGGCTTCGCAGACTTCATGGGCGAGATCCATGTCACGGTGGATCATGCTTTGAAGGGAGTCTCGGATCATCTGCCGGACGGCCACCGCCATCTCGGGCAGATGGATGTCAGCGTCCAGGACCGGCAGTGGAGCCATGTCGGCGACGCGGGCGGCGATGTTGGAAGCCAGATCGCCGATGCGTTCCAGGTCGTTGTTGACCTTGAGGACCATGACGATGAACCGAAGGTCGGTGGCCACGGGCTGGTGCAGCGCCAAAATCTTGAGGCAGTCCTCTTCGATGGCGACCTCCGCCTCGTCGATCTTGTCGTCGCCTTCCATGACCTCGCGGGCAAGATCGTTGTTGCGATCGAGGAGGGATTGCACCGCATTCGTGACCGATTGCTCCACCATGGAGCCCAGCCCCAGAATGCGACCTCGCAGATTCTCGATGTCTCGCATCAGGTGCACGACCATGCTCTATTCTCCTCGTTTCGCGGCGTCGGGTTCAGGAGGCGACGGCGACGCCTCGGAATCGTTGTCGGTGGGCAGGGGCAAACGTACCCAGAAGATCGTACCTTCCCCGGGTCGGCTCCTCACGTCGATTTCACCTCCATGAGCGTGAACGGCATTCTTGACGATGGAGAGCCCCAACCCCGTTCCTCCCTGATGCCTCGAGCGGGCGGGGTCGACGCGATAGAACCTTTCGAAAATACGGTCCAGGTGTTCGGGCTCCATGCCCACTCCCGTGTCTTCGACGGAGAATACGGCCCACTGCCCATCTCGCCTCGTTCTCACCGTCACACGTCCCCCAGGGGGCGTGTACGCGAGGGCGTTGAGGATCAGATTGTCGGCCACGCTTCGCAGATCCCGGTCGTCGCCCGCCACACTCAGAGGCTCTTCGGAAAGAAGGGATAGAAGTCGGATGTCGGACTCGCGTGCCTTGTCCTCAAAGCGGACGATGGACTCGCGGACGATGTCTCGGAGGGAATGCCTCGTGTCGCTGCGTTGGATTTCCTCGCCCTGGACTCGAGAGAGATCGAGAAGGTCGTTGATCAGGGAATTGAGTCGCTTCGAGTTGGCGACGATGCGGGAGAGAAAGCGAGTTCTCGTCTCCTCGGGCATGGTCGGATTGTCGGCGACGGTGTCGGCGGCCCCCATGATCGTCGTGAGAGGCGTTTTGAGTTCATGGGAGACGTTGGCCACGAAATCCCTCTTCATGGCTTCGATGCGGCGCTTTTCCGTCACGTCGTGGAGGACCGCCACGGCCCCGAAGACTTGCCTTTTCTCGTCGCGCAGCGGCGCGATCTGGATGTCGAGCGTACGCAAGGGTTGGGCCCCCTCGAGCTCGAGGTCTCGCGTGATGGCGTGTTGCTTGACGATGCAGGTTTCGATGGCGGCCGTGAGCTGAGAGAAGGGTGGCCTGTCCGGCAAGCGTTCGATGAGAAGAGGCAGACGGAGGATATCTCGCGCCACTTCGTTGATGAAAAGCAGGCCGCCTTTGGCGTCGAGAGCCAGGATGCCTTCCACGGTGCTCTCGATGATCGTTTCCAGGTGCTGGCGGCCCCTTTCTCGCTTGCGGTCGCGCTTGGCGATCGATCGAGCGAGGCGTTCCACGGCCTGAAGTATTCCCGCCAACTCTCGCTCTCTGACCCGGGGTGGGTTGTCGAATTTCTTGGTTCGCGCCACGCCTTGCACGAAGGCCTCCGTGGATTCCAAGGTCCTCGACATGCGGCGAGCTAGCCACCAGGAGATCGCGCAGCCCACGACGACGAGCCCTCCGGCCACCCCCCAGATCTTCGATGAGATCGCCCGCGCGGCACCCTCCGAGACGCCTTCGACTCCGACGAGCTGGGTGCTCAGGAACCAAGCCGATAGGGGCGACAGGACGATCCACGGCAGTGCGATGATCCAGAAGAGACGCGTTCGGAAGTGCGGTTTCTCCTCGCTCACCGCCTGGGGTCTCTGAACCGGTAGCCCACGCCCCGCACCGTTTCGATGAGTTCCCTGTCCCCGGCGAGTTTCTTTCGGATCGACTTCACGTGGACATCGACGCTGCGATCGGAGGGATAGAGGGGGTGACCCAGAACCTTGGAGCAGATCTGCTCGCGGGTGAAGACGCGACCGGG
>DRQF01000021.1 GCA_011369445.1 Planctomycetota bacterium | reverse complement strand
TCATGAGCAGGCAGAACGGGCCGCCGTTCGCCGTCTTCAGACGGGACGTGATGAGGTTCACGGTGAAGGACGCATCGTTGGGCAGGGCCGTGGGGGTCCCCATCGCCTGTCCCGCCGCCTGGAAATAAAGGCGAACGGTGGGGGGCGTCATGCCCGGCATGGGGAAGGCGTTGGTCGGATCGAGAACACCAGTCTCGTCCAGGAAGAACGGAACGAGGGCGCCGTTCACATCCCGGACCTCGATGCCGTCCAAACCGGCCGCTCCCCCGCTCAGAATGCTGGAGGCGAGCACGTTCGTGTTGAAGGGAATCTCCAGGAAATGGACGTCCCCCGCACCGGCGTTGGCGAAGAGATTCGGGCCCACGGGAGCCGACGCACTGGGGGTCGCCGTGGTGACGACGAACGGCGTCGTCGTCGCCACGCCCGTCCCCTGGTTCAGCACGCCGAAGGAAGGCTGCGCATTCAAGCTCAAGGTGGAAGGCGCGCCGTTGGGACCGCCGCTGCTGTTGTTGTTGCGATTCCCGCCGCCGCAAGCCCCAAGGATCAGGGCGGAAACGGCCACGAGGCCCGCCATCACGCCAAGCGTTCGATTGTGCATCTTGCTCCAGTCTCCTCACAGCCTGGGGAGTGTGACCAGGCCTTTGACCGTCGGCGTTCGCCGACACGTCGTCTCATTGATCGAAGTAGTTGTAGATCCGGTCGCCGGGAACCGTGATACTCCCGAAGAACGTACCGTTGTTGATGTCCAAAGCCGCGACCTGACCATCGCCCGGGTGAATCATGAAAAGGACGGCCTGAGGAATGGTGATGGGCTGCAGACAGCCATTCTGGATTCCGCACATGGGAATGATGGACCCCTGGAATCCGAAGGGGGCCGGAGCGTTCGTGGGAATGGTCAAGCGATGCAACCCATCGATGATCACGTCGTGGGGTGAGTCCGTCAGCCCCGTGGACGTGTAGGTCTGGGCATTCGTGTAGTTCCGGAAGGCCGGAACGCCCGGGAAACCGGGGGGCGGCTGCAACTGGAAGGTCAGCATGTAGGTCAAGACCGCATTGCCGCCGGTGGAGTTGGCGACGTAGAACCCAGGATTGGGATAGGCCACCTGATTCCAAATGCCGCCCTTGGGACCCGAGAACCCGCCGAGGAAGTCCAGGACGCGGCCGTTGTTGCCGTTCTGAACGTTGATGCTGGGAGAATCGGATTCGAAGATCGTCACCGTGTTGTCCAAGAGATTCGGAATGAAAGCGGACCACGCAACGGTGCCCGGTGGACATCCGGGGCAACCGAAGTGTCGCGACGTCACCATGATCTCGTTGGCCCCCAAACCGACCGGGAATTTCTCTCTCTCCTGGGCCGTGGCGACCCCCACGACGGAAAAGCTGTCGTCCCCGCTGTTCAGGACACAGACCACCTCATTATCCGGGTGCACCGTCACCACCGTCGGGTTGGCGCCGACGGCGATGGTGTTGGTGACCTGGTGGAAGATGGAGGCCGAAGCCGGATTGATCCCGATCCTTTGGATGGAGTTCTGGTCGAAGTTCGAAACGTAGAGGAAGCTCTGGTTTCGGTCTCGGCCCAAGCCGTAGGCCGAGGGCACCCCCGTCAGGATTCCCAGGGGTAGAAAGGTATTCGAGTCGAAGATCTTCACCGTGTCGCTGTCGTCCGTGACGTAGAGGCGGACGCCCAGAGGAGGCACGGGCGGCAGGTTCATGAAGAGTCCGAAGAAGTCTCGCCCGAATTCCGGGGTTCCGCCCTGGGGAAAGGGTACCCCGGGATCGACCCCCGTCGCGACGGCCATGTTGGGATTCAATCGGCCGGGCGGGTTGCTGAGGACGTTCGTGGGAGACGTGACGTTGATGAACGGTCCGAAGATGACGTCCCGGATCGTCCCCAGGGTCGACGGGTCGTCGAGGGGCTGGGCCAGGGGAAACATCGTCCCGGTCAATAGGCCGCCGGGGGCGAACGTGGTGGTGATCGATGAGTTGGAAAAACCATCCAGAACCGCGCCGTTCGTGACGAGGTTCAGATCCGGTGGGCTGGGGTTGTTCGCGATCTGGGGCCCCATCTGCATCGTGTAGTTGAGGGTGAAGTCGTTCTGCAGGGCCTGACGAGAACGATCCGTGATGCCCAAGACCCCATCCCCCACGATGGAGGTGTCGGAGGCCAGCGGGTTGTTCGTACTGAACAGGGTGATCGTCATGGCCGCGGTCCCCGCCATCGAGGACCCGGGAAGGGGGAGCTTGGGGGGAAGATTGAGCGTGAGCCCCTGGTTGTTGACGGGCGCTTGCAAACCCACGGAGGTCCAAACGTTGCTGTCCAGCCCGTAGTTTTGCGTCAGCGGAGTGGCGTCGCTGGGCTGCACGAAGGTGCCGTCCACGAAACGGATGCGGACTTCCGTGGGGTTGTGGAAGGGATCGGGCATGTAGACCACGAAGGCGTAATTCGGACCCAGAGCCTCGCCGGGAGGGGGCATGTACGCCACCGAGAGATTCTCTCCCATGGAGGTCGCGGGCATCGCGCCACCAGCGACATTGGGCACGGGGAACGGCACGGACATGAAGGGATCGAGCTGTGTGACGTTCCCCATTCCCGTAGCCGGGTTCACCCCCACGATGCTGCGAAAATCCACGTTTTCGCTGAAGAAAATGCGAATCTCCTGGTCAATGGGAATCACGGCGTTGACCAGGGGCACGGAGGGGTTGGCCGCCACCGTGATCGGCGTGGTGTCGGCTCCCGTGCCGAACCCGTAGACCACCTCGACCGGGTTCGTGCACAGCCCGCTCGTCTGGAAGAGGCAGAAGGGACCGCCCGTGAAGCTCTTCAGGCGGGAGGTCACCAAGTTCACCGTGTACTGGGAATCGGCCGCCAAGGCGGTGGGAGTCCCCGCGGGCTGACCGGCCGCCTGGAAATACAGGCGCAGGCTTGCCGGCGCCTCGTTGGGTTGCGGGAAGGCGTTCGAAGGGTCGATGGCCCCTGTCGAATCCAGGAAAAACGGCACGAGGTTCCCCGCGGAATCCCGGACTTCGATGCCGTCCGCGCCGGCGAACGTTCCCGTCATGACGGAGGACGCATCCACCGTCGTGTTGAAGTTGAACTGAAGGAAATTCGCCTCACCGGGGAGAGGATTGGCGAAGGTGTTCGGAGCGATCTGGGCCGCGCCACCGGGCGTGGCCGGGGTGACGTTGAAAGCCTGGGTGCTGACGACGCCCGTGGCGATATTCACGATCCCGAATGCGGGCTGGGCGTTCAGGGACAGGGTGGACGGAGCGCCGTTCGGCCCTCCGCTGTTGTTGTTGTTGCGGTTTCCCCCTCCGCACGCCCCAAAGAGCAGCGCGGAAACGATGATGAGGAAAATGGGCAACGCGTCTCGCCGAACAGCATTCATGGTCTTGGACTCCCCGCCGAACCTGGGCCCGGCTTCCCTTGTCTGCACTTGATGAGGACGCGACGGACCCCGGGCCCGCCCACGTGCCTGAGAAGGATTGCGAAACAGTTCGATTTGGTCAACCCCCGTGCGCTTTGGCACGGAGCCAAGCCCAGGAAACTCCACCCCCACCGAGAAGGCCCTCGAATTCCCCACACGGGGTCCATCGCCGGCCGTGCGACTTCGACGCTCATCCATGATCGTGCTCCGATTCCTTGCCGTCCAGGCGGTGTCCTTCCAGGCGGTGGAGAGAGGTCCTTCATGGCCACGTCGCCCCGACTTGGACTCCCTCGACCGCCCAACGTCGTCCTGCTGGAAGCAAGTGGGAGACCAAAGACGTAGCCAAAGTCTAACTCACTCATATCCATGGCCTTATGGCGCACGCGACAGCCGCCCCTGGGAAGCACGGACCCAGAAACCCCGAATTCGAGCGGTTCTGCTCGTGCAAAGCCGCTCAAGTGAGGTGAACCAGCACGTCGTAGAAGGCATGGGTGTAGACCGCCATGCCGAGGCCGCGGAAGAAATAGACGAGAGCGAGGAGGAGGCCCGCCACGAAACGGAACAGGAACAGGCCGGTCGTGAGCGGCTCAGCCTCCGAGCCCCAGTGGTGATAAAGGGCAAATGCGGTCGAAGACGCCAGAACCACGACCGTGAGCGGGCCCGCAATTTTCCAAAAGGCGGCGGGAGCTCGGTCGTTCTCGCTGAAAAAGACATGCCAGGGGTCCGCCCGAAGGATGAAAATGAGAGCTCGGATCAAGAGAAATCGAAAGACCAGCTCCTCGTAGACGCCCGCGCCCAAGTCCAGCAGCAGGTCTCCCACGCCGCCGACCTCGAGAAGGGGACTCTCGATGAAGAACACGGCGGGCGAGAGCAGCACGGCGTAGGCGCCCGCCTCCATCAGGAAAAAGGGCACGTACCGGGCAGCCGGAACCTTTCGACAAAGCAGTGAACCGGCGGCGATGACGAGAAGCGCCAAGAGAAAAACGTGAAACCCCTGCACGGCGTGGGGCCCGAGAAGTGCCAGGGCGCGCCTCAGATAGAGATCCGCGGCGTTGCGATAAGGACTCCCCGTGAGCAGCATCCCCGCCTCGTAAACAGAGAGCAGCCCCACCACCATGAGAATGTTGAACCGAGGGTCCCGGGTGCCTGCCAGGTATCCGCGGAGCGTCATCACGGTCCGAACCGAGGAGTGGATGTCGCGGGGCATGGAGCATCCTGAACCGTGGGAAGAGCCGGCGCAACCCCCGGTCCCGTGCGTCCCCATGGCAACGTATCCTGGCTCATCATGAATGGCGAAGAGACCCTTCAATCCAGACTCCACGACGATGAGTCCCGCTTCGAATCGGGATTGCGTCCGAAGACCTTCGACGATTTCGTGGGACAAGAAAGGGTGCGAGAGAACCTCCAGGTCTACATCCGGGCCGCCTTGCAACGGGGCGAACCGATGGACCACATCCTGCTCACCGGGCTACCCGGTCTCGGGAAGACCACACTCGCCGACATCGTTGCAAGGGCCATGAATGCGGAGTTCCACTCCACGACGGGGCCCGCGCTGGAGCGGCCGGGGGATCTCGCGGGCATGCTCACGAGTCTCTCACGGGGAGACGTCCTCTTCATCGACGAGATCCATCGCCTCTCCCCCACCGTCGAGGAGTTCCTCTATTCCGCCATGGAGGACTTCTGCATCGACATCGTTCTCGACCAGGGCCCGCGCGGCCGCACGGTGCGGCTGAACTTGGAGCCCTTCACCCTCATCGGCGCCACGACCCGAGATGGTCTGCTGTCGGCGCCGTTCCGAGATCGCTTTGGCGTCCTCGAGCGCCTCGAACCCTATCCCGAGGAGGAGTTGGAGCGCATCCTTCGTCGCTCCGCTCGCCTGCTGAACGTCGCGCTCACCGATGACGGTGCCAAAGAGCTGGCCCGACACGCCCGGGGCACGCCCCGCATCGTCAACCGCTTTCTCCGTCGGGTCCGCGACCTGGCGCAGGTCGAAACCACCGGAGGCATCGATCGAGCCGTTGCGGAGCGAGGGCTCCGCATGCTCGGTATCGACGACGACGGACTCTTGCGCGTCGACCGGCTGATTCTGGAGACCCTCGCATTGGCCGAGGGACGCCCCGTGGGCCTGAAGACCATGGCGGTGACCGTGGGCGAGGACCCGCGAACCCTGGAAGACGTCTTCGAGCCCCACCTCATCCGCGAAGGTCTCCTGCTGAAGACGGCCCGAGGGCGCCTCTTGACCCACCGAGGTTACGCCCTGTTGGGTCAGGCGCCTCCTCGGGTCGCGGACGACGGCCAGGGACATCTTTTTCACGAGGAACCATGAGACGCCCGCGACGTCTCCCTGGGCGGAAGGCTTGGTTCCGGGCCGGAGCGATACTCTGGCTCCTGCTCCTGTTGACCCAGATCTACCGTTGGTCCTCCACGTCCCTTCGTGACCGAGAGTGGCCTCGCGTGAACGGACCGACGACGATCCGCGTCCGTTTGGGAGCCGCAGGCCCCGCCCCGTGGACCCTTCGGCGCGCCCGATCTCGAAGCGAGGAGGCCGGCCTCCTCGGCGATGTTTTGCCCACCGAGGCACCCTTGATCCGCATCGAAACTCGGAAAGGCCACCTCCATGTCGGCGGTCGCGACATGGGACGGGAATTCGTCCTCGACGTTCCCGAGCCGGGGGTCGAGATCGACGTGAACGGAAAGACACTCATCTATCACGGTCGCCTCGCATTCTCGGCCGAACCGGACGCCCGACCGGTCCTCACCCTCCCCCTCGAGGACTACCTGGCTCAGGTCCTTCCCCGGGAGATGCCCATCTCGTATCCGGAGGCCGCTCTCGAAGCGCAGGCGATCGCCGCCAGAAGCTACGCCGCGGCTCAGGTCCTTCGTACCCGGCGACGGGCCTTCGACGTGGTCGACGACGAGTTCTCCCAAGTCTTCGGTTCGGTCGACCACCGCACGCCGCGAGCTCGAAGCATCGTCAACGCCACCCGAGGCATCGTTTTGTCCTACGGCGGTCGGGTGCTACCCGGATTCTTCAGCGCCAACTGCGGAGGACACACCCGACCGGCGGGAGACGCTTTCGGTGGAAAGACGTCCCCCCCCCTCTCGGGAGTCCCCTGCGCGGGATGCGGGTGGTCCAAGGATTTTCGTTGGTCCACCCGGGTCCCGTTGTCGACCGCTGTTCGACGGTTGGGCCTCTCGTCACGCCCGGACCAGGTCCGAGTGCATCACTTCGAGGGCGACCCGTGGAGATCGAGCCTCGTTTTCGAACTTGGCGGCTCCCGCTCGTCCATCTCCGCCCGCCGTCTGCGTAGGGCTCTTGGACGGCGGCGCATTCGGAGCCTCCGACTGAAAGGGGCGTCGCTGCAACACGGCGACCTCATCCTCTCCGGGCGGGGCTTCGGTCACGGAGTGGGTCTCTGCCAACAAGGCGCACGTGGCTACGCCGAACGGGGGTGGAGTGCCGAAGACATCCTTTCCCACTACTATCCGGAAGCCGTTTTGGCCATCCTGGCCCCATGAAGAGCACCGCTTATCAGCTCCTGGCGACCGATGGGGAGGCGCGCCGGGGTCAGCTGCACACACCTCACGGCACGGTCGAGACTCCGGCCTTCATGCCGGTGGGCACCCAGGCCACCGTAAAGGGACTGCTCCCTTCTCAGGTGGAAACCACGGGTGCGGAGATCCTACTCGCCAACACCTATCACCTACTCTTGCGCCCCGGTCACGAACTCATCCGGGATCTGGGTGGTCTCCACGCCTTCATGGGCTGGGATCATCCCATCCTCACCGACAGCGGCGGCTACCAGGTCTTCAGTCTGGCCCATCGACGGAAGATCACCGAAGAGGGTGTCATTTTTCGAAGCCATCTCGACGGATCGAAGGTGATGTTGGGCCCCGCTGAAGCCATGCGAATCCAGCTCGCCCTGGGCAGCGATATCCTCATGAGCTTCGACGAATGCATCCCCTATCCCGTCTCCAGGGAGACCGCCGAGGAAAGCCTCGCCCGGACCCACCGATGGGAAGAGGCCACGCTGGAGTTCCGCCCCGAGGACGGCCGAGCTCTGTTTGCCATCGTCCAGGGCGGCATCTTCGAGGACCTCCGCCTGCAATCCGCGGAATTTCTCACGAACCTCCCCTTCGACGGCTATGCCGTGGGTGGTCTTTTCGTGGGCGAGGAACGTTGCGACACCCTCCGCGTCCTCGGTGCCGTGGGCCCCCGGCTTCCTGCGGACCAAGCCCGCTACGTCATGGGCGTGGGAACCCCTCTCGAGGTGGTTGAGTGCGTGATGCGAGGCTTCGACATGTTCGACTGCGTCCTGCCCACGAGGAACGCCCGTCACGGACAGGCCATGACCTTCGCCGGGGCGATCCGCCTGAAGGCGGCTCGGTTTCAAAGGGACGAAGCTCCCATCGAAGAGGACTGCGACTGCTTGGCGTGCCTTCGATTCAGCCGCGCCTATCTCAGACATCTTCTCATGGCGAAAGAGATCCTCGCGGCGACGCTGATCTCCCATCACAACCTGAGGTTCATGCAGCGTCTCATGGATGGAGTGCGACGTGCGATCGAGGAGAAACGCCTCGTTGCCTTCTCGAACCGCTTGGCCTCAGGGCTCGGCGCTTCCTGATTCGTCGAAGACCTCCAGCCCGTCATACGCGCCCCGGGGACGCCGGAACACCCTCCAAGCCTCCACGAGCAGCCAAGCCGTGAGGAGTGCCAAGACGACGGCGACGAAGAACAGCTCATAAGGCACGGGACGACCGTCCGCCTTCGCCTCGAAGCTGAACCCGTGGGAGAAGTCGCGCAGGTTGGCGACCATGGCGACGGCGGTGGTGACCAGCATGAAGGCCATCGGAATTCCCGTCACCCACGGATTGCGCCGTCGTTGCAACAAGTAGAGCGTCGCCACCATCAGCGCCAGCCCGGCGAGAAGCTGGTTCACGGTTCCGAAGATCTGCCAGAGCGCGATCCCCGCGGGACGACCATGGATGCGGTAGAAGGCGAAGAAGGCGATGGCCCCCACGGCCAAAGACGTCGCGACGTAGCGGTTGCCAAGGACCGGCCACCCCACCGCTTCTCCAATTTCCTCCACGTTATAGCGCAGAAGACGCGTCGCCGAGTCCAGGGTGGTGAGGGCGAACGACACGACGACGACGGCGATGAATGCTCCGGCTAGCCCAGGGTCAACCCCCAACTCGGCAATGAACTGGGCGGCCCCATCGATGAAGCTCGTCATCTTTGCGGTGAGCCCCGCCGCGGCGTTCCAATCATGGTAGTGCTCTCGCCAAAGCGCCGCCGCCGAAGTCCCCTCCGCCCCCCTCAGCCCCGCAGTGGTCGCCAGCACTGCGAGAAGCCCCAAGAGGGATTCGCCGATCATCCCGCCAAACCCCACCATGCGAGCGTCCGTTTCCCGGTCGAGCTGCTTGGCCGTTGTCCCCGACGAAACCAGAGAGTGGAAACCGGAGGCGGCCCCACAGGCTATGGTGATGAAGACGAAGGGATAAAACGGCGGAGCGCCTTCCGGACTCGGGTCGAATGCGGGCGCCGCGAACTCCGGTCCCCAGGTGAAAAACCCCACATAGCAGAGTCCGAGCCCCAGGTAGAGCAAAAGGGAGTTCAGAAAATCCCGGGGTTGCAGAAGCGACCAGACGGGCAACACGCTGGCCGCGAACGCGTAGGCAAGAAGAATCCACTTCCACCCGTCCGGGTTTTTCCAGACGATCGGCCATTCCGCTCCGACCCAGACCAGGACGAGTTGGATGACGAATCCCGCGACAGTGAGGGGTCCGATTCTGGCCCCCTTCAGAAAAACCCTGTAACCCACGAAGGCGGCCACGACCATCAAGCCCGCCGAAGGGATGACCGCGCTCCCGTATCGCCCCGCGAACAAACCCGCGATCACGAGAGTGAAGACCCCCATGGCGAGCGCCACACCGAAGAAGATGATGGCCAGAAACAAACCCTTGGCCCGAGGACCGATCACCCCCTCCGCCACCTTCCCGATCGAGTGGCCGCGAGCGCGGATCGAAACGACGAGAGCGGAGAAGTCGTGCACGCAGCCGACGAGAACGGCACCCACGACGACCCAAAGCATCGCCGGCGCCCAACCCCAGATGACGGCGATGGCCGGCCCCAACATGGGCGATAAGCCGGTGATGGATGCGAAGTGATGACCGAAGAGGACGAACCTGCGGGTGGGGAGGTAGTCGACGTCGTTGCGCAAGACGTGAGCCGGCGTCCGGCGGCGGTCGTCGAGGGCGAAAACCTTGTTCGAGAGATACCCGGCGTAGAACCTGTAGCCCACGACGTAGAGGAGAAAACAGACCAAGACGGGCAAGACGGCGGACATGGATGGGCCCTCCATGGGAAGGTCCCTCAGTTACTTGGGAGGGCCCGCGCCGTCAAGGTCGCGGCACTAGCGACCGGACTGATTCGTCTTGGCATCACCCTTGGAGGACTTCTTCTTTTCCGGGCTCTTTTTCTCGTCCGGCGTCGAATCCCTGTGGACTCGGATCTTCACGCCGGGGAACTCCTTCTCGAGAATGTCATTGATGGCGTCACTCTCCATTCCCTGCTCGACGAGTTCCTGGACCCGCTGCTGAACGTGTTCCATCATCCTGTCGAAGGAAAGCCCCTTGAAGCCGCCATCGAGACCCGGAGGCGACACGGGGAATCCCCACATCCCTTCGAACCCGTGCTGGAAAAACTCGTCCATGCCGTGCCGCCGACGGACGAGATCATCCAGTCCCTTCTTCACCTTTTCCATCTTGCCCAGGGC
>DRQF01000020.1 GCA_011369445.1 Planctomycetota bacterium | reverse complement strand
GTTTTCGCCCTGGGGTGGCGCGACCAGAACGACGCAGGGGACTACATTGATTTGCTTCTCGAACTCGGACGGCCGAACGACGCTCGGTCCGCCGTCGATCGCATGCGCAGAGGAGGCGACGTTCTCTGGGTCCACCAGCTCGCCGCACGAATTCATCGCTCCGCCGACAAGTGCGAGGAGGCCGTGTCGATCTTGCGGAGCTACGCGGAGGCTCGCCCCGGGGATCGCGAGGCGAAGCTCGCGCTCCTGGACGAGCTCACGTCTTGCAAGCGAGAGGAGGAGGCGATCGCGCTCGCGGACACCTATATCACCGGGGGGCGCGGGGATGCGGGCTTTCTGCTTCGTCGGGGCATCGCCGAATGTCAACTGGGACGCTTTCCCCACGCGAAGAGAACCTTCGAAAACGCCCTCGAGTTGGAACCCCACGACGTATCGCTGCAGAACTGGCTCGACCACGCCACCCGGGAGCTGGGCCAGGGATCGAATCAACTCATTCGTCGTCCCCTGCCGCCTCTGGACCTGCCTGCTGCCCACGAGCCCACGAAGAATGAGCTATCGGCATTTCGCGACGAAGCCGCCGTCTACGCCGACTCCACGGTGGTCTATGAGTTTCGTCGCGGCGAGTCGCTCACCTGGACGGCCCGCGATGTCATCCACATCCTGACCGCCAAGGGCGTTGAGGAGTTCAGCACGATCCGCCAACCGTTCGACCCGGAGAGCCAGGAATTCTTCGTGAACGAAGTCCGCGTGCGGGACGAGAAGGGTGACACCGTCTCGGTGGGGCGGTTGGAGGACTACTTCGTCAAAGACGACGACTCCCGCGAAGCCAAGTCGTCAAAGGTCGTCAACATCCCGGTCGTCGGACTCGCCCCAGGCCGGACTCTGGAGTACGTCCGTACACGAAGGCTGCATGGTTCGCCACAGCGGTTCGACTACCGCCGCATTCCCTTGGGGGCACCCTCCCCCATCATGCGATCGATGGTCGAGGTGGGGGGCGACATCGAGGATATCCAGATCAAAACCGCGGGCGAACCTGTGGAGGATCGAAGCCCCCATCGCCTGCGCATCGTTGCCAAGGACCTCCCCGCCTGCCCGGTCGAATCCTATGCACCGCGCGCGGACACGTGGCAACCCATGGTGTGGCTCTCCGAGGCCTCTGGGACCTGGGAAGAGGTCGCCCGCGAGTACCTGGCGAAGATCGAAGAGCGTCTCCAGGTCTCGGAGGAGATCGAGAAACTGGCGCGGACTCTCACCGAAGGTGCCGCCGACGCCCGGGATCGCGCCCAGGCACTCAGCGCTTGGGTCCAGCGGAAGATTCACTACAAGTCCATCGCTTTCGGCCCCAAAGCCTGGCTCCCCGAGCGTCCTGAGAAGGTCCTGGAGGCCTGCTGGGGAGACTGCAAGGGGCACGCGCTTCTCTTTCATCACCTCATGAAGGCGGTGGGGCTCCGGGCCCATCTCGCGCTGGTCAGCACCTCCGACGTCGGGTGGCCGGAGCTCCCCTCGACCTGGCAGTTCGACCACATGATCAACTACTGCCCCGATCTGGATGACGGGCGCTTCGTCGACTGTGTGGACAAGGGCTGGGGCTGGGATGCTTCCGTCCCGAGCGGCCTCGATCGGCAGCCGTCCCTCGTCCTCGACCCCGAAGCCCCGCGGCTCCTCCAAATCCCCGCGCACGGCGACACCGAAAACCTCATCGAATTGGACCGCGACGTGATCTGCGAAGCCGACGGGACGCTGAAGGTCTCGGAGGTCCTGCGCGCTCACGCCAACCTCGGAGGATTCCTGCGTCGCTGGCTGCTGGGGATGGCGGGAGGGGAACGCGCCCAAGCGGTGGCCTCGTGGCTCCAACAGATGGACCCGCGCATCGCCTTCGAGCGGGTTGCCATCGAAAGCCTCGAGGACACCGGAGCGCCCATCGCGCTCCGCCTCGCCTACGGGATCTCGCGCGGTCTCGAGGAACTCGATGGGCGGCGGGTGGGCAAGGCGCCGGCCCCCCTCGAGCGGTGCTACCTCGTTCCACCGGTGAGCACATGCCGACGTGCGCCCGTGGAGATCGCGATGCCTTATCTCGTGAAGAGCCGCTCCCGAATTCGCCCCTCGGATTCCGACACCACTCTGGAGGCTCCGTCCCTCACCGACGCCTCCGGCGAGGATCGCTTCACCCGCTGGTCGAGCCAGGCTCGGTCCGCCGAGGGCGGCCTCGAGATCACGGGCGAAATCGCAACCCTTCGGGGGCGTCACCCCGCCGAGCGCTACGAAGAATTCCGTGCTTCGACGCTGGCGGCGGTGGAATCCCTCCAGGTGCGCATCGTCGTCACCTGAGGTTCGGGGTGCCAGCATCTCGCCGGGTCTTGACCCTCTCGGTCACCAACCCTATCCTCTGAGGCTGTCATCGCGCCCCAGCCCGGAGGGATGACTCCATGCTCCGTTCTGCCTGCCGATTTCTTATCGTCCTCGTCTCCGCCGTCCTCGTCTCCACCCATCTGTTGGCCCAGACGACTTGGTACGTGGCCCCCTCGGGCAACGACGCCAACACCGGCACGTTGACCTCCCCGTTCAAGACCCTCACTCACGCCCACGCCGTGGCCGCCGATGGGGACACCATCGAACTCGCGGGGGGTCTCTATACAGAATCCCTTTCCGTTGCGCGCAACGATCTCACGATCCGCTCCGCGCCGGGACAGACGGCGACCATCCAATCACCCGCTCTGAGCGGTCCCTCCGCGGTGTTTCGCTACTACTCCGCCACCTCGGGGGGAAGACTCGAGCGTCTGGAGATCGTCGGAGGTTACTTCTACGGCGTGCACTTCTCGTCGAACTGGAGTTCCGTCCCGGACCCCGAACACAACGTCGCCGCGTCTCGGGGCTGCACGATCATCGAATGCAACATCCATGACACGGGGCGGGATGCCATCAAGATGTCCGCAGGGTGCGACGACATCCTCATCAAGCGCTGTGAGATCCACCACACAGGCGTGAGGGACCCGAGCAACGCCGACGGCGTCGACATCGTCAATTCGGACCGGGTGAAGGTTCAGGAGTGTCACATCCATGACATCGCCACGAATGGGGCCTACGCGAAAGGCGGAGCCCGGGACGTGGTCTTCGAGAACAACTACATTCATGACACAGGGGGCTGTGGCCTCATTGCCGGGTTCTATGCGGACGAAGAGCTCTTCGACGCCTCCAACCCCCAATTCTACGAGTCCATCGATCTCATCATGCGCAACAACGTGATCGAGCGGGCCAACGGAGCGGCGGGCATTCTCTCGCTCTCCAGTCTCGGCCTTCGGGTCTACGGCAACACCGTCGTCGATACCCTGCAAGGCAATCCCGTTCAGCTCGGGAAGACATGGAACTTCAGTACCGCCCCGGCGCCCGGCGGCACGAACTTGCACTTCGAGAACAACATCTTCTACCAGAGCACCGGTCTCGACTGGACGATGTTCGACATCCTCGTGGGCGCCTTGGGAACGAACATTCAGTTCGACCACAACCTCTTCTTCCACGAGAGCCACATTGCCCGCTTCAGGGACCGAAACACGGGCATCACGTGGCCGTTCGACGACTTCGCCGCCTGGCAGGCCCGCGGCCACGAGGCCAACGGAATCGCCAACGTCGATCCATTGCTCGACGCCAACCTCCACTTGAGCGCCTCGAGTCCCGCCTTGGGTCAGGGAGCCGATCTGTCCGCATTCGTCAGCATCGATTACGACGGCGATCCGAGAGGGGTGCCCTTCGACATGGGAGCGGATCAGTACCAGCCCGGGACGGCCCTGCCGATCCCACCCGGGGCGGGCACTCTGGGAACTGGACTCGTTCTTCCCATTCCCACGCCCCCCTCCTTCACGCCTCTGGGGACTTTGATGGTCCCCGCGGGGGCGACCGTCCAGATCCCGGTTGTCGCCCTTCCGGGGCAAGGGGGAGCGCTCACGTTGGCGGCGCTCACGCTCCCTGCCTTCGCAACGTTCACCGACAACGGACAAGGCCAGGGCGTCCTCACACTCTCCCCCACCTCGGCGGGCCCGCTGACCGACCACGGCACCATTCTCGCTTCCGAAGCGGGGGGAACGACGGCGACCCTCAGTTTCTCCGTGGTCGTGACGGGAGTCTTCGATGACCTCGTCGGCACGACCGCATCCATGAGCGACACCGGGACCGACCCGACGTTCACGTTGGACAGAGACTACGGCACTCGTTGGTCCGGCTTCGGTACGGCCTGGATCCAATATGAGTTCGACGGTGTGAAGGAGTTCAGTAGCCTTTCCATCGCCTTTTATCACGGAGACCAACGCATCGCGACCTTCGACGTCGAAGTCTCCTACGACGGTGTCAACTGGACGCAGGTCGCTAGCGGGGTCCAAAGCAGCGGACAGAGCCTGGCCCTCGAGACATTCATGCTTCCTCCCGGAGCCCTCGGACGCTTTCTCCGGATCGTCGGACACGGGAACACCCTGAACGGGTGGAACAGCTACACGGAGGTGGATTTCGGTCGCCAGCCCTACCAGCCGATCTCTCTCGCAACTCCTCCGGTGTTGGGAACCACCCTTACCCTCGACGTCGCAGCGCCATTTGCCGCGGGGGCCGTCTACGCCACCCTGTTCTCGCTGGGAACGTCTCCAGGAGTGACGCTTCCCGACGGACGCATCATTCCCCTGGCGCCCGATTTCGTCCTGACAGCGTCCCTGGCACAGACCGCACCTTACTTCACGAACACGACGGGCATGCTCGACGCAGCGGGCAGTGCCCTTCCGCACCCCATGGTCTTGATTCTTTCCGACCCCGCACTCGCCGGTACCACCATCTATGCGGGACTCGTCACGGCCGACCCCGCCGATCCCTCGGGTATCGGATTCATCGGCCCGGCGCTTCCCATCACCCTCCTCGCGCAGGCTCCCTGATGACGATACCCTCCCCCATGAGGCCCGCCGCCATGTGGGGGAGGCGGTCCCCACTCATTGAGGCTCATCAGGTCCGGCTTGTCATCAGCTGATCCCCGGCCGTTTCGTACTCACCGAGTGAAGAGGAGATTCAATCCGTTCGATGCCGTGGCAGCCGGAGGGAGCGAAGTGTCCACGCCGAAGGCTTGGAGATAGATTCCCGTGCCCTCGAGGGAAGGAACGGCAAGATTCAGGGGGACGTGGAGTTCGCCGGCCGCATCAAAGGTAAATGGCACTCCAAATGACGTCGAGGGGAAGGTCTCAACGAGAATCGGAACGCCGCTGAACACCGTTGAATCCGAGCCTTCGCTGACGACGAGCAACCCAGGTGAATTCGGCAGACTTCCCGTGCAACTCAGCGCCCCGTCGGCCAACGGCGAGCCGCTGTCCCAGTCCAACTCCAGTGTCTGCGTGAGCGGATTCAGCCCCTCGCCATAGATACGCCGGCCCGCCGCCGAGAACACGGCAACACGAAGGGAGTATTGCCCGCCGAATCCAGGGAACGGACCGAAGAAGACGGCGCCGACATCGCCGAGATCGTCGCCGTCGAGGTCACCGAGTCCGCGAAACGCGACCGGAGTCCCCCAGCTCATGACTCCCGCGACCTCGAAAAACTTCGCCAACGGTGCATTGTCCCGCCCGGACATCACGAGGACACCGGGGACGTCGAGCGTGGAACTCACGCTGGGGTCGAGGATGAGAAAATCGTCAAATCCGTCTCCGTTGCTATCGCCAGCTCCGGCCCCCTGCTTCCCGAAACCCTGATTCGCCGTGGTCGGGGTGACGCTGAAGAGGAGGGTCCCGTCGGAGCCAGAGAGCACCAACACATAGCTCGTGAAGAAATACATCCCGGCGTACAACCCCGTCCCGCCGACAAGGATATCGGCGTGGCCGTCTCCATTGACGTCCCCCGCGCCGGCGACGCTCGCCCCCAACTCGTGTTGGGCCGTTGGACCATTGAACGTGTAAATCAGACTTCCGTCGAGCCCGGAAAAGACCTTCACCTGGCCGGAATTCGTCCCGTTCACATCACTCAGCATCGCACCGATGACGACATCCTCCACGCCATCCGCATTCACGTCCCCGGCGAAGTCCAGGGTGTCACCGAAACGGTCCTCTGCGCCGGTCCCGGACCATGACCTCAAGAGGCTGCCGTCCGCACCGGAACGGACTTCCGCGGCTCCCACCTCGACGCCCGCGGGACCGTTCGCACCGGGAATCCCGATGAGGAGGTCGCCGATCCCGTCCCCGTCGAGGTCGGCGCCTCCGCGCAACCTTTTCCCGAAACGGTCGAAGAGATGGGCGCCGGTCAACGTGTAGAGCACCGAGCCATCAAGCCCAGAGAAGACCTCGACGCATCCAGTCGACGGCAGTCCGATGGACGGCGAACCCGGAGACCCCACGGCCACATCGGCGAACCCGTCGCCATTGACGTCGCCCACCGATGCCACCCCGCTTCCGAGGTGCTGACCGGCCGCAGAACCGACGAACGTATGCAACACGGAGCCGTCGCGACCGGAGAGGATTTCCGCGCGGCCGGCGTTCAACATGCCAGACACGAATTCGAACGGAAGTCCTACGAGAACATCGCCGACTCCATCGCCGTCGACGTCGCCGGCCGCCGCGATGTCGACATCCGAGGAGCTCGTCGCGCCTCCCACCGTCACCTGAAACCGTCGGGGGAGCTGACCCGGTGTCCGGACCGAGAGAATGCCAAGAATCAATAGAGTCAAACCAAGAGTCGTGGTCCTCATGTCGTCGTTTCCTTCAAAAAGGGGGCGGGGGGAGTCGTCCTCGGAAAAAGGTTTCGATCTCAGGCCTGATACCGTTGATTATAGTCGGAGCCACCGTGTCATGTCTACGACCTGACCCACCGCGTGTCCTCTGGCCCGCCCCGAAACCGGGGATTCGGGGACAACCTTCTCGCGACTCTCCCACGGGAGGCCCTCAAGACGACTCCCGCCCCCCGCCAACATCTCGGACGACCTTGGGGCCGTAAGCGGCCAGACGGCTTTCCATCACGGAAACGGCCTCCGGGTTGGAGTCCACCAGGACGAACTCGCGTCCATGGCGGGCTGCCGCCTCGCCGGTGGTGCCACTTCCGGCGAAGAAATCCAGGACGACATCCCCGGGGTTGGAGTGGACCTTGACGATACGTTCTAAAACCCCCAGAGGTTTTTGCGTGGCGTACCCGGTCTTTTCCCGTCCGTTCGGGCTCACGATGGTGTGCCACCACACATCAGTGGGCGTCTTGCCGCGGGCCGCCTTTTCCTTCCCCACGAGACCGGGCGCCATGTAGGGGATGCGGTCCATCGCATCGAAATTGAAAGTGTAGTTCTTGGGGTCGCGCGTGTACCAAAGGATGTTGTCGTGCTTGGCCGACCATCTCTTCTTCGTGCGGGCCCCGTAGTCATAGGCCCAAATGATTTCGTTCTTGAAGCCCTCACGGCCGAAAACCTGGTCGAGCAGGACCTTGCAATAGTGGGCCTCGCGGGGATCGATGTGCAGAAAGAAACTGCCCTTTGGATCGAGCACGCGATGGGCTTCCCTCAGTCGCGGAGCGAGGAAGGCGTAGAAGTCATCGAAGACGTCCTCCCAACCCGACGTTCCCAGATCGACGGTGCGATAACGTTTCCCGTGAAAGCCATTGCGGTCCCCTTTCTCCTCGTCGCGGATCACCTTCATCCTCCGACGCTCCTGCCGTTTGCCGGTATTGAAGGGAGGATCGATGTAGATGAGATGGACGGAGCCGTCCTCCATTGCGCGCAGAACATTGAGGTTGTCCGCCAAGTGAATCACGCCAGCCATGCCCCGACTCTAATCAGGGGCAGGGACGACAGGTGTGCTGATTGGTCGCGTGCAACGCGCTGACTGCGGCATGAGGATTGCGCCATACCCCATGCCGCTCGAGCCATGAGACAGCCATCGCTCGCGGTCCGTTCAGAGACCCCGGAGTAGGACTCCGGAGACAGGAAAGGAGCCATTCATGTTACACCGCAGATCTCGATGTACTGCCATCATTCTCATGCTCGCGCTCATCACACCGTTTCTCACTGCACAGACGGTGGATATTCACCGCTTCGGCGGCACTGTCCCCAACTCGGAGTTCGCCCTGTCCATCGGCGGCGGTCAGGACGTGAATGGAGACGGAGTTCCTGACATCGTGGCCGGCGCACGTCTCGACGGCCCCGGAAAGGTCAGAGTCTATTCCGGCGACTCGGGCCAAATCCTCTTGACGCTTACGAACGGAGGAACGGTGAACGACTACTTCGGTGACGCAGTGGATCTCATCGGCGATATCTCGGGGGACGGGCGCGCCGACGTCATCGTGGGGGTCTCGCGCACGGATGCCACCGGGACCGAATCCGGCGCGGTGTTCGTCTATGAAGGGGGGACCGGAAACCTTCTTTATTCGATCGCCGGAAACGCATCGGGGGACCAATTCGGCCACGCCGTGGCCGCTCTCGATGACGTGACCGGTGACGGCGTGCCGGACTTCATCGTGGGCACACGCTTCGAGGACTCCCCCATGCCCGCCATCTCCAACACAGGAAGCGTCCACGTCTTCAGCGGCGCCGATGGATCGCTGGTGCGTTCCCACTATGGGGAATTCCACCTCGCAGAACTCGGCCGCGAGGTCGCCAACGCCGGAGACATCGATGACGACGGACACGACGACTACATCGTCGGACAGCATGGACAGGCCACGGGGCCAGGGAAGGCCTTCGTCTTCTCAGGCGCGACGGGTGCGCTCCTCCATGCTTTCGCCGGCGACGACTCCGGCGACAACTTCGGTTGGTCGGTCGCGGGCGGCGGCGACGTCGACGCGGACGGTCGCGCGGACCTCATCGTCGGTGCCTACAACGACGATGACGGCGGCTCCAATGCGGGCTCTGCGCGTGTCTTCTCAGGAGCCACCGGTTTGCCGCTCTTCACCGTCTATGGCGACGCCTCGAATCAACACTTCGGAGGTCGCGTCTCGCTCCCGGGCGACATGGACGGAGACGGATACGGCGACTTCGCCGTCGGTTCCTCGGTGGCCGATGTGAACGGAACGGATTCCGGCCTCGTTGTCCTCTACTCCGGGATCGATGGACACGTGTTGGCCACACTCCTCGGTGACACCGGAGACGCCTTCGGGCGCGATCTCAGAGGCGTCGGTGACGTGGATCGCGACGGTCGCGCGGATTTGGCCATCGGTGCGAAGAAAGACGACCCCGCTCCCCCCCTTCCGGACGCAGGCACACTTCGGGTCCTTGGCATCCCAGAGCTGGCTCCCCAAGAGGGTTTCGCCTACACCGGCGCTCACTCGGGCGACTACTTCGGCCGGACCGTCAACGGCGGCGGCGACATCAACGCGGACGGCGTGCCCGACTTCGTCATCGGAGCCGAGCGAGAAGGCTCCGGCGGAGTCGCCCGAGCGTATTCGGGTGCGGACGGGAGCGTCCTGTTTACATGGGCCGCCACCGGCGTCGACGACGCCTTCGGCGACTCCGTGGCCATCATCGGGGATGCAAACGGCGACGGGTTCGACGACGTCGCCGTCGGCGCACCAGGCCTCTTCAGTGCGGCCGGGTATTTCGACGTCTTCTCCGGCCAGGACGGGAGCCTCCTCTTCAGCGACGCAATGAACAACGACCTGGGACGGGTGGGTGCACTGGGGGATCTCAACGGCGACGGCTTCGACGACATCGTGGCTGGCGGGTCATCCAGCCCCCTCCACGTCTACTCGGGCGTCGACGGTTCGGTTCTGCTTTCCCTCGCGACCATGTCCACGGTGTCCCTGCCGACGGGAGCCGGCGACTTCAACGGGGACGGCGTCCTCGACATCCTCGTCGAGTATCCGTCCGTGAAGGCCGCCCAGGTGTTCTCGGGCGCAAATGGAGATCTTCTCTGGTCGGCGAATGCCGCGCCGAATGCCACCGGATTCAGCGTGGCGGCGCCGGGAGACGTGGATCGCGATGGATTCGCGGACATCGCCATCTGGGAAGAACCGCTCTTCCGGATCATTTCCGGCGCCGATGGATTTCCTCTGCTCGTCGTTCCCCTCGACGGTCAGGGCGACCTCTCCCCCATCGGAGACTATGACGGCGATGGGTTCGGGGACCTCGCGGCAAGCGATGAGGGTCGCGTGCTCACGATCATCTCTGGGGCCGACGGTCGAACGCTCACCCGCTATCGGTGGCTCGAAGGCGGCACCCCCGGCGAGATCGTTGCGGGGATCGGGGACATCAACGGCGACGGATATGGTGACCTGATCACGGGGAGTTCCAACGACGCCAGCTTGAACCACACCGGGTCCGCGCTGGTTCTTCTCTCTTCAGGGCACGTCTTGCCTGGAACCCATGACGGGATCGTCCTGGAAACAGGAGTGAACGGTCCTCCCACACCGGGCGCGGACGTGCGCGCGGCACGCCTGGGCGACCTCGTCACGCTCAGGCTGACGGCGCCTTGGGGTGTCTTCGCGCCCTACCCCTTCCTCCTGGCTGGCCAGGTCTCGACGATCGGCGCCACGATCCCGCCCCTCGGCTTCGGCCTGCACATCAATCCGTTCTTTGCCACCGGATTCTTCGTCCTCTTGGATGGCACGGTTCCCGTTCCCTGGGGCGTCGCCGCCATCCCCTCCTCGGGAATCGCCCTGGGTGGCGTCGTGACGCCTGGGCTCGAGGGCATGGAGATCCGCTTCCAAGCCATGTCCAATACCTCGATCGCCCACAACGGCATCCTCGCCACATCCCCCGCCCTTGTCATCCGCTTTTTGCCCTGACGCGGCATCCCGTGGCCGCTCCCCCGCACCGCGAGGGGAGCGGCCACGGGTCGACGGAACCCCTGGTTCGATCTGACCACTCTTCCCCCCTGAAACATCCTGCGTCGGCCGCCACGATGGCACATTCCGAAGGGGTGTCGATGACACGATGACAGGGTGGGACCTGCCGACGTTACGTGAACATCACTCTTTCTCTTGGTCAGCACGCAACCAGTGTTTCAACAAGAACGGCACAGGCATTGCAGTGCGCTTCTACGCAGCGGCTCCCGATTCGAGGAATCGGGTCGCTGCCTCGGAAACGATCGTTCTGACTACAAGAAAGGGAGTATTCCCATGAAGAAGACAGTGGATTGGATTGCATGTCGGGGACGGGTCCTGGCTGGAGTCGCGCTCATTCTCACACTCGCCGCTTCGGCCGCCCTCGCGCAGGCCCCGTCCGAGACCCTCGGCACGGGGACCAAGTACCAGACCGTGGTGACTCGCCACACCGAGGGCTCGTTGAGCGTGGAGGACCTGCAGCAGGCGACGGTGCTCGGAGCCCGCATCCTCCACCACCTGAACGAGGCCTTCATCGACCTCACCGACGGCCAGCCGAAGGCTGCGCAAGGCGAGATCGAGAACGGGCTGGCACTTTCCCGGGTCATCCGGGAGATGCTGCCCGTAACGGTCGTGGAGACGGTCGTCAAGAATGCGGACGGCAAAGTCGTGTATCGCGCGACCGACCGCATCCAAGACGACAGGATTCCTCTCTTCCATGACACCATCGCCGTGGAGATCGTGGAGCCTCTCGTCGAAGCCAAGAAAAAGCAGGCCGCTGTGAAGGGGGTCAAGCTCGCTGACACCGAGGTGATCTACACCTCTGTTCTTCTCGACCTCGGCTATGTCCAAAGAAAGCTGAAGCGAGCCAAGAGTCTGCTTGCAGACGACAACCAAGAGGGCGCCCTCGCGCAGATCTTCTTGGCCCAGACCAATGGTGTTGAGTTCATCGCCAGCAAGGAGGATAGCCCCCTCGTGGAGGCGGTTGCCGCGCTCCGTCTGGCGGAAGACATGGTTGCCAGCAAACGCACCGAGGCTGCTCGACGTAATCTCCAGATCGCCAGGGACCAGATCGAGATCTACCGCGGCCTGATCGGCGCGACCGCCGACCAGAAAGTCCACGAGCTCGACGATGAGATCGCGGACCTCATGAAGAAGGTGGAGGCCGAAGACGCCATCGCGCTCATCCGCAAGTTCAGGAACCGCATCGAAAGCTGGTTCTCCGTGCAGACGGGCCAGGCCGTTCCCACGAAGCCCCAAGGAGTTTCGGCGAACTGACCGACCGTGAGCCGAATCGGCACGTGTTCACACCTTATGGTCGCGTCCCCGCGGAAAACCGTGGGGACGCGGTTCTTTTCAGGGCTGGGGCTGAATCAACTCGTGAATGGCGTTGGTGACGACCGAGTCGACGAATCCCGGTCCCCGCAGGAGCAATGCCTGCATCCAAACGTCGACCGACGGAAACCCGTTGGGAAGCGTGAACGCAAGGGTCGCCGTCCCCTGAGAATCCGCCACGAGAGGCGCCACGAGGACGATGGGTTGGGTCAGGTCGAAACAGACGTTGCTGGGGGGCGCCAAACACGGACCGGGTCCCCCTCCGGCGGTCGACCCAAGAAGGTAGACGGTCTCCCCGGGATTCGCGTTGCGGATGGTGTACGAAGCAGGCGTGTTGGTCACCAAGTTCGTGCTCACCATCGACGGCAACGCGGTCCCGGAGAATTCGTAGCAGCCCAGATCGATGGGACCCACGATGCGCGGATTGCCGTCCAGGTCGAAGGACGCCCCTCCGGCAGGCAAGACCGCTGCATCCCCGGCGCCTATGGCCGGTGAGGCCGCTTGAAGATGGTAGTCACCACCCGCGAGACTCACCCAGAGCGGCGCCTCGTCGAAGCATCCGGGGAAATTGGTGGGATTGGGCGGGTCCTCCATGGGTTCTGTCTGGAGGAGCCCTTCGATGCAACAGTTCGCAAGGTCGTAATTGCCCACGATCTGCTGCTTGAGGATCCAGATCGGGTCCTCACCCGGGAGTACGGGGTCGGCGTAGTTGTCATAGACGATGCAGTTACGCACCGCAGCCTGACTTGCCGAATAAAACGCGGCCCCCGCCCCCTTGCTGGTGTTGTTGTCCACGAAGGTGCAGTTGGCCACGAGGATGTTGCTGTTGGTGCTGAATCCGAGGGTGAGCAGCCCGCCGCCGTAGTCCCCGTCGTCGAAACCGGCGCCGTTGGGGTGGGGGACCGCCTCGTTACGAGCAAAAAGGCAGTTCGTGATGGTGGCGTCATCCCAGGTCGTCATTCCCGCTCCGGCGTGAGCGAAGTTATCGAGGAAAGCGCATCGATCCGCCACGATGGACCCGCGAGCGTTGACCCCGCCCCCGTAGGCCGTCCCACCGCCAATGGGGTAGAAGTTTCCCGTCTGGTTGCCGATGAAGTTGCAGCGCGTAAGAGTTGCGGAGCATCCGAACTCGATGCTCAGGGCCGCCCCTCGCCCCTGACCTTGCGATGAAACGTAGTAGTGGTTCGTGAAGTCACAATCGATGAAGGTGACGTCGGAGCCCATCTGAGCCAACACGCCGCTCGTCCAGCCCCCGATGCCGCAATTGCAGGTGTAGCCGTCCTTGATGACGCAGTTCTCGAACGTGGACTGACAATTCATCAGCCAGGCGGACGAGCCGAAGCCGATGGCGTTGTATTGAAATGTGCAGTTCCGAATCGAGGGGCTCCCCCCCACGACCAGCAGCCCGGCCCCTCCGGCATAGGGTGCGCCGTCACCTCGACCGGCAAGGATCGTGAAGCCATCTAGAAGCGCCGTCGCGTCGACGCCGCTTCCGGTCACCACGTGGTAGCTGTTGCCAAGGCTGCCCGTCCAAGCGAACTGCCACCAATTCAATCCCGCGCCATAGGTGTCGTTCTGATCGATGTCACCGCTCAAAATCGTGGGATTCGCCTGGACGTCCCGCTGAGTCACCGCGGTCTCTCCCCCAGCGAACCCGCCGTAAAGCGCGACACCGCTTTTCAACTGAAAGGTCGCCGCGCGCTGACCTGCCGGACCAGGATGGTAGGTCCCCTGGGCCACCCAGATCTGGCCCGAATTCGTGGCGGTCAAGGCCACTTGAAGATCCGTGTAGGCGTCCGCCCAGGACGTTCCGGTTTGGGCGCCCACCGCATTCACGTCAACAAAGGTCACCTGCGCCCCGGACTGCGAGGCCAGCAGGACGATCATCGCCATTCCAAGAAGAGTCTTCATGGCATCCTCCACACGTTCCATTCGGCGGGCGCGACACGAAGCGTTCGCCACTCCCCGAAGAGGGTGAGACCCCTCTTCGGCGAAACGTACTTCGATTTATCTTTTTTTTCCGCCCGCGGGGACCGTCCCGTCACGGGCGGGGCAGCAAGACATAGGCTGTGCCCCCCTTCTCCAGCCAAACCCTCGAGAGTTCCTGCATGGAGTAGGTGAGCTGGCCACGGCGCGCCCTCCCGGCCGCGGGATCATTCATGAGAACACCACCCTTTCCGTCGAAACCGCAAAGGACAAGGAGATGGCCCGCGGTCCAGGTGTAGGGCGCTCCTGTCAATTCCCCTTTCTTCGCCTTGATGGAGATGACGAGGGGCTGCCCCTTGGCGATCAAGGTCTTCACCTCGTTCCAGTTCGAGAAACGAGCGAGGTATCCGGGGACGCCGTAGGTGAAGGCCCCCTCAATGGCCCGATTCCAGTTACCGAAGATGTCGTGTTCGGGATCGAAGATCCGACGGGCGACATCGTCCTTGTCCCTCCGCACGCCGCGGTACGCCATCACCATGGAGAGGGAGGTGGGGCTGCAATTGCGATGAGCGATTCTGGGGTCGTCCGTCTTCTGGCTGATGAAGGGAACCGGCAGACGGCGCACCCAAAGCCTTCGCGGGGGCGCATCGCCCGGAGCCCGGGCGCGCGAAGTATCGCCCGAATTCCGAGCACTGAAGCAAAGAGCAAAACGTCTCAGGACGAATTCTCCCCTTCCGCGTGCCGTCACGCGGTACTGGGCGTGGGTGAACAACGCGGACCCCACGAGGTCGTCGATCGCGACGCGGCCGTCCTCCCACCGCGTCACCGCAGCCTTGTCCACGGGCCGCTTTCCCCATCCCCCGAAATCGAGCCACGGGGACCACGTCCCGCCCTTCTTCCGAACACGAAGCGCCACGGAGAAGCCCACGTTCTTCCTCCGCGGGAGATCCACATTCCAAGAAGGGAGCAGACGATCGAAGGGGAAGGGGGCCTCGATCTGTTGTGAGACATAGGTCGACGGCCGACCCTTGCTGGCCCGCAGACGGATTCCTTGGCCCCTGCGCGGCCATGGGGGCAACAACTTGCCCCTGAATTCCGCGGGCTCATCGTGGAGGACGACCGCATGGAGGAAGGGCGCCGCCGCGTTCGAACCCCCGTCTTCGACGGGGTCCTGCGCGCGCACCGACCCCGCCAGAATAGCTAGAACAAAAGCCAAAACGCGGACTCCGCGCCCCCATGAGAGCAGTTTCGACAAACGACGTGCCATGGGCCCATCTTACAGCGTTTTGCGCAGTCCCAGGAGGCAACCCCAAGACCTCGCCCCCCAGGGTTTTTCGGATTCCGTAAGACGCTGAGCCCCAGAGCCGTCCTGAATCCACCAGATCCGTCCCCCTCCACCTGTCATCATTCTCTTCTCGACGCGTCCCGTGGGCCCGGCCGGTGGGAAAGGATTCCGGCCGTGGTTCATCTCGAAAAGCTCGCCTGCATTCCCCATTCCTGCTCCGTGGAACGCAGCCAGATCGTTCTCCGCAGGGGCCTCGCCGCCAAGGACTTGGACGGCATGCTCAAGTCGTTCACGCGGCAGACCGACCTGGGACACCGCGGACTCGCCTTCTATCTGGCGGACATGTCCGAACGCCGACTCTTTCGACTCTTCGGTTGCGTGTCCACGGCCCACTATGCCCGAGACCACCTGGATATGGGCGAACGCCTCGCCCGCGAACTCGTGGCCGTCGGCCGCGCTCTCGAAGAACTCACCCTCATCGATGCGGCGTTCGCCGAGAATCAAATCAGTTGGACCAAAGTGCGCCTGCTCTGCCGCATCGCCACGCCCGAGACGGAGCGAGCCTGGCTGGACCGGGCCCTTCTTCTCACCACGCGACGTTTGGAGCGGGAAGTCACGGGGAGCGAACGAGGGCGCCTGCCGAACGCCGACGGCAAGGGTTTGCCCGAGGTTCGCGTCATCCGCCGCTTCCACCTCTCGCCTCTCGTCGAGGAACTCTGGGTCAACGTGGTCAACCTCCTCTCCGAGCGAGCCGGCGCGGCCCTGAAGGACGAAGACGTCTTCCGCTTGGTGATGGAATCCGCGCTGCATGAGGGCGTGGCCGAACGCGCCTCCGATGTGTACAAGGTCGTGGTCCACCGGTGTCCCACTTGTCGCCAACACGAGATTCCGACAGCGGACGGGCCCGTGCCCCTGGCCGCGGCGGACGGAGAAGCCCTCTCCTGCGGCGCCCGGCCCGCCGACGCGGAAAAGGCGGATGGCGAGGTCCTTCCATTGCCCACTCCGCCGGCGCTCCGTCGCCGCATTCTCGCCCGCGACGGCCACCGCTGTCGCAACTGCGGCCTGAAGACTTCCCTTCACGCCCACCACATTCGTCCCCGCTCCGAGGGCGGCCCCACCACGCCTCGGAATCTCGTGACGCTCTGCACGTCCTGTCACGCCCTCGTGCATGGCGGATGTCTCGAGATCGAGGGCGAAGCACCGTCGAATCTGCGCATTCGAGCCGTCCTCACGGCGAACGATCGGGATTCCGCCGATGCGACCCCGAGGCCGAGGGTCCCTGACATCGTCGCCGACGTCCGCGAGCGCGGCACGCGCGTGCCACGCCTCGTCGCTCCGGCGCCGAAGGCCAAAGCCCGCCCGGCCCTCGCCGACCTCGTCGGGCAGGATCGCATACGGAAGAGTCTCTCCTGTAGCGTTCGGGCGGCCCGCAACGAGAACCGTCCCCTCCCCCATATCCTTCTCACGGGCGGCCCGGGCCTCGGCAAGACGCGACTCGCCTGTGCCCTGGCCACGGAGATGAAGTCGGATTTCCACCGCACGGCGGCGCCTCTCCTCACGAAGACGTCCGACCTCGTCCGCCTCCTCACCCGTTTGCGGAACGGCGACGTCCTTTTCATCGACGAGATCCATGCTCTCCCCCGTCCCGTGGCGGAGGTCCTCTACGAGGCCATGGAGGAGGGGCGACTCTCCCTGCCCGACGGCCCGCCCCTCGATCTTCCCCCGTTCACGGTTCCGGGCGCCACCACGGACCCGGAGCTTCTCGCGAAACCCTTCCGCGATCGCTTTCCCCGCCTCGAGATCCTCGATCCCTATTCCACGGGCGAATTGGAGGAGATCCTCCGCCGCCGCGCGGCGTCCCTCGCGACCGAGATCACCCCGCTTGCCGTGCACGGGATGGCACGCGCGTGCCAGGGTGTCCCCCGGCGGGCGATCGGCCTTCTCACGGTGGCGCGCGATGTGGCGATGGCACGCGCGTGCCGCCGCATCGAGGAGAAAGACGTCCGGGAGGCCCTCGAGGGGCAGGGTATCGATGGGGACGGTCTTGACTTGAACCAGCGCCGCGCCCTCGAAATCCTACGATCTCATGCGGGCTTCAGCATCGCAATGCCGTCTTCGATGGGATACGTGTGATCGCAGGCCTCGCAGAGAAGATCCGACTTCCACTGGAGCGGGCCGCGGCAAACGGGGCACGCCAGGTATTGAAGGCTGCGCTCGACGACCGAGACGTCCTTGCCCACGGGAACTTCCGAGCTGGGCTCGCTGGCCGTTAGGGCGGCCTCGTCCGCCCAACGGTAGACCCGAATCACCATGGCTTCGCGGCCCGGGTGAGACGGCGTCCCGCGGTCTTTATAGACGAGTTGCAGACCCGCGAACATGGCATCGAGGCGCTCCTCGGTGAAGACGATGGGTTCGCAGGGGGTGGCCTCCCCGCCAATGTCCACGTTCAGGTGAATCCACCCTCCCGGCTTGATCACCCGCCGGAACTCCGCGACGACGCTTTCAGGGTCATAGCAGTGATCCAGCATGTTGATGGAGAAGACGTGATCGACCGCTCCCGTCCGCAGAGGCAGCCGTTCCGCCATGCAATCCACGCAGAGGGCCTTCTTGGGCGTCTCGGGTTGGAGGAGCCGCTCGCGCTGGTATTCCCTCATGCAGCAGTCGAGCATGAAGCCCGCCCGTGCCGGGTAGAACTCGACGAAGGGTCTGGGTCCGCAGCCCACGTCGACGATGACTTTGTCCTCGTACGGCGTCATGTCGACGCCGTCGACGTTCACATCCCGGAGAAAGGCTTCCCCCTTCGCTTCGCGCATCGCCACCCATTCGCCCACTTCCGCCGCCTGTTTTTCTAGCTCTTTCGCGTCCATGCTTCCTCGCCGCTCCTTTGATTCGCTTCGAGACTCAGCTCTCCCAGCAGGCTACTCCAGCCTCTCCACCCCGGCAACGCTCAGTCGTCCGGCCCTCGGTGGGCCGTCGCCTCCTCGTCCACCCAGTCCTCTTCTTCCCAGGACATTCCGTTGCGGCCCGGGACGGTGCGGGTGGGGCCGGCCTCGTAAAGCCGACAGCTCTTCGGCCCGTAGCAGAACGTCTCCCTTCGGTATTCCTTCAGCGCGGGATTCCAGTGATCGAGGGTCATCTCCACCGCCATGGCGCAACCCCAGATGCAATTCCTGCATGTCGTCTGGAAGGTAGGGCTCGCCAATCGGCGATGGTTGCGTTCCCGATAGACTTCGAGGGTGGGCGGCACGCCGAGGAAAGGCGGTGCATCGGGCGGGGATTCCGGCCCCCACGCGAGCCGCTTCAAACCGCTCACCTTGTAGAGGTCGGCGGTTTCCTGCCGCGTGTCGGCGACGGGAAGCCCCTTACCCGTGACGACATCGCCAGCGCGGAAGGCGTGCTTGGCCTGGGCAGCCTTGCCGATGGCGACGACGAACACCCCGTCCTTCCCGTCCCACGTTCCGCGGACTCTCAGGACGTAGCCCCGATAGGTGTGGGAGCGTTGATCGAAACTCCGGTTCAGCCGAATCCGGGGCTGCACCGCCAGGATCTCCCCCTCCCATCCCGCCTTCTCACCCATCACTCAGTGCTCCTTCCTGTCGGAAAACCCATCGAGAGACGGTACTCGGAAAACGACACATCCACCAAACGCAAACGAACTGCCCCGGGCTGGGCCTGAACTCGCATCTGAACTTCAAAGCTGGGGCGAATCTGATTAGAAAGGTCTACGGAGCGAGCTAGCGAGCGCCGGGGCCCCGTTGATTCCCGTGATGTGCCGTGAGTACGACCCATGACTGACCATAAGATACGCATCGCCGGACTCGTCAAGACTCGCCAGCAGGTCACCGAGCTGTTGGCGCGAAACCACAAGACGGGCTCCGAACGCGCCGTGACGATG